>CAZMFG010000121.1:4966-6511 GCA_964565525.1 uncultured Thermodesulfobacteriota bacterium
CTCGGGCGAGACCCGCAGCACACGTCAGAATATTTTAACCATACTTTTTGGCTATTCTACGATGGCCTGGTACATCAGGTCTTTTATTAAAAACCGGTAATACAATCGATTTGTCGGCGAACTCACCATAAAAACCGCCACCATATCTTCCTTTGGATCGACCCAATAGAGAGTTCCGGCAGCACCGTCCTTGAGGAATTCGCCGACATTTCCCAGGGCATATGCCCGTCCTGCTTCGACGCGGACATACACATCGAAGCCTACGCCATACCCGCATCCGGCGTAGTTCACGTACAGGGCATCATCGCGGTCTCCCCGCGGTCCCAAATGATCCGTCGTCATCAAGGCCACGGTCCTTGGGCCCAGCACGCGGACACCGTCCAGCTCACCGCCATTGAGGAGCATCTGGGCAAGACGCGCATAATCCAGGGCGGTCGATACCAAACCGCTGCCCCCGCCTAAAAATTTTACCTTCTGGTTGGTTGGATCGGTATAAAGAGGCCATTGGGGGGTCAGGTAAACCAGGCGGTCCGCATCATTTTCTGCTAGGCGGTATGTAGTATCGACCATTTCCAATGGTTTGAAAATACGTTCCGTAAAGAATTTATCCAGCGGCATGCCGGAGGCAACCTCAACTATTCTACCCAGGACATCATACGAGCGGCCGTACTGGTATCTGGTTCCCGGATCAAAGGCCAGCGGCAACGTGGCCAACTTGTCGCAGAACTCGGCGCTTGTTACATTGGATGCCCTGAATAAACCTGATTTCAGATACGCCTGCTGTACGGCCTTTGGGTAAGGGATGAAGAAATAGCTTAACCCTGAAGTGTGCGTGACCAGGTCCTCGATCGTCATAGCGTTTTTGGGGGCCACCAGGGTGACGACCTCGTTGCCCTTTTTGTCTTTCGTGATTTCCGCCACTTGAACACCGCCGAAGGACGGTATGTATTTGGAGACAGGATCTGTCAGCAAGAGCTTGCCTTCTTCCAACAACATCGCAACCGCCACCGCAGTGACGGATTTGGTCATGGAGTAGATGCGGAATAGCGAGTCCTTTTCCATCGGCAACCCCTTTTTCTTATCCCGCATGCCGAAAGCCTTGAAGTAGGCGATTTTCCCCTTGCGGGCGATCAGGAGTACCGCGCCGTCGATTTTGTTTTGTTCAATCTCGGCTGTTAATACAGCATCAATTCTATCCAGGCGTTCGGCCGAAAGTCCCACGGCCGCCGGCTTGGTTTCCTTTAAATCCTTAGCGAACGTTGCGGAAGCAGTACAGGCAAAGAGTACTAGGATTATGAAAACCAACCAATTCCTCATGTAGAAACCTTTACGTATGCTCATAGCACACCTCCTTGGTTTGATTAAAGAGATCATAATTTCAAGGCCTCTCTTTAATACTCAACAGCATAATAATGATGTTTGCGGGTAAATGTCAATCTCCCCAGACGGGGAGCAAGGTCTTTTTTGCTCAATTTTATCAAGAAATTTTGTAACCTTTTAACAACAAGTCTATCGAATAGGAGGCCCCAAGCCGGCGTCTAAGTG
>CAZMFG010000122.1:0-1123 GCA_964565525.1 uncultured Thermodesulfobacteriota bacterium
GATGTCGGAATATTCACGCCCCTTATTTACCTAAATTAAAAGAAAACTGCAAGTCCCTTTTCCCTAACGCCTGTGCTGTACACATTGGAAGGGGTGTAGCGGAGATCGTGCGCTGCTGAGAGCACGTCACACCTGCTGAAAATAAGGAATATCCCCTGAATAGATCTTATTATTTCCATTGGTTAGGTTAATAGACCGTGAAAACTTCTTTTTTTCGGCAAGAACAGAAGTTTTTTGTCGGTTTGTAGGCCTGGGCTCGGTTCGATACCTTGCAATATGAGACTCTCTTGGACTTACCTCTAAATTTCGAAGTGGACATTTACATATATGCCTAAAAATGTCAAGAAGGTTTTTTTCTTGTTTTACAGGTAGCATGTGTTTTCAAAAAAGTAAAGGGAAAAACCTCTTTTCCTCTTCTATGAGGAGGAAAAAATAAAAGCTTTTATAAAACAAAGGCTTATAGTATAGATCATTGTCCCACAATCCTGGCTATCAAAACCCCCTAAGCATGCAAAATACGACTGAGAGGGAACGGCCGCACATTCTTAATGTGCCCTATCCGTAGACAAATGCCGTGGTCAATCGCTCTTTCACTTGAAAAAATCTCATTGTCTTTCTCCAATATGAGCCCGAATGGGAAAAATGAGCCCCAACCTCCCCTGTTACTCCCCTTCATCGCAAAAAGGCACATAATTCCAGAAAAAGGCATAAAAATGAGCTTTTTGTCCTAAAAAAAATATCTTGACATTTCTCTGAGAGGGGGGTCCATTTAACACAGTATGCTACCGAACGCTCGGTAAAGTCTTTTAAAAAAGCGGCTGATGTACCCTTTACCGCAACGTCTGTGACGACTAACGGCAGAGAGGAAGAAAGGTCCCATCATTCTCGCTCGGGGCCGAAAAAAAACCGGGATGATAGGGGTCGCGGTGAGACAGATCCTTCTTTAATGATTTGGCAGCCGTTGGAGAGAGCGATCCTAAGCAGGACATCATAAAGAACCACAGTTGGCTACTGGAACCGGAGGAAATAACGTCAAATAGTATGCGGACAGACAACACAAAACGGGGATTCAGAGGCCGGGTCGCAATAGAGTCTTATCCTGCCCAGCTAACACCATCTCAGT
>CAZMFG010000122.1:1223-6463 GCA_964565525.1 uncultured Thermodesulfobacteriota bacterium
TAATTCCAGAGGAAAAAAGATAGGTTCAGCACAATTAGATTAGACTCCCCTCCCCTTTTACGATACAATACTAAAATTATTATCCTGAAGCAGAACACCATGTACCTCGGAGTAGATGTCGGGTCCATAACCACTAAGGCAGTGGCCACTGATGCACAAGACCAAATCCTGGCCAAGGCCTATGTGCGTAACAGTGGTAGGCCCCTGGAGGCTATCAAGGATAGCATCCGTCTGATTAAGGATCAGGTCGGGAACAGTCTCCAGATCCAGGGCCTCGGCACCACGGGCAGCGCCCGTCACCTGGCCGCCTACGTACTGGGGGCCGATGTAATAAAGAATGAGATCACCGCCCACGCCGTTGCCGTCGTTGACTTCCTCCCACAGGTGAGGACCGTCATCGAGATCGGTGGACAGGACTCCAAGATCATCATCCTCCAGGAGGGAGTGGTGGTGGACTTCGCCATGAACACCGTCTGCGCCGCAGGGACAGGCTCCTTTTTGGATCAGCAGGCCTCCCGGCTGGGAATATCCGTAGAGGACTTCGGCCAGATGTCCTTACGGGCGGAAAAAGCGGCACGGATAGCGGGGCGGTGCACCGTCTTTGCGGAAACCGACATGATCCACAAACAGCAGCTCGGTTTCCAGACCGAGGAGATCGTGGCAGGCCTGTGCAATTCCCTCGTCAAAAACTACCTCAATGACGTGGGGAGGGGAAAGGACCTGTTCCCCCCGGTGGTGTTTCAGGGAGGGGTGGCAGCCAACCCCGGCATCCGGAAGGCCTTTGAAGAGGAACTGGGTTTCTCCACGGTAGTCCCCCCTCACTTTGAGGTCATGGGGGCCCTGGGGGCCGCCAAGCTCGTCCGCCGGACAGGTGTCTCCTCCACCCACTTTAAGGGCTTCGATATAGTGAATAGCGAGTGCCTCACCCGCAGCATCGAATGCACACAGTGCGACAATACCTGTGAGGTAGTCGAATTGGTCGTGGACGACGAGGTTGTCGCCTGTTGGGGTGATCGATGCGGCAAGTACAGCGAAGCCCTGAAGGCACACAAGCGATGAAAATCCTGTTAACAAGCCTACCTTCAGCGCGAGAGGTATCAGGCGTGCGAATGGAATGGTTGCTCTTGCAGGCCAACCTCCTGTACTATATGCGTTCCAAAAAGGCGGTGCAGGACGTGTGGCGGGTGATCAAGCGACATAAGCTGGGAGTGGGGACTATCTTTACTATACTAAGAGATGATTTCTGGGGCAAATAACGATGCGGACAAGGCGGCGGCTCAATAGGTTTTTCTTCCTCTTTTGGTTTTCCTTCTTCTCCACCATCATCCCCCGCCCGGTCCAGCGGGTCTTCACCCGCTCTTTCGGGAACCTCTTTTACCTCCTCATGCCCAAGGCCAGGCGAGGGGCGAAGGCAAATCTGGAGGTAATCGGCAGGGGGAGATGGAGTAAGAGGGAAATCGCCGGCCGTGCCCGACGGACCTTCCAGAACTATGGCCAGTACCTCCTTGACTACATGGTAATGCCCGGTCTCACCGCCGAGCGCAAGGGGCGGATGGTGGCGCGAGAACTCGGGCAGAAACATATGGTGCGGGCCTTGGAGCAGGGCAACGGCGTTATCTGCCTCACCCCTCACCTGGGCAACTGGGAACTCGGGGGGCTGCTGCTCGCCTTCAAGGGGGCCGACCTCTATGTCCTCACCCTGGATGAGACCGATGCCAAGACCAAGGCCTTCCGAGAGCGGATGCGGACACAAAAGGGCATCAGGAGTATTTATATCAATCCCGAGGATCCCACCCCCGCCGCCATCATCGAGGTAGTAAAGGTCCTGAAGGAAAAAAAGGTAGTGGCCATGTTGGGGGACCGTCCTGGGAACAATAATACCATCGAGGTCGCATTCTTCGGACGCAAGACCCCCTTTCCCCGAGGAGTGGCTACCCTGGCCATGGCCACCGGGGCGGCCGTGCTTCCCGTCTTCGTCGTGCTCAAAGGCGGCAAATACTGGGGAATTATCGAGCGTCCTATTTACTTTCAGAGCTCTTCCCGCAAAGGGAGAGAAGAGGGAATCAGACAGGGGATGGCGCAACTGGCAAAGGTCTTTGAGCGCTATATAAAAAAATATCCCGACCAGTGGTATAACTTCTACCCCTATTGGCCCTTATAGCTGCACCGGCATATCTTTCTCTACCTAGGTAGCAACAGCATGATGAGACGTTTTGACATCGCCCTGGCGGTCTGATATACATGCCCCACTATGCTCCCAGGAGTCGGCGAATGAAGTGCCCCGCCTGTGGGAAAAGGGTCCCCGCCGATGCCCGTGTTTGTAAGCACTGTGGGAAGCGGATACCCCAGCCTAAACGATCTAAAAAGGAAACGAAGCCAAAGGCCCCCCGGCTCTCTCAAAGGCAAATCCTCATAGCGGGGGTGTTGTTCATACTCAGCCTCATAGCCCTCGTACTGACCGTCCTCCCTGGCGCGGAAAAGGGGAGACAGGCGCTTGGACCCGAATGTTACGATGCACAGATCACGATCGAGCGAAAGCGGTACGGGGGTGAGATGGCTTCAAATGCCGTGTATGGGGAGGTCATAGCATCCCACATACGGGCGACGCGGCGGGGAATCATAACGGTGAGGAGCCTCCACACCGGTGCGGTATATACCTTCTTTGTGGGATGGTATACCAGTTACCACCCCCATCGTCATCCTATCGTCGGAGAGTTGGTGAAGGCGTATTATAGCTATGACAAAGACCTCATGAAGGCGACGCAAGTCATCATAGACCAATGAGCATCCCTGTATACCCCCGCCATGAGGGACACACCACCAGGTGCGCAATCACCTTGCCCAGCCTTGGAAAAGACACGAGAATTCTATGCTAATCGATACCCATGCCCACCTTGATATGCCGGAGTTCGAGGCGGACCTCCCCCAGGTGATCCAGCGGGCCACGGAGGCGGGGGTAACTACTATTATGACAGTTGGGATCGATCCTCCCAGCTGTCGCAGGGCCCTGGAGATCACCGAGGCATATCCAAACATCTTCGCCATTGTGGGGGTGCACCCCCATAACGCCGCCGAGATAGGGCAAAGGGATCTGGACGACCTACAGGACCTCGCCCACCACCCAAAGGTAAAGGCCTGGGGGGAAATCGGTCTCGACTTCTACCGCAACCTCTCCCCCCCGGCAATCCAGCAGGAGAGATTCCGGGAACAGATACGGATTGCAAAAAAGCTGAAGCTTCCCCTCGTCATCCACAGCCGCTCTGCGACACAGGAGACCATCTCAATCCTTCAGGAAGAACGGGCTCGGGAGAGCGGAGGGGTAATCCACTGCTTTTCCGGGGATGCGAAAACGGCCAAAAGGTACCTGGATATGGGCTTTGTCATCTCTATCCCCGGGGTTATTACCTTCACAAAGGCCCAGGAGCTACGCGAGGTGGTCAAGGGGCTCTCCTCGGAGGGGTTCATTATAGAGACCGACTCCCCCTTTCTGGCCCCCGTGCCGCAGCGGGGCAAGCGTAACGAGCCCGCCTATGTACGGTTCACTGCCGAGACCATCGCCCAGATTCGGAGGCAGGATATTGCAGAAGTGGCGGTCTTCACCACAGCAAATGCCCGCCGGGTCTTCAATCTCCCTGCCGATCAAGGTAACTCATGAAAAGATGGTTTGACATTACCTGTTTCTGTTTGCTATAAAGACAAAAAACCTCCCAGGAGGCAACTATGGCGCCTACCAAGAAAGCAAGCACTAGAAGAAAAAGTACCAGAAGACCAAGCGCCAAAAGGACAAGCACCAGTAGAGCACGTACCAGGAGACCAAGTACGAGAAAAAAAACTACCAGAAGAAAGACACCGAAAGGTCTGCGCCTGACCCGCAAGACCCAAAAACAGATCCTCATAGCGGTGGTCGTCGTGGTGGGAGTACTCATCTTTCTCGCCCTCATGCAGAAAACCACCTACGTGCAGAAAAAGTTCTACAAGGGGGAGGTCGCTCGCAATGCGGTGTATGGGAAGGTCACGAGCGTTGCCATCGGGGTGGCCGGCAGGGGGACAATACACGTAAGAAGCTACAATACGGGAAAGACGTATACTTTCTATACCGGCGTGCGCACCAGATATAACATAAAACGTTACCCCCGTGCGGGTGATAGGGCCAAGGTATACTACGTCTATGACCGAGGCTATCGCAAAGCGACGTACGTTCGGCTACGATAACGGACATATAAAGCGCTTCTTCCTTTACGGGTAGACTCTCATACCCGTATCGGAGCGGTATAGAGGGCCTGAAAGACAAGAAAAGTATATAATAATAGTAACCATGTCGCTCCCCTCGTATGAGGGGAGCGACATTTTTCACATAGATTGCGGAGGAAATGTTGAGTGTGATCTCTTGCTACGCAATCTCCCTCAGTAATAAGCCTCCCCTACTTCCGAACCCTTCTGCCCTGAGGCTTTTTTCTGGACCGTGGTCGGACCCGAAGCCTTTTCCTCCGATTCCGATAGCGGGAAAGGTGATACCCCACGCTCACCAAGAACAGGAAGAGCACGAGGAGTGCCAGCAATCTGGATACCGACAAACATACAATAAACAGGCCGAATAGGACAAAAGGCGTGATGCGTGACTGAGCAGCTTTCACGATAGTCTTTTCGTACCTTTTATACCAGGTATTGATCGCTCGTACCTTGCCTTGGGACCAACGCCAAACACGATTCACTGTTTTTCTCTTGAGATAGAGTATCCAGATAATCAATACGAGCATGAGCCACTTGATCAGCCGTGCAAGCCATGACTGCGTATAGGTAACGCTGAATTCCAGCGGATCTTCAGGTTTGATAATCGTCTTGGCAAAGCGATAGACCTGTCCGCCGGTCGGCACCTGTATCTGTATGGGTAATATGCCGGTGGCGCCTCGGCCTCTGGGCGCGGAGGTTGGTGCCGCTTGCTGGGCCAGGCCTTCCAGACGGCCGCTGAATCCGATCTCGGCATCCACCTGGCTGGATAGCTGCTCTTCCTGCATCGGGACATTTCTGAATGTGCTCCTGTAATCCTTGCCCTTGTAAACCTTCTTGAGTTTGTCCCTACGTATCGCATCAGTTTCACTCTCTCCTGACTGCAAAACCTCCTTCATCGCTTTTTCATCGTACTGTCTCTGGGCAACCGCGAGGATGTTCAGCCCCCGTATGATCTCCTCTTTTTCCAGGGTACTGCTAAAATAGAGGTAGGAATAATCATTCGGCAGATA
>CAZMFG010000123.1:0-6322 GCA_964565525.1 uncultured Thermodesulfobacteriota bacterium
TGGCCGACGCCATCGTGGAGGTGACGGAGACCGGAAGCACCATCAGGGCCAACGGGCTCAGGATCGTCGAGGAATTAACGACCACCTATCCCCAGCTCATCGCCAACAAGAAGGCCTGGAAGGACCCCTGGAAGCGTGAGAAGATCGAGCAGATCGGCAAACTCCTGAAGGGTGCCCTGGACGCCGAGGGGATGGTCGGGCTGAAGATGAACGTCCCGAAAGAACGGCTTGCAGAGGTCATGGAGGTCTTACCCAGCCTCACCGCCCCCACCGTGGCTGACCTGTACACTCAGGATTGGGTCTCGGTGGAGACGGTGATGTCAGAGCAAGAGGCGAGAGAACTCATTCCCCAGTTGCTCAAGAAGGGGGCGGTGGGGATCATCGAATACCCCCTCAACAAAGTCATCTAGCCCTTCTTCTTCAAGACCACAAAGAGGGTGTGATAGTCACTGGCCTTCACGCGGACGGTAAGCAGAAGGGTCTTTTCCTTTGTGTAAAGCTCGATATATTTTCGAAAGTCGGCCATATCCTTGATCGGGTTGTTTTCCACCTCAATGATCACATCCCCCGCTTGCAAATTCCCTTCCTGGGCAGGGGACCCCGGTTCCACCGAGGTGATCACCACCCCAGTTTCGTCGGGAAGCCCCAGCTGATCGGCCAGCGCTCGGTTAATATCCTGGACCCTGAGGCCCCATCGATCCGTCTCCTCGGGCTTGGTGGGCCCAGCGGCGGCAGCGACCTGCTTCTCTGAAAGCTCCCTGATGGTGGCCCAGAGGGTCTTTTGCCCCTTGTTGCGCAAGACGATGATCTTTACCTTTTTCCCTACCGGCGTATTACCCACCATCTTGGTGAGCTGATAGCGATCCTCCACCTCTTTGCCATCGTACTCCAGGACGACGTCTCCCTTCTGCAACCCTCCCTTCTCGGCGGGGGAGTCGGAAATCACGTCGGAGATCAACACCCCGTTAGTATCCTTCAGGCCGAAGGAGCGCGCCAGCTCCGGGGTCAGGTCCTGAATATAGACCCCGAGGTAACCATAGACCACCTTCCCTTTTTTGAGCTGGGGCAGCAGCCGCTTGGCCATATTGACGGGGATGGCAAACCCGATCCCCTGTCCGCCGGCCACAATGGCGGTGTTGATCCCCACCACCTCTCCCTTGAGGTTAAAGAGGGGACCGCCACTGTTGCCCGGGTTGATGGAGGCATCGGTCTGGAGAAAGTCATCGTAGGGCCCGGCGCCGATCACCCTCCCCTTGGCGCTGATGATCCCCGTGGTGACGGTCTGCTCGAGACCAAAGGGGTTCCCGATGGCGACCACCCATTCACCGACCTCCAGCGTGTCCGAATCGCCCAGATGGGCTACCGGAAGATCACCAGCGGCCTTGATCTTGATCAGGGCCAGATCCGTCTTCGGGTCTGTCCCTATGACCTTGGCGTCGTATTCCTTTTTGTCCGAGAGTTTGACCGTAATCTCCTCCGCCTTCTCGATCACGTGATTATTGGTGAGGATATACCCCTCTTTGTCGATGATGAACCCCGACCCCAGGCTCTTCTGCTTGAACTCCCTCGGCTGGTCGCCGAAGAATCGTCGGAAGAGTTCATCGCCGAAGAAATCGGGAACGTCCCGCCCCCGGAAGAAATCGTCCAGGGGGCTTCGCACCACCTTGGTGGTGCTGATGTTGACCACGGCGGGTTTCAGCTCCTTCACCACTCCGCTCAAGGAGGGAAGTCCCGTGACCGCTGGGGCCTCCTCCGCGGCCATGGAAAGAACAGGAACGATTGCCAGAGCGGTGACCACCGTCAGCACGAGCATCATCTTACGCAAAGACCTCATATTCGTCTCCTTTTGATGATTTGTTTCTCTATCTATTGTAGTTAAACTACAATAAGGATGCAAGGGGGGATGCATCAATTACGGTTGAGGTAAGGATCTTTTCTCTCCTGCCTCTTACCGGTAATATATTCTCGCCAGGAAATCTCCTTGATAAGCGTGACGCCCTCACCTCGCTCCTTCTTCTTCAAGCGAGGGGTACGGAGGGATTGAGCATGGACGCAGAAGATGTCATTACCCTCAAAATACCGCACCATCTCATAACTCTTCCCCGCCCCGACGTGACCTCCTTCCATCACCAACTTGAAATACATGTGCTTCCTCGGCCTCGCATTTTGATATTGATATTAGTGTAACCGAGGAAGATTAAAACCCCATTAAAGGGAAATTAAATCTTTTTAATTTTTCAGGGGGAGGGTCACCGTAAAGGTGCTCCCCTTGCCCACTTTGCTCGCCACCACAATTTGTCCTTCATGGGCACGGGCAATCCACTGACAGATGCTCAATCCCAGCCCCGTCCCTCCCGTCTCACGGGACCTCGCCTTATCGGCCCTGAAGAAACGATCGAAGACCCGCTTCTGGTCCTTCGGGGCGATCCCCACCCCCGTATCGGAGACCAAGATCCTGGCCACCCCCTGGTCCCGGTCCCCCTCCACCGTTAACGCCACCTCGCCGCCAGGGGGGGTATACTTCAGTCCGTTCTCCGTCAAATTCAAGATGAGCTGCCGCAAGAAGAGGGGGTCCCCCTCCACCTTCGTAGACCCATCACCTATGAACTTCAGCTGAACCCCCTTCTCCTGGGCCAGAATCTGGAGGTCCTCCCATACCTCACGGGCCAGGGATGCAAGCTCCATCTCCTCCCGCTCCATGGTGAGTTCCCCCATGTCCGCGCGGGAGAGGATGAGCAGGTCTTCGACAATGCGGGACATGCGGTGTATCTCTTCCAGGTTGCTATGCAATATCCTCTGATATTCCTTCAGGGCCCTTCGCTTCTTCAGCCCCACCTCCACCTCTCCCCTGAGGATGGTCAAGGGGGTCTTGAGTTCGTGAGAGGCATCGGCGGTGAAGCGCTTTACTTGGCGAAACGACCCCTCCAGTTTGGCGATCATCTCATTGAAGGTCGAGGCCAGCCTCCCCAGTTCGTCATTCACCCGCTTGATCCTGATCCTCTGACTGAGGTCACCGGAACCGATCCGTCGGGCGGTCTGGGTGATCTCGTCCACCGGTCTGAGGGCCTTATTGGCCAAAAAGAGCCCCCCGGCACTGGCGAATAACAGGGCGGCAGGGACGGCGATCAGCAGGATGAGGAGGAGCTGGTGCAGGGCCTCTTGTACCTCCTCCAGGGGACTGCCCACCTGGACGATTCCCACCATCCTCGTATCCACGAGAATGGGCATAGTCACCACCCGCAAGGGGTATTTCCCCATGACTTGAACGGTCTCAAAGGTCGTTTGTCCCTTGGACGCTGCCTTCAGGGTTGGAAAGTTGAGGGGAATCTTTATATCTCGTATATTGGTGGAACTCCCTCCGATTCTTCCCGATTCGTCCAGAATCTGAATATATCTCCCGAGGGGCCTGACTCCGTAGCGCTCGGTCATTATTCGGTCGAGGTCTGTGAAGCTTGGGCCCGCCCCAAAAGGTCTGTTCGACGAGGAGGCGACGATCTCCGCCATGGTCTTTATCTTGTTGTCCACCCCCTTATAGAGGCTGTCGGCGAGGGTAAAGTAGAGGAAGAAACTAAAAGACGAGAGGATGATTCCCAGGATCACCACATACCAGAGGGTCAATTTGAATTTTATGGACTTGAAGGCGATCATCCCTTATCCTGTAACATATACCCCACCCCTCTGATGGTGTGGATCAGCCTTTGCGAGGAGTTCAGGTCGATCTTTTTGCGCAGGTGATTGACATAGACATCGATGACGTTGGTCAGGGGGTCAAAATGGTAGTCCCATACATGTTCCGATATCATGGTCCTGGTCACCACTCGGTTGACGTGGCGCATCAGGTATTCGAGGAGGGCATATTCTTTGGCCGTGAGATCGATCTCCTGCCCCTCCCTGCTCACCGTGTGGGTAGCTGGGTCCAAGACCAGATCGGCCACCCGCAACTCCCCTGCGGGCTCCCGTTCTTTCCTCCTGAGCAAGGCCCGCACCCTCGCGAGCAGCTCGGCGAAGGCAAAGGGCTTAGTCAGGTAGTCATCACCCCCCGCGTCGAGCCCTTTGACGACATCCTCCACGGAATCCTTGGCGGTCAGCATCAAGACCGGTAAGGTCAATCCCTTATCCCGCACCCCCTTCAGGACCTCCAGGCCGTCTATCTTGGGGAGCATGATGTCCAAGAGCATGAGGTCGTACTCGTTGGTCTCTGCCATGAAGAGGGCCTCTTCTCCGTCGTAGGCACAGTCTACGGCATAGTACTCCTCTTCCAGCCCCTTTTTGAGGAAGCTGGCCACCTTCTTTTCGTCCTCTACCACCAAGATACGCATAACGGTAATTTTATCACATCGATAAGCGATGTGCAGATAAAAACACCCAAAGTATTATTATGCCCGACACCCAAAAATGCAAGGGCTTTTTGCGGGGGAAAATTCTTGCCTCAGGCGGATAATTTGTGGTATGAATGAACCTCTGCAAAAAAGTACTGCGAGGGAAAGAACGATGGGTGAGATGAGCTGGGAGATGAAGGAGGAGCGCAACCGCCTCCTCAGGGAATCGGTGAGGCAAATCGTCTCCACCAAGCTGGCCAAGAGGGCGGCGGAGATAGATAGGGCCGGCGTCTTCCCGTGGGATATCGCGGAACTGATGGCCCAGCAGGGATACCTTTCGGTGATGCTGCCGGAGAGCTACGGGGGGATGAATGGGGATATCACCGCCTACTGTATCATCACCGAAGAGCTCGCCTATGCCTGCGGGTCCAGCTCCCTCATAAGCCTTGCACATTCGGTCGGGCTCATACCCGTGATAATTGCCGGCAATGAAGAACAAAAGAAGAGGTTCTTCGAACGGGTGCAAAAGGACCATGCCGTGGTCGCCTTCGCCCTGACCGAGCCGGAGGCGGGATCCGACGCCGCTTCCCTCAAGACCACGGCGGAACTGGAGGGGGATTACTACCTCTTGAACGGCAGGAAGTGCATGGTGACCAACGGGGGGGCGGCCGAGCTCTACGCCGTCTTCGTCACCACCAGCCCGGGGGAGCGGAACAAGGGGATCTCCGTCTTCATGGTGGAGAAGGGCACCACCGGATTCACCATCGGCAAGCGGGAAGACAAGATGGGCATGCACGGCTCCGAGACCACCGACCTCATCTTTGAAAACGCCGTGGTACCCAAAGAGAATCTGCTGGGAAAGGAAGGGGGGGGATGGGAGCTCGCCATGATGTCCCTCAACCTCTCGCGGCCCGCCATCGGCGCCATGGCGCTGGGTCTCGCCCAGGGTGCCTTCGATTTCGCCCTAGACTACACTACCAAGAGGGTACAATTCGGACAAAAATTGGCCGATTTCCAGGGGGTGCAATTTATGCTGGCGGATATGGCCACGCAGATCGAGGCAGCGCGGGCCCTGGTCTACAAAGCGGCGACCCTCCTGGACCAAAAGGTCTATGAGAGAGACAAGATGTCCGCTCTGGGTGTGGACAAACTCTCGGCCATGGCCAAGTGTTTCGCCTCTGATGTGGCCATGCGGGTGACAGCCGATGCCGTGCAGCTGTTGGGCGGCTATGGATATCTCAAAGACTACCCCGTGGAGAGGATGATGCGGGACGCCAAGGTGACCCAGATCTTCGAGGGAAGCAATCAGGTCCAGCGGGTAATCATCTCCCGGGACCTTTTGAGAAAGGCCTAAGGCCGAGACGGTACCTCGCAGGACCCAGGTCTATCACCAACGGGGGGGCGGCTGGAAATCCGGGATCGATCAGTGCCATCCAACATCATACGCCCTGCCGATCGGCCACAGATAGATACATCGCTATGAGTGGGGGGATCTCATGGGGCCCCCAGTTGCATGAGCAGAGATCAGGGGGCCTGGCCACCGCCAGCACAACGCAATGCCCCATACCATCTCTGGGGGAAGGAGGGCAGCAAAGAATGCATCTCTATGACGTGAACTTCCAATCGGTGGTCTCCCCCTATCGGGGCAATTTGATCCTACCCTTTCGGGAGGTCACCGTACGCAAGCTCCACAAGGCACCGAAAGAGGTCACCATAGAGGGGGAGATCACCTGTCACCGACTGCGTGAGTTTGTCGCCTCGAATGTGGGGAATGTGGTCTTCTTTACCCGCCTGGGGCCCGTAGACAGAGCAAAGGGGACCCTCTCCGTCGATGCCCTTATTACCTTCACCTTTATCCTCCTGGAAATGAAAGAGGAAGATTTCTTTTACAAAACCCCTGCAGAGGAGTGCGTTATCGATCAGAGTTTTTTGGACCTGGCCACTACGAGTGGTATAAAGCTCGCCCAATTTGAGGAATTCGACCACTTCCTGATCCAGCGGGC
>CAZMFG010000124.1:0-6137 GCA_964565525.1 uncultured Thermodesulfobacteriota bacterium
TCCCTGCTCGTCCTCGGACTTATCTTCATCTCCTACACCTTCGTGACGATCAGCTATGTATCCTGGCTCTCATGGCTTTCAGACCTGGTGCCTGACAGGATGTGGGGGAGATTCTTCGGCACGAGGAACATGCTGTGCGGCGCAGCGGGCATGGTCGTCATGGTCGTCTTCGGGAATTTCCTCGACTTCTTTAAGGGGCGTGGACCGGAATGGTTGTCCCTGGGATTTGGCATTATCTTCGCAACGGCCGTATTGTTCAGCGTGGTGAGCCTGCGCTTTCTCAAGCGCATCGCGGAACCAAAGATCCATCATGCTGACCTCCCTCGTCCTTTTCGCAAACAGGTATGGCGGTCCTTGAGAGAGGCCAACTTTAGGAGGTTTTTGACGTTCGCCTTTGCTTGGAGTTTCTCCGTCTATTTTGCCAGCCCCTTTTTTACCCTCTATTTTCTCCGCGAATTGCACTTCAGCTATGGATTTGTGGCAACGCTGGGCATGCTCTCCGCTTTTGCCGATCTGACGGGGATGCGCCTGTGGGGCCGCATCTCAGATAGGGTCAAGAATAAAGCGGTCATTCAGCTCTCAAGCTGGGTTGCCGCTTTTCTCCCGTTGGCCTGGGTACTAGTCCGCCCGGGGGACATCGTCATGTCGATTCTGCTGCACCTGATCGGCGGCGGCTTCTGGGCAGGCATCAACCTCTGTACCAACAACCTCCTGCTGAGGGTATCGCCTCAAAAAAATCGATCCTTGTATCTGTCAGTGTATAACATCGCAGGCGGAATCGGTGCGGCCATCGGCCCTATTGTGGCCGGCACCATCCTCATCGCCATAGGCGATCTGCACCTCCACCTTTTTTCATATAGGATTCTCCCCCTCCACTGTATCTTTCTGACCTCCACCCTGTTCAGGCTCATGAGTCGATTGTTGTTAAACGCCGTTCGTGAGCCGGAAGAGGCGACGGTCGGGCAGTTGGTGAGGATATTGAGGAGTGTGCGAGGGCTCACGATGGCCAATGGATTCAATTACCTCTTGCATCCCTTCATCGAAATTGCTAAAAAAGGACGTAGGCCATGAAAAAGATGAATATTGTAAAAAGGATCCAACAACGCCTTCGACGTTTCACCAAGCGACAGATTGCCATCCCTCTCATCATCCTCCTACTCCTCGCGGTCCTCTTCGCTGTCGTCTACTCCCGAATCCGCAACGCCTCGGGGCTCCTCCTGCTCTCCGGGACGGTGGAGGTCACCGAGGTGGAGATCTCGCCCGAGCTCTCCGCTCAGGTCATAGCCCTCCATCACCGGGAGGGGGACGAGGTGAAGGAGGGGGATCCCCTGCTCGACCTGGACAAGAGCGAACTGGAAACGCGACTCCGGGCGGCCGAGGCCGCCCGGCAGGCAGCCGAGGCCCAGGTCTCCTTGTATCGTGCCAAGATGGCGAACGCCCAGCGGGATTATACCAGGAGCCTCCAACTCTATCGGGCCAAGGCCATCTCCGCCAGCGCCTTTGACGCCGCCAAGACCGCCTACCAGATCGCCAAGGATACCTATGAGGCCTCCCAGAACCAATATAAGGGGGCACAATCCCAGGTCGAGACCCTCCAAGTGCAATTGCAGAAGACACACATCGTCTCCCCCATCACCGGCGTGGTCTTGGAGCGGAATGTGGAGGCAGGGGAGGTGGTTTTCCCCGGGATGGTGCTGATGACCATCGGCGATTCCCGCCACCCCTGGGTTAGGGTCTATATCGGGGAGACGGATATCGGCAAGGTGCGCATCGGCCAGGAGGCCTTTGTGGTGACCGATGCCTATCCTAACAGGAAGTTCCCCGGGACCCTGCGCTACATCGCCGATGAGGCGGAGTTCACCCCCAAAAACGTGCAGACCCGCGAAGAACGCGTCAAGCTCGTCTACGAGGCCAGGGTCTATCTCTCCAATGAAGAAGGAATCCTCAAGCCCGGGATGCCCGCCGACGTTTCCCTGCGCCTGGAGGAATAGGGCATGGCCCTCATCCAGATCAGGGGGCTGCGCAAGCGTTTTGGGAATGATGACGTCATCCAGGGGCTCGACCTCTCCATAGAGAAAGGTGAGGTCTTCGGTCTCATCGGTCCTGACGGGGCCGGCAAGAGCACCCTCATCAGGATGCTCGCCGGCATCCTCGAGCCCACCGAAGGGGAAATCTCCCTGCGCGGCATCGACGTCGTCCATGCATACGAGGAGGTCCGCAGCGTCGTAGGGTATATGCCCCAGACCTTCGGCCTCTATGGACCCCTTACTGTCGAGGAGAACCTCCGCGCAGTGGCCCGCATCCACGGGGTAAAGAGAGCGGAGTTTGCCAAAAGGACCGAACGGCTCTACCGCTTCAGCGGCCTGGGCCCCTTTCGGGATCGACGGGCAGATCAGCTCTCCGGGGGGATGAGACAGAAGTTGGGCCTTTCCTGCGTCCTGATCCACCAGCCCCCGATTCTCCTGCTCGATGAGCCCACCGTGGGGGTGGACCCCGTCTCACGCCGGGAGTTCTGGGAGATCCTCCACGGCCTCTCCGCCCAGGGGTCTACCATCCTCATCTCCACCCCCTATCTGGAGGAGGCCGAGCGCTGCCACCGCATCGCCTTTCTCCATGAGGGGAGGATCCTGGAGGTGTTGGACCCCCGAGAGCTCACGGCACGCTTCCCTTACGCCACCTGCGACATCTACGCCCCCGACATGAGGGGGCTGCTCGCGCGCCTGCAGGAACAACTCACCCCACCCGTTGCCTTCCTCAGCGGGGATCGCATCCACCTGATCTGCGAAAAGAAGGCCGTTGATTCGGGAAAATTGGAGCGCGTCGTTACCAAACTCAGCCCGCACGGTACCGAGGTCAGGCATACGACCCCCACGGTTCAGGACCTCTATTTCATCTTGGAGAAAAGGGGCCATGGGAGCTGATTTTCTGCGCCGCGTCGCCGCCATCGCCCACATCGAGACCCTCCTGATCCTCCGGGACAAACGGAGCCTGGGGCTGGCCTTTATCCTCCCCCTGTTACTCCTGATCCTCTTCGGTTCCTCTCTCTCGTACGATGTGCGGAATATCCCCCTCGCCATCTGGGATCAGGATCACACCCCCGCCAGCCGTACGCTCATCTCCGCCTTTCAAGGATCCCCGTATTACCGTATCGTCGCCATGAGGGAGGGGTACCCCGACCTCATCAGAGACCTCGATCGGAGCAAGGCCCTCGTGGTCATGATCATCCCCCCCGATTTTGAAAAGCGTCTGAACAGGGGCCAAGAGGCCCGGGTCCAGTTTATCGTCGATGGCACCGATGCCACCACCGCCGGCGTCTCCCTCGGCTATATCGAGGGGATCATGGAGCGACACAACCGCACCCTCCAGCGCGAAGCGGCCCAGCGAAACGCCGAGCTCCCGCTCAACCTGGCAATCAGGGTCTGGTTCAACCCGGAGATGGAGAGTCGCAACTTCATCGTCCCCGGCCTCATCGCCGTCATCCTGATGATTATTGCGGCCCTGCTGACCTCCCTCACCCTGGCACGGGAATGGGAGAGCGGTACCATGGAGACCCTCCTCTCCCTCCCTATTAGGCCGATAGAGGTAGTCATCGGAAAGATTTGCCCCTATTTCGCCATCGGGATGATCAACATTACCATCCTCCTCCTTGCCAGTCGCTTCATCTTTCAGATCCCCATCAGGGGGAGTATCCCCCTGATGTATCTCTTCGCCTCGGTCTTCACGATCGGTGTCATGGGCCTGGGGATCTTCATCTCGGGGGTGGCGAAGAGGCAGACATTGGCCACGCAGATGGCCATCCTCACCACGCTGCTCCCCGCCAATCTCCTCTCCGGCTATATCTTTCCGATCCGCAACATGCCCCTCGTCCTGCAGGGCGTCAGCTATTTTGTCCCGGCCCGCTACCTCATCCGTGCCCTCAAGGGGATCTTTCTGAAAGGGATCGGCCTTTCGGTCCTCTATCCCCCCCTCCTCCTGCTCGCGGCCTTTGCCGTTGTCATCGTAGGGCTTGCCGCCCGTCAGGTCCCCCGTCAGATAAAGGAGCGGAAGAGATGAACCTGCACCGCATCAAGGCCGTGCTGCGCAAAGAGATCAGGCAGGCCCTCCGGGACCGGAGGATGCGGATTATCATCTTCGGCTCTCCCTTGATTCAGCTCTTCCTCTTCGGGTATGCCGTCAACACCGATGTGCGCAACATCCGCACCGTGGTCTGCGATCGCTCCGAAACGAGCATCAGCCGCGGGCTGACGGATGCCTTCCAGGCGAGCGGCTACTTTCGGATCGTGGATAGGGTACGGGACCCCCGCGAGGCCGAGCCCCTTATGGACAAGGGGGACGCCCAGGTCATCCTGGTCATTCCCCAGGACTTCACCCGCAACCTGCGCAGGGGGCGCACCGCCGATCTCCAGATGATTGTGGAGGGGACCGATTCCGTCGTGGCATCCAATGCGGTCTCCTATGGCAAGAGGATCATCGCCGCCCACCTCCAAAAGCTCGCGAAGCCCTCTGCCGCAACCATGACAGTGATGAACACGGCCGGACGCCTCCCCCAGGCCCTGCCGGAAATTAGGGTCTGGTTCAACCCCGACCTCAAGAGCCGCAACTTCTTCGTCCCCGGCGTCATCGCCCTGTTGCTCACCATTGTCTCGCTGGTCCTGACCTCCTTCTCCATCGTGCGGGAGTGGGAGGTGGGGACGATGGAACAGCTCATCGTCACCCCCTTGCGGCCTATAGAGCTTATCGTCGGGAAGACCCTCCCCTTTTTTCTGCTGGGTCTTATCGATCTCACGTTAATCTTCCTGGTGGGGATCCTCTGGTTCCGCATCCCCTTTCGGGGGGACATCCTCCTGTTGGCCCTCTCCGCCGTCCTCTATCTGATCAACGCCCTCAGCATCGGCATCCTCATCTCCACCATCTCCCGCACCCAGCAGCAGGCCTTGATGGCGGTCTTCTTCTACTTTAATCCGGCCCTGTTGTTTTCCGGGTTCATCTTTCCCATCTACAACATCCCGCTTGTGCTGCGTTGGATCGCTTACATCAACCCCCTCACCTACTTCCTCGTCATCGTGCGGGGGGTATTTCTCAAGGGGGTGGGGATAACGGTCTTGTGGCCCCAGCTCTTGTTTCTGGTCATCGCCGGGCCGCTCCTCTTGGGGATCAGCATCAAGCGCTTTCATAAGCGATTGGACTAGGAGAGAGAATGGAGGCGATCCTCACAGACGGGCTCACCAAACGGTTCAAGGATTTCATTGCGGTGGATGCGGTCTCCTTCGCCGTCGCCCCGGGGGAGGTATTCGGCTTCTTGGGACCCAACGGGGCGGGGAAGACGACCACCATCAGGATGCTCTGCGGCATCCTCCCCCCCACTGCAGGCCGGGCCCTGGTCGGGGGGGTGGATGTGGCTGCAGAGCCCGAACGGATTCGCAGTCGCATCGGCTACATGTCCCAGCGCTTCTCCCTCTATACGGATCTGACGGTCCGGGAAAATCTCTCCCTCTATGCGGGGATCTACGGCATCCCCGAGAGGCGCGTGAAAAAACGCCTCAAAGAGGTAATGGAGATGAGCGCCCTCACCGGAAGAGAAGAATCCATGGTAGAGGACCTCCCCACCGGGTGGAGACAGCGTCTGGCCCTGGGGTGTGCCGTACTGCACCAACCGGAGGTCCTCTTCCTGGACGAACCCACCTCGGGGGTGGACCCGGCCGCCCGCCAGGCCTTTTGGGAGTTGATCTATAACCTCTCCTCCCAGGGGACGGCGGTGCTGGTGTCCACCCACTATATGGATGAGGCGGAACAGTGCCACCGGATCGGGATGATCTTCGACGGCAAATTGGTCGCCGTGGACACCCCTACCTTATTAAAAGAAAAAATTCCAGGGAAGGTCTACGAGCTGGAGGCAGAGGATACCATCAAGGCCACCGAGGTCCTGCGGGGGACACCGGGTATAGCGGAGGTCTCCCCCTTTGGGCGCAGACTGCACATCCTCACCGAGGCGGACGCCCCTGCCCAAGGAAAGATCCGCAAGATCCTCACAGGGGCCGGGGTCTCCGTCTCTGCATTAGGCAGTGTCTCCCCCCGCCTGGAGGATGTCTTCATCTATCTGGCGCAGAAGGGTAAGGGGAAAACCAACCCATGAAGCC
>CAZMFG010000125.1:0-6044 GCA_964565525.1 uncultured Thermodesulfobacteriota bacterium
CCCCCCGCCGTAATGCAGACCATCTGATTTGCCCCTTCGCAGATAAGTCTGTCAGTATCTTTTACGATAACACGATGGTGAAAGGTGAAGGATGCCCTCGTCACGTGGGCGACGTCAGTCTGCACCTGTATGATCTCCCCGTACCTGGCTGGCGAGATGTAGTCCACCTCCACCCTCTTGATGATGAAGTAAATCCCCTGTTCTTCCCAGTCCATCAGGGAAAGTCCCCTGGCCGCCAGATACTCGTACCACGACTTCTCAAAGTACCTGAGGTAGTTGGCGTAATAGATCACCCCTCCGGCATCGGTGTCTCCGTAATAGATCCTGGTCTCAAACATACTTACTCCTTGCCCTCTCAATCGTTTTGTGATAATTTTTAAGGACTTACGTTTCTTTAGTCTAATGAAAGATACGCTATCTTGTCAACGGGAGGAGGAATGGAGGAGTTTCATCGCATACAACGGCTACCGCCCTATGTCTTCGCCCAGGTAGATACGCTGAAGATCGAGGCCCGCAGGAAGGGGGAGGATATCATCGACCTGGGGATGGGGAACCCGGACCTCCCTACCCCGCAACACATCGTCGATAAGCTCGTCGAGGCGGTGCGCAACCCTCGCAACCACCGCTATTCCGCCTCCAGGGGGATCTATAAGCTGCGGCTGGCCATCACCGATTGGTACCGGCGCAACTATGACGTGGACCTCGATCCCGATACCGAGGCCATTGCTACCATCGGGTCCAAGGACGGCATCGCCCATCTCGCCCTGGCCACCCTGGGTCCCGGGGACGTGGTCTTTGTACCCGACCCCACCTACCCTATCCACAGCTACTGTGTGGTCATCGCCGGGGGAGATCTGCGCAGCATCCCCTTGACCGAGGATGAGGACTTCTTCGAGCGTCTGCAGGCCGCCACCAAGCTCACCTGGCCCAAGCCCAAGATGCTGATCATCAATTTCCCCCACAACCCCACCACCAAAGTGGTGGATCGCTCTTTTTTTGAAAAGGTAATCCAGTTCGCCGAGGAGAACCAGCTCCTGGTGGTCCACGACCTGGCCTATGCCGATCTGGTCTTCGACGGGTACCAGGCGCCCAGCATCCTCCAGGTCCCCGGTGCAAAGGAGATAGCGGTGGAATTCTTCACCCTCTCCAAGAGCTACAGCATGCCCGGGTGGCGGGTGGGCTTTGCCGTCGGGAACGAAAGGATGATCAACGCCCTGACCAGGTTGAAGAGCTACTTCGACTACGGGATGTTTCAGCCCATCCAGATTGCGGCCATCATCGCCCTGAACTCCAAACAAAAGATCGTGCGGGAGATCGTCGAGACCTACCGATCGCGCAGGGACATCCTGGTTGACGGCCTCAACCGGGCGGGATGGGAAGTGGAAAAACCCAAGGCCACCATGTTCGTGTGGGCCGAGATCCCCCCTGCCCTTAAAAAGATGGGGTCCCTGGAGTTTTCCAAGTTCCTCCTTAGGGAAGCCAAGGTGGCCGTCTCGCCGGGGATCGGCTTCGGCGAATGCGGAGAGGGTTATGTGCGGCTTGCCTTGGTGGAAAATGAGCACCGCATCAGACAGGCCGTCCGGGGTATACGAAAGGCGCTGCAGAAATGAAGGAGATCAAGATAGGGCTCATCGGTTTCGGCACCGTGGGCGCCGGAGCGGTAAGGATACTCCAGGAAAATGCTCCCCTCATAGAGAGGCGCCTGGGGGGACGGATACGCCTGCACAAGATCGCCGATATAGACCTGGAGCGGGATCGGGGGGTGCAGGTGCCCAAGGAGATTTGTACCGCCGACGCCGAGGCAGTGCTCTCGGACCCGGAGATCGCCGTTTGCATGGAGTTGATGGGGGGTATCGAGCCGGCGCGTACCTTCATCCTGAAGGCCATACAACAGGGCAAGCACGTAGTCACGGCCAATAAGGCCCTCCTGGCCCTCCACGGAGCCGAGATCTTTGCCGCCGCCCGGGAATACGGTGTGCGGGTCGGTTTTGAGGCAAGTGTGGGCGGGGGTATCCCCATCATCCGCTCCCTCCATGAGGGATTGGTGGCCAACCGGATCAACTCCATCTTCGGGATACTCAACGGGACCTCAAACTACATCTTGACCAAGATGAGCCAAGAGGGTAAGGGGTTTCGTGAAGTCCTCAAGGAGGCCCAACGATTGGGGTATGCCGAGGCCGATCCGACCCTCGATGTGGAGGGGATCGACGCCGCCCACAAACTCGCCATCCTGGCGGCCCTGGCCTTCGGCGTCGGAGTGGACCTCAACGATATCTATGTGGAGGGTATATCCGCCATCGCACCCTTGGACATCCAGTACAGCTCGGAATTCGGCTATCGTATCAAGCTCTTGGCCATCGGGAAAGGGGATGCAGGGAAGGTGGAACTGAGGGTCCATCCCACCATGCTCCCGGCCCATCACCTCCTCTCGAAGGTGGAGGGCGTATATAATGCCATCTACATCTCCGGGGACGCCGTAGGAGCCACGATGTTTTACGGACAGGGGGCGGGGGCGCTCCCCACCGGCAGCGCGGTGGTAAGCGATCTGGTGGATATCTGCCGTGACATCATCAAGGGCGTCAAGGGCGGGGATTTCGTCTATCCCCTCGTATCATCCCAGGAAGGGGTGATCAAGGCAATAGATGAGGTAGTAACCCCTTACTATCTCAGGTTTACCGCGTTAGACCGGCCCGGTGTCCTCTCCAAGATTTCAGGCATTCTGGGGGAGCATGATATCAGCATCGCCTCCGTGATTCAGAAGGGGAGGATGATCAAGGGGGCGGTCCCCATCGTCATGATGACCCACGAGGCGATGGAGCGGAATATACGTCAGGCCCTCCGGGCAATAGATGGGCTTGATGTTATCCGCGCCAAGACCATCCTGATAAGGGTGGAAGGAACAATAACCGAGGGGGTTGCTGCTTATCTCCCAAAAGCGGGATGAGAACCTTTTAGGAGCCGGGTGTCTTTTCTTTTTCTTGTTGCAATCTGACCCTAATTGCCTCTGCCCGCTGTTCCAACTGTCCGGCCTCTTGTCCCTTGCCAACGCTCCTGAAAAAAATGGCCATACCCTCCAAGAATTCGACGAACGTATCACTCTCTTTTTCTTGGACGATGACCTTTTCCCATGCAGACAAGGCGTAGTAATAAAAGCCTTCGGCTTCTTCATTGTTGCGCTGGAGCACACAGAGATCAGCGAGCCTTTCCGCAATCCACGCCTCGAATGCCCAATTCTTTTCGGAAAAATCTTCATACGAGGCGAGGAGACGCCGATAAAGCCCTTCGGCCTTGGACCATCGCCCCCAGCGCACGAAAAATCCGGCGTAATCGCGCAGGAGCTCATACCATGCGATCGTGTCCGCTCCGATTTCCTGCTCACGTATGGCGAATAATCGTCCGTAATAGCGCTCGGCCTGCGGGAAGTTCTTCCGGGTATCATAAAACGTGAAGAGGCGCTTCAGGGATGGTATAAGCTTGGGGTCGTCTTTACCAAAGGCCTTCTCTTTGATGGCCAGTTCTCTCCGATAAAAGTCCTCTGCCTTGTCATACCGGCCCCATGCCTCATACAATTGCCCCTGTTTGACGAGATGGGGACATAACTCCGCCTTGTCCGGTCCATATATCTTTTCCCACACCTTAAGTGCCTCTTTGTAATACGATTCTGCACGACTATATTCTTGTTGTTCATAATGATAATAACCGACAGTCTCCAGGTATTCGGCCACCTTAGGATCGTTTTTGCCGTATAGTTTTTTGTAGATGGCCAGCGCCTCTTTGTACAGGCGATGGGATTCAGCGAATTGTTTATTGATGCGATACTGCGATGCGAGGACGCTTATAGCCTCCGCCACCTCAGGATGGACATCGCCGTAAACCTTTTCCTTAACTTTTATGGAACGTTTGTAATACGGCTCGGCTGCGGCAAAACCTTTCTCAAACTCGAGAGTCAAGGCCATATAGTCCAACAGGCGTGCCAGCTCAACGGTATTCGGCTCCGGCAGCTTGTCTATGGTATCAAGGGCTTGTTGATAATAGATGAGCCCCTCGCCGTATTTGCCCTGCAAGCTATAAAGAATTCCCAGCCCTATCAGGACCCTGGCATACGCAAGGGTCTCCCGCTGATTCGCCTTTTCATAGACCGTCAGCGCCCGCTTATACAGCGGTTCTGCTTGGGCATAATCTATTCCAATATTATATGCCTCAGCCAGGTAATAGAGCGATTCCGCCACTCTGGGATCATCGGGTCCAAACTCCCTTTCCGCCACCTCTAAGGCTTCTTGCGCGATGTCAATGGCATCAAAGATTGCAGTAAAATTAAGACCCTTCTCGTCTTGTTCGCGAATTTCTTTATATCGAGCGTTCAGCTCCTCCCACGATCGCTCCTGTGCGAAGGCGCTCGTGCACACGATAAATGCGAGCATCATCAAGCAGATGATTTTAAAGGTCCGCTTCATGGCACTCCATCCTCAAAAGGGGTTTTTTCCTGAACCGTCATGTCGCAATTATAATGCATATAATTCAGGTGGCTACCCCGCACGCTCCTTAACTTGACAAGCCAGTTAAGCTTACTTATTTTTAACATATGGACGTAGAAATGACTAAAAAAATTGAATCGGTTCTGGACAAGGTCAAGGAACCAGAAAGTCTACTCTCTGTAGCCCAATTAGGACTGGTAGAAAAGATCAGCTACAGTACCAAAAATAAAAAGTTGTACGTTTTCCTGAATTCCATCAATTCAACCCACGGCTGCTGCACAATCATGGCCTCTCTTCTTCTTTCAACGACCCTAAATAACCTCACCGAAGAGTTTCAAAAAGAATTCCCCGATCTATCTATTGAAATTGTCTAGGAATTGTTTATCTGTCTCTCATGGGTTTGGCATCAATGCAGCCCGTCGTTATGGGTTTACTCTCCTCTCGTATAATACGTACTGTTTAATCCGTTCTTCCAAGTCCTTTGAGGACAAGGTATGCCAGCCGGGGATCTTTTCTTTCAGATTTACTTTTATACCCTTGTCAACACCGGGAATAAGCAGAACCAAGCCTGGCCCCATGATTTTAAAATAACGCCCAAGTCGAAACACAACGATCCTCTCAAATTCATTTGCAACTTTGATGGAGGCTGCAAGAATTATTATCAGCACGATGATTGGGATGATTAATTCCATTGTCCCCCTCACTCAACGCCGAGGAATATAAACTTTTTTCTTTATCTAGATTTCTACGGTTTATCAGCCGTTCTTTAGCCCCAAGACATCCCCCATATCATAAAGCCCTGGTTTCTGTTCTACTATCCACTTGGCGGCGCGGACGGCCCCGCGGGCGAAGGTGTCCCTGGTATGGGCGCGGTGGGTGACCTCAAGCCTTTCACCCATACCCCCAAAGATCACCGTATGCTCCCCCACGATGTCCCCGGCCCTGATTACCTGCATCCCGATCTCCTTGTTGGTGCGCTCACCGATCAGGCCCTTCCTGCCGTAGACCCCGACCTCCGCCCAGTTCCTCCCCAGGCCTTGCGCTGCGACCTCACCGAGTCGAAGGGCGGTACCGCTCGGGGCGTCCTTTTTCATGCGATGGTGGGCCTCGACGATCTCGACATCGTAGTCATCCCCCAATATCCGCGCCATCTCCTCCACAATCCGGAACATCAGGTTAACTCCCACACTCATATTGGGTGCAAGGCAACAGGGGAACGCTTTCGTGAGCTTCTTGACCTGCTCCAATTGCTCAGGGGAAAATCCGGTGCTGCCCACCACCATGGGCTTTTGGTGCTGGGCAGCTATTTCCATGTTTTTCAGGGAGGTCTCGGCCGCGGTAAAGTCTATGACCACTGCACCCTGCTGGATCACCGATTGCAGGTCATCCGCAATGGTTACCCCGAGTTCACTCAGGCCGGCCACCAACCCTGCATCTCCCCCCACTGCGGGGTGGCCAGAGACCTCCACCGCCCCGGTGCAGGTTATCCCCTCGGAGCTCTGGATGGCGTTTACGACCATGCGACCCATGCGTCCGGCCGCCCCCATTACGATGGCTTTAATCATATCT
>CAZMFG010000126.1:0-5818 GCA_964565525.1 uncultured Thermodesulfobacteriota bacterium
ACCCGATTGATCACAAATCCCATCTGTTTGACATCGAGTTTCAAGTCGTGAGCCAACTCGGCGATCCTCGCGCCGCTCTGAACGCCCTTGAGGGAGTGATCGGAGACGAGGAAGAGGATGTCAGCCGCCCGGGTGGTTCGTCTGCTCAGGTGCTCCATACCTGCGGCGTTGTCCATCAGCGAATAGGGGTAGTTGTTTTCCAGGTTGTCCATGATCCTGCGCAAGACGGTATTCACATAGCAGTAGCACCCAGGGCCCTCACCTCTGCCCATGCTCAGAAAATCAAATCCCTTCTCCTCAACCATCACCTCACTCAATTTTCCCTCCAGCCACTTATCCTTGGAAACCCCCGGTGGCAACTGAGAGGCCTTTTGCTCCATCTCGTCCAAGATCGCACCGACGGTCTGCATGCCGTTCAGGCCGAGGGCCTCGGCCAGGTTGCCGTCGGCATCGGCATCTATCACGAGTGCCGGCCCTTTCCCCGCCCGGATCAGGTAGCGCAGGATCGCGGCGCTCAAGGTCGTCTTTCCCGTACCCCCCTTGCCGGAAACAGCGATATGAAAGGGCACAATGCCTTCCTACTTCCTAGGCCTAGGTCACACCAGCCGCCAGCTTGGCCGCCTTAACGGTATTGAGCATCAGCATGGTGATGGTCATGGGACCAACCCCGCCGGGGACCGGGGTGATGGCGCCGGCCTTGTTCTGCACCTCTTCAAAGTCCACGTCCCCGGCCAATTTGGCCTTCCCCTCCGGGGTCTTGCCGATGCGGTTCACTCCCACATCGATCACCACCGCCCCTTCCTTGACCATATCCGCCGTTATGGCCTTGGGGCGACCGGCCGCCACGATGAGGATGTCCGCCCGTTTTGTATGAAAGGCCATATCCTTGGTACGGGTGTGGCACACGGTCACGGTGGCGTTGGCATGGGGTAACTTCTGCATGAGGATGGCGGCGATGGGTTTACCCACGATATTGCTGCGCCCCACTACCACGACCTCTGCACCCTCGATCTGGGTCCCGGAACGAATCAGCAGTTGCCAGATCCCGTGGGGGGTACAGGGGAGAAAATCTGGTTCCCCGATCAGGAGCTTTCCCACATTCACGGGGTGAAAGGCATCCACGTCTTTTTTAGGATCGATGGCGTAGAGAACCTTCGTCTCATCGATATGCTTGGGCAGGGGCAACTGAACCAGGATGCCGTGGATCTTGGGATCTTTGTTGTATTTCGCGATGAGTGTGAGGAGGGCTTCCTCGGTGATATCCGGCGGTTGGTTGTCTTGGACGGAATAAAACCCTAATTCCTTGGAGGTCCGCTGCTTGGCCGTCACATAACTCTGCGAGGCCGGATCCTCTCCTACCAAGATGGTAACCAACCCCGGTACTACCTTATGCTGTGCCTTGAGCTCTTCAACCTCTTTTGTAAGTTCCTCGCGGATCTCCTTCGCTACTTCTGAACCCTTGATGAGCTTCGCAGTCATAGGCCTCCCCTCCTCTAACTATCTATTATAGTGTCACCTAAATTATCACTTTTTGTTGATAAAAAGGGAAGGAAGTTCCTTCCTTCACAAGAAAGGCAACTTAAAATATTTTCCCTCCCTTGTCAAGTCCTTCTTTGGAATTTTCGGGATGAATCGGGAAAAGGCCGTCGGCAGTACGCCCAGACACAAGGCCCCTTTTGGATTGACAAGGGGGGGGATCTTGATCTACTATAAATTTGTGATATTTTGAACAAGAATGCCGTATGATATGCACTAAAATAAAATAAGGAAGGTGAAAATGAGTAACTTTGATGCCATCTATCACGACTATATGGAGCGACGCAAGGCCGTCCTGGCGATGGGCGGTGAGAAGGCCCTGGCAAAGCGTCGGGAAAAGGGACAAACCCACGCGCGTGAGAGGATCGATATGCTCCTTGACCCCGGCACCTTTGTAGAAGTCGGCACCTACATGAGACATCGCCAATACGCGTTCGGCATGGCCGACAAGCTTATACCCGCAGAGGGTGTCGTCGCCGGCTATGGGACGGTAGACGGCAGGAACATCATGGTGGTCTCTGAAGACTTTACGGCCATGGCCGGCACCTTTGGTGAGTATCACGGCAAAAAGTTCGTGTGGGCCTTGGATTTCGCCAAGGAGAAGGGGTGGCCCTTTGTGGGGATCAATGACTCCGGCGGCGCCCGCCTCCAGGAGGGGATGGACACGTTGGAGTCCTATGGGTGGACTTTCCGCGCCCAGATCCTTGCCTCGGGGATCGTGCCCCAGATCGGCCTGCTCCTTGGCCCCTGCCTCGGCGGGCAGGCCTATCACCCCATCATGAACGACTTTCTCATCCAGAGCAAGACAACCGGTTTTATGGGGATCGCCGGCCCCGCCTTCGTCAAGACCCAGACCGGGGAGGACATCAGCCTCGAGAAACTGGCCGGGTGGGAGGCCCATGCGGTGAAATCAGGGGGCACCCATGTAGTCGGCGACGATGACAAGGAGTGCATCGAGCTGGCCAGAAGGCTCTTGACCTATCTCCCCTCCAATAACAGAGAAAAGCCGCCGACTATGGAGACCGGTGATGATCCGAATAGGGAGATTCCCGAGCTCGATGAGTTTCTCCCCGATCCGAACCTCCGGACCCCCTATACTATGTATCCCCTCATCGACATGGTGGTCGACAAGGGGAGCTTCTATGAAATACACAAGTACTTTGCCCGCAACCTCATCGTCGGGTTCGCACGCTTCAACGGCAGGGTGGCCGGGATCGTGGCGAATCAACCCACGGTATTGATGGGAGGGCTGGATTGCGACGCCTCCGACAAGCTGGCCAGGTTTGTCCGCTTCTGCGACCTCTTCAATATACCGCTGGTGACCTTCGTGGATTGCCCCGCCTTCTGGATCGGCTCCCCGCATGAGTGGAAGGGCATCTTGCGCCACGGGGCAAAGACACTCTTTGCCTGGGCGGACGCCACCGTACCTCTCATCTCCGTGATCATCGGCAAGTCATACGCGGGCGCGCACTACGCCATGCTCGACAAGAGCATCGGGGCGGACCTCGTCTTTGCCTGGCCGACCGCCAAGATAAACATCGTGGGGGCGGAGACCGCGGCGAGCGTCATCTTCGCCAGGGAAATCAAAGAGTCGGCGAATCCGAAAGAGACCGCTCAGAAACGAATCGAGGAGTACCGGACCACATACGAGCACCCCTATCAGCCTGCGGAGAGGGGATATGTGGACGACGTCATCATGCCCCACGATACGAGGAAGCACGTCTGTCGCGCCCTCGAGGTGCTGGAAAACAAGCAGGTGGCCAGGCCCTGGAGGAAGTATTCCAATATCAATTTATAGGTCCTCCGACAGAGACACGAGGATGATTGCAAGGAGGGGGTAAGTGAGTCCATGGAAAAATCAAGCCTAAAACTAACTGTGACTCTCACCGTATTTGCCATCTGTGTGGCGGGTATCCTGGCGTACGTCTCCGTCCTGGGGGAAAACCATCAGATAGACAGAATAATCACGAGCTATTTCAATAGGTTAAAAGACGGGATGTATCTTGAGGCCTGTGACAACTTCGCGCCAAACTTTCAAGAGGGCACACTTCCCGATGACGAGCAACGTTTGAATTTCAACTTCCTCTTAGAATTGTCCGTCCTTAAGTACTATAACCTCATCGATCAGGATGATTATAAGGTTGAATTGAAGAGGAGCAATTTTTGGATTCCTTTTATCAGCGACGATTCGGTACACGTAAGTATTTTGCTTAAGCAAAAAAGGGATAAAGAGATCCTTGACGTCCTCTCCAGCGACCACAGCGAAAATCTGATCGACAACCTCATTGTGATGGAGCGGGAGAAGGGAAGATGGAAAATAAGGCGATTCGCTATAGCTGATTCCGCTATCGCGGACATATATAATGAGTTGCGGCGGGACATCGATGTGAATAAGTATGTAGCCATGACCTCCGATGGATTGCGCTTCCAAAATGCCGAAATTGATTTCAAGGCCTTAACCCCCATTGATAAACGCCTGCTGAAATTCAGCCTCTATAAGATACAGCAGGTATTGGGTGTACCCCCTAAAAAGACCGAGGGGTTCCCCATGCCCTAAAAAAGCACGGTTCTCTTCTTCGAGGGGACGAACCGGAATAATCCATGGTGGCCGGACAAGAACCTCTCAAAGCCGAGCGTCTTGTATTAAACTCCTCCTTTACATAGAATAAAGGTCATATCGTGCTGAAAAAAATAACCATCCTCTTCGTCCTCGTTTTCACCCTCCTCGGCTGCGGCATTCGGACTCAGATCCCCCCTCCGGAAGGGCCGGAAGGACCCCGTGCCACTCAGGTAACCATCGCTGCCGTCGGCGATATCATGGTCCATGGCGCCCAACTGAAGTCGGCATGGGATGCCGAACGCGATACCTACGATTTTGCGCCGGTCTTCTCCCCGGTCAAAGACCTCCTTTCCGCCGCTGATGTGACCATCGGCAATTTAGAGACCACCCTACCCGGCAGGGAAAAGCTTTACAGGGGGTATCCCCGCTTCGGCACCCCCGACGCCCTTGTGGCGGCCCTGCACGGGGCCGGCATAGACGTACTCACCACGGCCAACAATCACGCCTGCGATACGGGCAAACGAGGGGTGGTCCGAACCATCAAGGTCTTGGATGGCTCCGGCATCCTGCATACCGGGACCTACCGCAACAAATCGGAATATGAGAGCCAACGCATTCTGATGGTTGAACGCAACCGCATCAGGTTTGCCTTTATCAGCTATACGTATGGCCTCAATGGCATGCCCATCCCCAAGGGGACGTATGTAAACCTCATTGATAAGGAACTGATAGCGGAAGACATCAAACTGGCGAGGGAACAATGCCCGGACGTCGTCATCGTCCTCATCCACTGGGGCACGGAATATGAGCGCTACCCTGATCAGTTTCAAAAAAAGATGGCCGCGTTTCTCTTCTCCGAAGGGGTCGATATCGTCTTGGGGAGCCACCCCCACGTCTTACAGCCCTTTGAGCTCAAACCGATCACCGACAAATACGGCGATACGAAACCCCGCCTGGTGATATACTCGTTGGGGAATTTCGTGTCCAATCAGCGGGATCGATACCGCGACGGCGGCATCATCTTCAACTTTACTATACATAAGGATAAAGACACGGCACTGGCCATTACAGACGTGCGCTACACCCCCACCTGGGTCTATGTCCACCGTACAGCGGATAAAAATCAATTTTATATTTTGCCCATCCCACGATATCTCACAAACGATCAGCCGTTACACCTGCCCGACGAAGCCTATCAAAAGATGTTGACCTTTTACAGGGATACGCAATTACACCTGCAAACAAGCCCGATCCAGATAAAAACAGATGAAGCTCCTCTTGATTAAAGGTAAGTAATAGAGAGGAATTTCAGGCACGACAGATGGTGAACGAGCTGTGGTACAAAGACGGACTTCAATTCGAATGCCTACGGTGCGGGAACTGCTGCAGCGGATTCTCCGGCACCGTGCGCGTCAGCGATGAGGAGATCGCCGCCCTCGCCCGCCGCCTCGCTCTCTCTGAAGCGGAGTTTCGGAAGGACTACACGCGTACCATAGGGGGTGGGGCGATCAGCCTCATCGAAAAACCGAACAATGATTGCATCTTCTTTGACCAAGAGCAGGGGTGCACGGTGTACGCGGACCGCCCCCGGCAATGCCGGACATGGCCGTTCTGGCGTTCAAACGTTTATTCACCCGATTCGTGGAAACGAGGGGCCAAGAGATGCCCCGGTATAGGCAGGGGCCGGTTGTATACAGCCGAGCTTATCAAGGAGACGAGCGA
>CAZMFG010000127.1:0-5760 GCA_964565525.1 uncultured Thermodesulfobacteriota bacterium
AAGCTGTCCATGATCTCGTCTCGGAAGAGCTCCATCACCCGATTTCGCACCTCGAAGAACTGATCGCTCTCGGTCACCTTATAATCCCGCGGGCGGGGGAGGTTGGTCTCGATTACCTCCACTACCCGGGCGGGCCGCTTGCTGAAGACCACCACCTTGTCGGCGAGGTAGACCGCCTCATGGATGTTGTGCGATATAAAAAGGACGGTCACCCCCGTCTTTTCCCAGACCTCCATGATTTTGTCATGCATGTAGAGGGTCGTTTGGAAGTCGAGGGAACTGAAGGGTTCGTCCAAGAGGAGGATATCCGGTTCATAGACGAGGGCCCTGAGGATACCGAGCATCTGCTGCTGCCCGCCGGAGAGCTCATAGGGATAGGCGTCCTCACGCACGCTCATATCGAGCCGCCAGAGGAACTCATCCACCTTCTTCCTCCGCTGCCGCCGCGGGACCCCGTCGAGCTCCATGGCGACCATGAGGTTGCCGAGGCAGGTGCGCCAGGGGTAGAGGGATTCTCGGTAGTTTTGGAAGACGTATCCGATCTTGGCCTCTTTGACCGTCTTCCCGCCGATGAGGATCCTACCATAGTCCATCTCCTCAAGGTCGGAGAGCATACGGAAGAAGGTGCTCTTGCCGCACCCGTTGGGGCCTACGATGGTGACGAACTCCCCCTTCTTGGCGGTGAAGGAGATGTTGTCCAGCACCCTGAGGCCCCCGCTCCCCAGACGGGGGTCGGGGGCCGTGTCATAGTGCTTGCTCACGCCGCGGACGTAGAGATATGGTCTCTCCTGAGCCATGCTATTCTTCGTAATAGAGTTGGGTGGTATCCACCTGTTTCTGATAGGCCCCTTCTTTGTAGAGGAGATCGAAGTAGAGCTGAGGGGCCTGCTTGTCCAGATTCTTTATCGTGATCCACTTCTCAAAGGGGATCCGGGCGGCCACGGGGGGCGGAAGCGGGGTGTATTTCGGCAGGTAACCCCTGGCCTCCTCCTCATTGGTCTTGATGTAGTCCACTCCCTTTTCGATGGCGGCCTTGACCTTTTTGGCTACCTCGCGCCTCTCCTGCAAGAACTTGGCAGAGAAGGAGAAGGCGCCTCCGACGATGCCTTTCTTCAATCCGAGCAACGTGCAGGGGCTTTGCATGAGATACCTGCCGACACCTTGATAGACGGCGATCATCCCGAAGGGCTCGGGGGAGAAGTAGGCGTCGATCTGGCCGGCTGCCAGGGCCGCGATCAAGTTGGGAGGGGGGATCTCGGCAAAAGTGACCTTTTCAGGGTCTATCTGCGTGCGGATGATCGCCCGGGCCAGAGCCACCGAGGTGCCCCCGGGGAAGGTCCCCACCTTCTTCCCTGTGAGGCCTTTGAGGTCCTTTAATGGAGAATCCTTTTTGACCACGACCGCCATGGTATTATCCACATTGGAATCAGCGGCGTAGACGAGAAATATCTTGAACTTGTCCGGCGCACCCTGCGCGGCAAACCAGTGGCCGGTGATGGCGCTCATGCAGTTGGCGTCGATCCTCCCCGACACCAGGGCGTCGATAATCGCCGTTCCCGACTGGAAGGGAACCAGCTCAACATCCAATCCCTCGTCGGTGAAGAAGCCCTTTTCCATGGCCACATAGGTGGGGAGGCTGGGGACCACAGCAAGGTGTCCTATGGTTACCTTCTCTGCACCGAACGCACTCCCCGCTGTCATCAGAAGAAAGACCGATACTACCGTCGCAATTAGTCGTTTCATCGACCATCAACCTCCTTTTTTATTTCCTCCTCCCCACCATGTTATACTTTTAATCCTCGTAGTACAGCTTGGTGGTATCAAGTTTCTGCTTATAGGCCCCCTCTTTGTACAGGACATCGAAGTAGTCCTGCCCCGCCTGCTCGTCGATCTCATCGAGCTTCATGAATTCATCTATGGGGCAGGCCATGGCAACCGGCTCGGGGAGACCGGTGTACTTGACCAGATAGGGGCGTGCCTCCTGCTCGTGGCCCCTGATGTAATCAACGGCCTTATCCATGGCGGCCTTGACCTTCTTGGCATCCTCAGGGCGTTCCTTCAAGAACTTGGTCGAGAAGGAAAATGCATACCCCGGAAATCCCCGTTTCAAATTCAAGAGGCTCAGGGGGCCTTTCATGAGATACCTTCCCACCCCTTTGGAGACGGCCATCATCCCCATGGGTTCAGGGGTAAAGAAGGCGTCGATCTGGCCCGCAGCCAGGGCAGGGACCATATTAGGCGGCGGGACCTGGGTGAAGATAACTGCTTCCGGATCTATCTGGGTACGGATGACCGCTCGAGCCAAGGCCACGGAGGTAGGGCCGGGGTAGGTCCCTACCTTCTTCCCCTTCAGGTCCTTCAGGTTCGTAATGGGGGAATCCTTTTTGACGACGACCACAAAGCTCCGGTCTTTCTTACCTGGTCTGACCCCCAAGGCAAGAAAAATCTTGAACCGATCCGGCGCAGCCTGGGCGGCGAACCAGTGGCCAGTCATAGAACTGCCGCAATTGGCGTCGATCCTGCCGGCTATCAGGGCGTCCGTGATCGCCGATCCCGAATTGATGGGGATCAGTTCTACCTTTAACCCCTCCTCGGCGAAAAAGCCCTTCTCCTGGGCCACAAAGGTCGGCAGGTCCATCACGATGCCCAGGTAGCCGATCCGCACCACATCTTGGGCCGCATAGGCCCCCGTCGCCGATCCGCACAGAAAGATCATAATCCCTACTGTTGCCAATAACTTTTTCATACTCTTTCCCTCCTTTTTAGTTATGGTATGTAAGGTTGTGGAACAACCTCTTGCTACCCCATGCCTTCGATCTTATTCTTATTTCCCGGCCCAGTGGATCACCTTGTCCTCCAACTTGACAAACCCCTGATTGATAAAGTACCCGATGAGGCCGGCCAGGACGATAAAGGCATACATATCGGGTATCTGGTAGGTCATGTGGGCATTGTAGATCAAATACCCCAATCCCCTCGTGGTCCCGATGAACATCTCCAGGACCACGACGATAATGAGGCTCAGCGAGAGGGCGAGCCGCAGCCCGGCCGCTATCTGGGGGAGGGCCTCGGGCAGGACGACCTTGGTCATGATATAGGCCTCCGATGCCTTCATGGTCTCGGCCACCATCTTGCGGGTGCGGCTGCCCCCATGGACCCCATAGGTGGTGTTGACCAGGATGAGCAGCGCACAGCCGAAGACCACTAACGCGATCTTTGAGCCGTCCCCGAGGCCGAAGGCGAGCATGAAGAGGGGGAACATGGCGGTGGCGGGGAAGGAGCGGAAGAAGTCGATGATGAACTCCACCGAGTCATAGACCTTTTCCCAGTAGCCGAGGATGATGCCGAGGGGTACCCCAATGCCGACCGCTATGGTATACCCCGCCATCATGCGGTAAAAGGTCTTCGCGATGTGCTCGTACGTGTTGTACTTCAATGGTTCAAGGACGAGCAATATTAATAGTTGTTTTCCTACTTTATACGGCGAAGGGAGAAAAAAGGGATCCACCAGCTTGGTAACCGTAACCAGAAACCAGACGGTGATGAGGGCCACGGGGCCGATCCATTTCTTGTGGTCCCCCAAAAACTCCCAATACTTTTTCAACCCCTGTTCTACAATTTTTAATTCCCGCTTGGCCACCTTTCCGGTGCGAGAGCGCGGGAGGCTGTCCCGGAATTCGATGTCCTTGGGGAGTTTAAAGTTGGCGATCCGCCCCCTACAAAATCTCATAAGCTCCCGCTTGGAGATCTCCTCCCCTACCTTGGGGACGACCACTGCTTTCAAGGCCCGTCCCCTCTCTCTATCCGGTATTCCCACCACCGCCGCCTCTGCCACCTTTTCGTGGGCGATGAGGATATTTTCCAACTCCGAGGGGTAGACGTTCATCCCCCCGGTGATGATCATGTCGTCGGCCCGGCCCAGGATATAGAGGTAGCCGTCTTCGTCGAACCTCCCCAGGTCGCCGGTGTAATACCACCCGTCCTTGATCTTTTGTTCAGTGGCCTTGGGTTTTTTAAAGTACCCCTTCATGATTTGGGGGCCGCGGGCAATCACCTCCCCCACCTCCCCGGTGGGGAGCTCCTCGCCGTTTTGATCTATGATTTTGATCTCGACCCGGGGGCAGACGCGGCCGGCGCTGGCCATCTTGCGGGGGGCATCATCAAGGTGGGTGAGGGTGAGCAGGGGAGAGGTCTCGGTGGCCCCGTATCCCTGCAATGGTATGGCATGGGGGTATTCTTCGGCCCACTCCTCCATGAGCTCCTCCGCCACCACCGTCCCCATCATGGCGACGAAGCGCAGGCTGCTCAGGTCATATCGCTCACGGCTGGGAAGATTGAGGAGCATTTGAAAGATGGGGGGTACGGCGTGGAAGTAGTTGATTTTGTTTCGCTGTATCTCTTCGAGGATTTTTTTGGGCCGGATCTCGTCGATGATGACGAGGGTGTGGCCCACCTCCACCGTCAGATTGAGGACGATCGGCCCTGAGATATGGGACATGGGAAGCACTGCCCCCTCTACGTCCTGGTCCGTTAAGGACAGCATGGCCTTCATAGATTCGGGGAAATAGGTGTGGTGATCGTGCGTCAAGATCACCCCCTTGGGCTTGCCGGTCGTGCCCGACGTATAGAGGAAAAGGGCTTCATCCTCCTCCCTGAGGAGGACATTCGGCTCTTTTTTATCCCCCTTCTCTACGATCCTCTCATACTGATACAGGCCGTCCTCCGTCCCTGTTTCGTCGCCCAGAAGGACAACGTGTTTCAGGTATCTCTTTTCTCGCAGCATCCTCTCGGCGAAGGTCTTCTGCTTCGAATGGGTGATCAGAATCTTTGCCTCCGTCTCGTCGAAGAGGGGGGCCATCTCAGGGGGGCTGAGGCGGAAGTCGAGGATCACCGCGATGACCCCGATCTTCATGAGGGCGAAGTAGACCACCGCAAACTCGGCGCAGTTGGGGAGCAACATCACCGCCCGGTCTCCCTTGTTAATCCCTTGGGCAAGCAGCCAATTGGCCAAGATGTTGGCCTTGAGGTTGAGATCGGAGAAGGTCAGGTGTACCTCGTTACAGATGACGGCCACCTTGTCGGGTCGCTCGTGGGCCTGCCGTTGCAGATAGTTACCGACGATCATGGTCTCTTGTTACCTCAGAAAAAACAGTCGTCTCATCCAATCTCCCCTGGGAGAAGGCCTCGATCAAATCCTGCACAAACTCCATTTCGGCCTCGGTAAAGCGGATGTTATGGGCGGTAATGATATATTCCCGTCGTCGGGTCGCATCGGCCTCTAGCCCCCTTTTTTGTCTTTGCAACAAGTACTTCAACTTGCGAAATTCCCGCAATCTTTTCTTCAATGTCTTCACCACATCCTGGGGGGAGAGAAAGTTGAGAAAATAGAGGGAGATGTCGAGATTAAAGGAGGGACGGTGCAGATAGGTGATGTTCTCGAGCAGAAGCCTTGTGATTTCTTCCTGTCCCTTGGCGGTTAGGCTGTAGACATATTTCGTCGGCCTCCTGCCGGAGACGGTGCTCCACTTAGTAACCAACCCCTCCTGTTCCAGCTTCTTCAACGTATAGTACAGGGGGGTAGAGGAGACCTCAAAGAAGGGACTTAGTTTCCCCTCCAGGGTCCGTTTTAGGTCGTATCCGTGACTCGGCCCTTGCATCAAGAGCCCCATAATCACCAACCGTAGGTCCACGTGCCACTCCAATCGTTAATAGTTAAAGTTTATTATTTAAACATAAAATGTGAAAAAGTCAAAGGGAAAA
>CAZMFG010000128.1:0-5661 GCA_964565525.1 uncultured Thermodesulfobacteriota bacterium
GAGACCACGCCGAACAAAAGCCCCAGCAGAAGGGCCCCTACGATCCCCTTCTTGTGGGTCGTGAATCGACTCGGCAGGGGAAGTTGAAAGTTGAATACCCCCAAGAGGTGAAGGCCCATGACGAGACAGATCCCTGCCACGGCATACTGCCAGAAGCTCCCCACATCGCCGAGGAGGCTCCCCATAAAGGCAGCGATAAGCCCCAGGACAGTAAAGGTTATGCTTAGGCCGACGACAAAGACCATGGACAGGGAAAGGTTGTATCGCCAGCTCAGAGACGCGCCATACCCCCCTACATAAGCCATGGCCAGCGGGATCATGACCAGCACGCACGGGTTGGAGGCGGTGAGAAACCCTCCGAGAAATGAGGCGAACGGTGCGATCCACACGTTCTGCTCCACGAGCCGGGTCAGTCCTGCCAGCAAGGCATCCATTTTATCCTCCCAAGAATCCGAGTTCGTGCAAGGCCTTCTCCATGGCCTCGCGATCCATAAAGCCCATCTTCCGGCGTGCCTCCCGGCCTTGCGCGTCGAAAAAGATTACGGTGGGGACCAGGCGCACCTTATAGTGCAACGCAAGGTCCCTGTGGTCGCTGACCTCCATAAATATCACATTAATGCGTTCCGTATGAGCATCTTTCAACGCCCGCATCACAGGCCTGAGGCGGATACATGGAATGCAGCGGTTCGAACCGAAATCAACCACCGTGGGACGCCCGCTTTGCAAGGCTGCCCGGAACGCGTCAGCCGTTGAGGCCTCAAGGGCCGGCGGAGGCGGCTTGGGAAGCCGCTCAGGGTATGCCGTGATGGCGGCGGTGGCGCGCAGTCGCCCCACCAAATCGCCGATCCTCTGTTGCTGTTTCTGTTCAAGGATCATCATGCGGATTGCATCTCGGACCTGGGAGAGGGGTTTTCCCCCCATCTGGTCCCGGTATTGCCGGTAGAAGGCTGTCACCTCCTTATCCGTGACCACTTCTACGCCCTTGATCTCCATCTCCATAAGACGCCGCATGCCCTCTTGGATGCCGGGCTTATCCAGACCCCGTAGATCGGCAGAGTCCACCAGCCCCTTGCGCTTGGCCTCTTGGAGCAGCAGCGTCACGGAGATGAGGTGGTCGAGGACCTCGCCGGGGTCCTGCTCGTAGACAGTGCGCATATCCTCAGGTGTCCTCGCCAGCTCATCATGAAAATCCTTCACCGTGATCCGTTGGCCGTTGACCTCGGCGACAACCGCTTTCTGGCTGCCCCTGCCACAAGCACCGATCCAGAGAGGAAGGCTTATGATAACCATTAACACAAACCATATACGGAAACGTATCTGTTGTGAAGCGAGCGAGCTCTTTTTCTTCTGGGGAATCATGTTTTATCCCTTCTCATTCATGGCTTACAGCTGAGGTGACAAACCCCCGTAGGGGTTTCTACAGCATAGGGGAAGTACTTCTTTTTAAACCAAAGAGCCACAGTGACCAGGCTGATCAAGACGGGAACTTCAACCAGGGGGCCGATGACCGTTGCAAAGGCCTGACCTGAGCTGATCCCGAAAACCGCCACGGCTACCGCAATGGCCAGCTCGAAGTTGTTTGATGCGGCAGTGAAACTGAGCGACGTCGACTGCTCATACGTGGCCCCCGCCTTCATTGATAAGAAAAAGGAGACAAAGAACATCACCACAAAATAGATACACAGAGGGATGGCAACCCGAACAACATCAAGGGGGAGCTCAACGATATACTCACCCTTGAGCGAGAACATGACGAGGATGGTGAAAAGAAGGGCGATCAGCGTAATGGGGCTGATTTTAGGGATGAACTTCTCTTCGTACCACTGTTGACCCTTGGTCTTCAATCCGATGAGACGTGAAAGCACACCGGCAATAAACGGAATGCCGAGGTAAATAAAGACACTCTTGGCTATCTGACCCATGGAGATATTCACGACAGCACCCTTCAAGCCCAGCCACTGAGGTACAACGGTGATGAATATGTAAGCGTACAGCGAGAAGAAGAGGACCTGAAAGATGGAGTTAAAGGCCACCAACCCTGCGCAGTACTCTCTGTCGCCCGAGGCCAGATCATTCCACACGATGACCATGGCAATGCATCGGGCAAGGCCGATCAGGATCAGGCCCACCATGTACTCATGATGACCCGAGAGGAAGGCAATGGCCAACAGGAACATGAAAACAGGGCCGATCACCCAGTTTTGAACCAGGGAGAGGGTGAGCACCTTCATGTTTCGGAAGACCTGTCCGAGTTGTTCATATCTGACCTTGGCCAGGGGCGGGTACATCATGAGGATCAACCCGATGGCTATGGGAATATTGGTGGTCCCCACCTGAAAGTAGTCGATCACCTTCCGGACCCCAGGGTAGAGGTAGCCTCCTCCCACTCCGACAAACATGGCCAGAAAAATCCACACGGTCAAAAAACGGTCAAAAAAGGAAAGACGTTTGGGTGGTGCTTGCGTCATGAATCACCTCTTCATGAAATAGAGCTCTTTCATCCCCCACGTACGTTCAGACACCGAAAAAGGGTGCCTTCACAGTAAGAAAAACAAGGCTGATCTGCCCGTGCGATCACAAAGGACCGGACGTCTATATGCGGCCGGTTCAAGCTATCCTCTCTGCGCCATCCGGGCTGCGTTTCTGATTCCCCGCAAGGCCCTCTCGGGTTCGGTATACACAGGGATCTGGGCTTCTTGATATTGTCGGCTCACGGTTCGAAAGACCGATTCTACTTCAATGTTTTCGATCAGGCGCGCCCTGTTTTGAAAAACCAAGACAATATCCTTTCCCGTTTTCTCTTTGAGCCGGGAGAGGGTTTCCAGGAGCGATTCGAAGTAACTCCCCCGAGGGGGGGGAGTTATGCCGACTTTTTTCATAACAGTGGGTGAAACGACCTCAAGGGCATGCAGGAGCATAATCAGGACCATCGTGTCGATCGGTTCCTTGACAAGAATTTCCTCTATCATGGGGTTGAGCAGTGCGAGCGGTAATGCCGGTGTCCCTGTGTCGAGAGGATTGAGGACACTGTTCCCCGGTGTGGGAAACAGGTCTCTGAGCCGTTTTTGCGTTGCCGTGCTGAACGGGGGGATTTCGAGTCCCCACCGGTAGGCCAGATCAGAGCTGAAGACACCGATTGCGCCGCCACCGCCAACGAGGGCGATTCGTCTGCCTCGATGTTTCAGATAGGTGAGCGCTATGAGTGTGTCGATCATTTCTTCAAGTCCTTCGACGGCGATAGATCCGATCTGATTCAGCGCCCCCTCCCAGATCCGCCCTTCCCCGCCCAGTGAGCCGGTGTGGCTCATGGTGGCTTGGCCGCCCAGAGGCGTAAGGCCGCCTTTCCAGATAATGACCGGCTTTTGTGCCGAAATATTCCTCACGGTTTTGAGAAACTGTCTGCCGTCTCGAATCCCCTCCAGGTATGCGGCAACATATGCCGTGTCGGGGTCGTCAGCCAGATAATCCAGAAGTTCGACGGCCCCAAGATCGCATCCATTTCCGTATGATATAACCTTGCTCAGGCCGATACCGGCGATCTGTGCCTCGTGGGCGAAGTCGTTGGCGATTCCGCCGCTCTGAGAGATCATGGCAACGGCACCCTGTTTCTTCGAATAATCAAATCCCGGCAGCAAGGTGACGCCCCCCTTTGGACAGTGGATACCGAAACAATTAGGACCCACGACTCTGATCCCTGCCCCCGCGATGTGGAAAATTTCCTCCTGAAGGGCCTTACCTTGATCATCTCCGGTCTCTGCAAAGCCCGCCGTATGAATCTGGGCTCCAGGGATGCCGTACTCCAGGCATTCCCTCAATACCCCGGGGACCGCGGGAGCAGGAACGGCTATCGAAACGAGATCAACCGGTCCAGGCACATCACGGAGCTTCTTGTACACCTTCTGACCGGCAATCTCCCCCCCCTGTGGGGATATGGGGTACAAATTCCCCGGGTATCCGTACAGGAGATGGCTTACGACGATGTTGTATCCAAAAGAACCGAACCCGCCGACCCCTCCGATAACGGCAAAGCCTCGGGGGGCGAACATCCGGTCAAGTACTGCTCGATCACGACGATCCATTGCTTATCTCACCTTCTACGCACATGCCGATGCAGTACCCTCCGCCGTCTCAAGGGATAATCCGGTTCTACTCTTCGGCACATGCCGGTTCATCGTCAGGTTCCTAAGCGGATATGGCCGCTATTTTTTCTCTCAGCCTATGATATTCGATCAGGGCGGCCATCGCCCTCGCCGCCCGCTCCGGGTCCTGGTACACCGGTATACCGCGGTCCAACAAACTGCGTGCCATCTGTTCCTGGAGGCTGCGGTAGGTATATCCGATGATCGGTTTGCCGTACTTTTCCGCGAGGTTGCAAAAAGCCTCCACATTCTGAGCAATTAACGTGTGCGCCTCTTCCGGGATTCTATCGAGAGGAATACCCGCACTTTTCATGGTCCGAGTGACAAAGATTTCCGGCGAAACAAAATAGACCAGGAGCATGTCGGCGTTTCCCTCCTGCAACAGGATGTCCGGTATCTTGTAGAAATCATCCATCGGATTTTTACTGAAGGTCATGTCTACGGGATTACTCGTGCTGGCCGTCTTCGGAAGAATCTCCCGTAATTTTTTTATTGTATCCGGTGACAGGGGGGGCAGTTCGAGTCCGGCTCGCCCCAGGGAATCGGCTGCCACGGCGCCGGGTCCCCCTGAATGGGTCTGAATGATGACCTTATTGCCCCGGGGTGGAGGAAGGGTCCCCAGGGCCAGGCAGAAATCAAAAAGTTCTGAGAGGGTTTGTGCTCGAACAATACCGCTCTGCCGGAACATGCCGTCGTAGACCGCGTCGGGTCCGGCCAGTGCCCCCGTATGTGACAATCCCGCCCGTTTGCCCGTCTCCGAGCCGCCGATATAGAGGGCCACGATCGGTTTGTGGGGGGTGATGGATCGCGCCACTTTTATGAAATCACGCCCACGCCTGATACCTTCGATATAGAGGGCTATAACCTTGGTGTTCGGACAGGCCCCGAGATATTCCATACACTCAACGATATCGATATTGGCTTCGTTCCCCACGCTCAGGGCCGTGCTGAACCCTAGACCGTGTCGATGGAGGTAATTAAACATCTGGGTAACGAAACTCCCGCTCTGTGACGCCAGGCCTACGAAGCCCGGAGGGCCTTCGGCCGGAATAGGCGTGGGATTCAGCTTGAGATGAGGATTAGCCACCCCCAGACAGTTCGGCCCCAGAAACCGGATGCCGTATGCGTCGGCGATCTTTTCCAATTCTTGTTGTCTTTGGGCGCCCTTGGGGCCGACCTCCTTGAACCCCCCGGACACCACAATGGCATGTTTGATCCCCTTCCTGCCGCATGCCTCCATGGTCTCACAGACAACACCCGTGGGCAGAACGATAATGGCCAAGTCGGGGGTCTCGGGCAGATCCTCCACGCCCTGGTATGCCTTATGTCCACGCACCTCTTTCTCCGTGCGATGTATGGGATAGACCATTCCTTCATACCCCAGGGTTTCCAACGAGGAAAGCATGATCGAACCCATCCGCTGAAAATTGTTCGAGGCGCCGAAAAAGGCGATGCTTTTGGGGTTTACAATGGGGTATAACGGACTCTCTTCAATAGGAGTGATCATTCCTCTTCCTTCCTT
>CAZMFG010000129.1:0-5631 GCA_964565525.1 uncultured Thermodesulfobacteriota bacterium
GCATTTCTCAACATGGCATAGTCTACCGTGTCGTCGGAACCGCTGGAGCTGGTCCTCAGATCGGTCTCATAGACGACCTCGCCGGTCGCTTTGTCGACGAATTGATAGTGGGCGGCAAAATAGGCCGTTCCCGTATACTCCCCTCCAGGGATAAAGCTACGCCCGATCCTTCGCCCCACCGTCGGTCTGCTGTACTCCGTAACCTCTCCTTTAATGAGAAGGACCTTTTTCCCCGCCGGCATCTCCTTGCTCCCTGCTCTGACCACTGCATCAAACCCACCGTACTTCTGAGCATACCTGCGGAGCTGGTAGACGATCTTATCGGCGATATTCTCACCTGAACTATCAGGGGCCGGGGCATTGGGAGGGACCGCAAACTCCTGAACCTCACAGGCATTATAGTCCTTGAGAAGCTTTGCCCCCATTGCCACACTGCTGAACGCACAGACCATCGCCACTACCACCAACATTCCTAAAAATTTTCTCATCTTCATGCTTGTTCCTCCTTCTTCATTTTTATGTTTTTTCTGTTACCTTCCAACTTTGTATTTATAGATCACCCTGGCAATATAGTTTGCCACCCGAAAGGTATATCCTTTTGCCTCGGTCTCTTGCACAGGCAGGACTTGGCCGCTTGCCTTGTCCACAAACTGAAAGGTTGCCGCGCAGGTGCCCTTGGGGGAGTAGGCAGTGACGGTCCCCTTCACCAGCAGAACCTTCTTGCCGGAGGGTACCTTTTCTGCACCCTCCATGATTACCATCTCAAAGAGGTTAAACTTGGCACTGTACCTCCTGATCTGATATATGATCTCATCGGCCAAATCTCGCCCTGCGGACTCCGGAGCGGCCACATTGAGCGGAACCTCAAACGGCCGAACCTCGACCACCTGATAATCTTTGAAAAGGGGAACATCGGTTTGTGTGATGCCTTTGTTTGGTACAAAGACTGTTGCTGCTATAACCGCCAATAACATAACAGGGATCATAATCTTTAACATTTTCATCGTTGCATCCTTTTCTTTATGAGTGCCCTTCAATCCTTTTATGGTTCAATATGATTCGATCCACATCTCAATGGCCTGAGGATAAATCCTACAGGGCGGTAGAACCGAACGTCGCAACATCCCTTTACACTCCTCCATCGTCAAAGCGGCCTTGAGTGAGTTCCACAGTCCGTCTCGTGCCTTCTTCTCCCTGATCATGAGACGCCACAAAAGATCAAAAAATAGAGCAAGCGGTTTTGGTGAATCCCGACGAAGATCTACGATAACACATTTCCCACCCTCCTTCAAGACCCGCGCCGCCTCGTTGAAGAAGGCAAGGGGATTCTCAAGGTGGTGCATGGTATGCACGCAGAGCACCAAGTCGACGCTCTTATCTTTGACGGGAAGGGCATAGGCGGAACCTACCTGGAAATGCACCCGATCATCCAGCCCTCTCTCTCTGGCGTTGGCCTGGGCCGTCTCGATCATGGCCGGGGAGAGGTCGACGGCGATAAACTCCAGACCCGGCAGGCCTGCGGCGATCGCCAGGGGAAAGATGCCCGGCCCTGTGCCTACATCGAGGGCCACCCCGCGCTCAATGCCTTGCGCGCGTATCCTGGCGAGCACCCGCTTGACCGGAAATCTCATGTACCGCTTGGCCATACGGCTGTAATATTCGGTCAGCGCCGCATCTTCGAGCGGGCTGGCCTCGGGTATCCTCTCTGCGGCGATCATGGCTTCCCACCTGCCAAGACCACAATCCCCTCGGCCACCGTCTCTCCCCCTGACTCGGCCTTGACTCGCACCTTGGCCATCTCCCCGAAGCGGAATTCCACCTCGGCGGAAAGGATAAGATGGGCACCGGGCCTGATAGTCTTGGTGAATGTCATCTCCTCTACCTTCACCAGGACCCCCGCCGTTCCTTCTTTGGCGCTCAGCAGGGCGATCCCCCCGGTCTGTGCCAAGGCCTCCACGATGAGCACCTCGGGCATGCACGGATCGTGGGGGAAGTGTCCGTCAAGGAAGAAGTCGTCGAGGCTGACCGCCTTCACTGCCACGGCCCTGCGGCCGGGTTCCAGCTTCACCACCCGGTCGACCATGCGAAAAGGAAAGCGGTGGGGCAATATGTTCTCCATCCTACTCATCAATGCCGCAGGACCCACCATATATCAATTGCACCCTTCGTTGCCCCCAGGGTCAATGAAATGCCCAGCAAAGACCCTATCAACAGGAGGACCGTGCCTTTAACCCTGTTTTTACCCAGGAGAAGATAGGAGAGCACGGTGGCAGAAAGGATCCCAAACCCCCTGATGGGGAGGGCGCACAGCAGCACAATCCCTACGTTCCCCCACGAGGAGACCTTTTGTACGAGTTTTCTCTGCCGCCAGGTCTCCGAGACCCGCTTCACCCGTGTCCCCACCCAGCGCAGGAAGGGGATGCGGGAGGAGCGCTCCAAAATAAAACCGTATACCGGTATTTGGACGTAATCGTACACCCAGGCCAGGGGGAGATAGAGATGGAGGGGGAGGTGGTTGATGACGGCGAAGACCACGGAAGCGGTCCTCCCAATAGTAAAATGCAAGAGGGTAAAGATCACAAAGACATTCTGCGGCGACTCAAGAAATTCCATCGGTCCTCCCCAGGAGAATGGCCATATAGGTCCCATCCAAAGAAATACCCGTATGCAAAATAGTACTGACCGGGGCCTTCAGGCCCTCCCTTACCACCCTTAGACCGCACAGGGGATCGGGATATTCATAATTGATGGTGGGCGGAATCATCCCGTGTTCCATAATGAGAAGATCCGCCACCATCCTCATACCCCCTGAGGCGATCCCCTCCCCTATCATCGACTTGATGGAGCTAACGGGTATGTCGCGATACCGGTTAGCAAAGGCGAGCCTGAGTCCCTCGGCCTCTACGGCGTCCAATCGAGGGGAGGAGTTCCCCGCGCCATCGATGAAATCGACCGTCTTCACCCCGCCCCGTTGCAAGGCACCTGATATAGCATGCGCCACCCGTTTTTCCGGCTGCGCTGCGCCACCTGTTTGGGCATAACCGAGGACCTGGGCGTAGATCCGCGCCTTCCTCCGCAGGGCATCCTCCTGGCGTTCGATGACCATGATGCCGGCCCCCTCTCCAGGGATAAATCCATTCCTCTGGAGGTCATAGGGGACGCTTCTCTCACCCTCCCCTCTATCATGCGCCGTCAGGCGCAGCTCGTTCCACCCCCGGTAGAGGATGGCGCTCAGTTCATCCACACCGCCCGTTATGATCGCATCGGCCTTGTGGGCCATCAATTGTCGGCAGGCGAAGCAAAAGGCCGCCTCGGCCGTGCAGAAGGACTGCACGACGGTGCTGTTGGGGCCCTTGATCCCCAGCTCGATAGAGGCGTGGCTGGCGGCTGCATTGGGGACGGTGTTGGGAAAGAGGATGGGGTTGAGATCTCCGGGCCCCCGCAACACTTGGCCCCGGTGAAAGGCCTCGGAATTGACCACCCCGCAGAATCCGGAGCCGAGGACGATGCCGGTCCGCTCTGGGGCGACATCCTCACCAAGAGAGAGCCCCGCATCCTCCAAGGCCATCCGTGCGGCGGCAATGGCGAATTGGCTGGCCCGGTCCAATCTCCTGATCTTCAAGGGAGGGATGAAGGCCTTGGGATGAAACCCCTTCACCAGGGCCCCTTTCTTGGACCTGAAGGGCGCGGTGTCAAAGGCGGTGATCTCCCCGAACCCATCCCGTCCTCCAATCAATCCCTTCCAGAAATCATCCTTGCCCGTACCCACCGGGCTAATCACCCCCACTCCCGTAATCACCACCGCTCCCATACGGCTTAGAGGTCCCCCTTCCCGAAGATCAGTGTCGTACAGTTACCCCCGAAGGCAAAAGAGTTGGACAGAACGATCGCCGTCTCATCTTCCCTGGCCTGGGGCACATAATCGAGGTCACAGATTTCATCCCCTCGCTCAAAACCGGCGGTAGGGGGAATAAAATGGTGGCGCATGGCCAAGAGCGAGGCCACCGCCTCCAATCCCCCTGCGGCCCCCAAGCAGTGACCGATCATCGACTTGGTGGAGCTCACCGGGATCTCATGGGCATCCTTCCCCCACACCTTTTTGATGGCCAGGGTCTCCACCTGGTCGTTGAGGATGGTCCCGGTGCCATGGGCGTTGACGTAGTCGATCTCCCGGGGCGTGACGCCGGCGTCCTGGAGGGCCTCGCTCATGATCCTCGCCTCTTCCCTTCCCGTCTCTTCCGGCGCGGTGATGTGAAAGGCCTCCCCGCCGATGGAATAACCGAGGAGTTCCCCGTATATTGCCGCCCCCCTCCTCCGGGCCTTCTCCTTTTCCTCCAGGATCAGCACTGCCGCACCCTCCCCCAATGAGAGCCCCTTGCGTCGAGCATCGAAGGGGTGACAGGGAAAGGGGTCCATGACCTGCAAGGAGCAAAAGCCGCCGAAGGTCAGCTCGCAGAGGGCCTCCCCGCCGCCGCAGGCCATCACGTCGGCCTCCCCCCACCGGATGAGCTCGGCGCCATAGGCGATGGAGGTGGCAGAAGAGCTGCAGGCGGTGGTGATGGTCGTCCTCGGGCCTTGAAGCCGGTATCTCTCGGCCAGTCGATCGGTGGCATAGCTGGGGACGAAGGGGAGGAGGAGCGATGGCCGCGGCCTTTTCCCCTCCAGGAGTTGGTGGTGGTACGTCTCGGCCGAGAGCATACCCCCGGCCCCGGCCCCGAGACACACCCCGCTACGCTCCCCGTGGTCGATCGTGTCCTTCAGTCCGGCATCGGCAAAGGCCTCCCGGGCGGCGATCAAGACGAACTGATCGACCCGAGAGAGGCGACGCAGTTCCCTCCTGTCGAAAAAATCGAGGGGATCATACCCCTCGATTTGGGCCGCCACCTGTGAAGGATACCCGGAGCAATCGAAGAGGGTGATCTCCCTGATCCCCTGTCTCCCCTCCTTGAGAGAAACGAAAAACTCCTCCACAGAGCCGGCGGTGGCGCAGATAACCCCCATGCCGGTGATAACTACCCTCTTGTTATCCCTCATTGCCCTTCCTCTGTGCAATGAGATCCAGGAAGGCCTCCAGGCGGGTCTTGACCCCCTCTACGGCGGTGTGCTCATCGAAGGTCAGGGTCATGAAGGGGATATTCCCCTTGTTGTTTCTCCCTACCGTCCTTTTGAGAAACTCCTGCATCAAGGCGTCGATGCCGCACTTGAAGGAGGTAACAAAGACGATTCCATCGACGCCCCCCTGCTCGGCGAAGTAGAGGATGCTCCCCACGATCTCCCGTGCGGTCTCCCAGTAGATCTCCTTAGAGAGGGCGGAGATCCTCCGTTCCCGCTCTTGAAAGGGTATGGTGTCTGAGGTTACTATCCGTACCCCCCACCCCTTGGCCAGGGTGAGAAGGTCTTTGTTAACGAATGGATCAAAGAGATTGTAGGGTCGGCCGATAAAGGCCACGGTATAGCGATGATTGTTTTCAGTTGCCGAGGAGCAAGGGGTTTCGAGATCAAAGATCTCCTCCGTCCTCATGTTGTTTGTCCTGTCGGCCAGTTCCGCAGTAAACGCACGGTAGCGTTCTTCTCCCCGTTGGTATGCCCGCCGCACCCTTTTTGAATCAACTCCCGTTCTCTCCACTATGT
>CAZMFG010000130.1:0-5542 GCA_964565525.1 uncultured Thermodesulfobacteriota bacterium
AGTGTAACGCCATAGAGGTTAAACGTAGAAGGAGAGACGAGCTTGATGAGCCAGGCGGGCAGGGGGCACATCTGCAACAGGACGACCCCCGCAAGCAGAACCAGGGGGAGATTAAGCGGCGTCCGCACCACGGCGCACTTCCACCGTGCATCATGCGCCGGGAGCCTCTGACCGAGGAATTGCGCGATCCAGCAGAGATAGAGAGCGAGTACCGCCAGCTCTATGAGCGTATAGGCCCACGGATGAACGCTCCCCAACGCCAGGGGCGCAAAGACGACCAGGCATAGGACACCCCAGTGGATGAGGAGGGCGCAGATACGCTGGTGCCTAGACCCTGTCCCCCTTTTCCTCCCTGCCGTAGTAGCGGTGGTAGTAGTCACGGTGATAGTGATAGTAGTAGCCTTCGCGCTTGATGTCGTGGCAATTGAGCACCGCCCCGGTGAGCGTGGCGTTGGTCTGCACGAGCTGCTGAACGGCCTTTTGCACTGTGGGACGGGGGGTAACGCCGCTCTTTATGACCAGTACCATTCCATCTACTACCGATGCCATGGCCGGCGTATCGCTCATCATGATTACCGGGGGGGAGTCGAGGATGACAAGATCATACTTTTTTCTCATACTGGGGATAAAGTCCGCCATCTTCTGGGAGAGCAACAGGGCCGACGGGTTAGGCGGCGGAGTACCGGCTGAAATGATACAGAGACCCTTTACCGGAGCCTGGCGGACGATGGAGGCAAGGTCCGCCCCTTGAGCCAGAAAGTCGGAGAGGCCGGGGGCCCTGTCTACATCGAAGAGGGAATGGATGGCGGGCCTGCGCATATCGGCATCGATCAGCAACACCCGCTTTCCTATCTGGGCCATAACAACGGCAAGGTTTGCCGCCATTGTCGTCTTCCCCTCCTCAGCTAGTGCGGATGTTACGATAATGCTTTTCCCCGGTTTGTCGGGAATGGAAAAGAGTATATTCGTTGCGATGGTGCGGAATTCCTCGGCACAGTGTGAGGTAGGATGCCGAAGCGTTATGAGCGCCCCGGCCCCATCGTTTGTGCCGGAAGACATGGATGTGATGTTTTCCACGTGCCCCAAAAACGGCATACCGAGCTGGGCCTCGACTTCCTCTGAGCTCTTGATGGATGGATCGAGGTACTCAAAGAAAAAGGCAATCCCTACCCCACCCATAAGACCCACGATTACCGCCAATAAAACATTGAGCTTTTTGTTCGGCTTCGCCGGGGTATTGGGCACACGGGCGGGGTCCACAATGCTGACGAGCGATATCTCCTTTGCCAGGATGATACGGTGTTCGCTATCGATGTTTTGGGTTATCTTGCTTATCTCCTGATCTATCTTCGCCTGCACCTGCGCTATCTGAGAGCGCAACCGTATTATCTGGGGATGCTTGGGCCCGTATTTCTTTGACTGATCCGATAACTCGCCCTGCAGTTTTACCAATTGGGCCTTCAGTTCCTGGATGAGCGGGTTTTGCAGCACCTCCGTCACCGACTTAATTGAGGAGGGGTTGCCGGATGATCTGTTGAGTCCCGGGTAGAGGTTGTTGTGCTGTTTGTTCCCCTCGGTATTCGCTTGCGTGAGGGCATCCTTGAGATTGCGAAAGTTCTGGGCGATGAGGGTGTCCCGTTCTTTAATATCCCCCTGACCGGAAGAATCAAGCTCCCCCTGTATCTCTTTGATCTTCTTGTCAAGCCAGGCGACCGCATCCTGGGAGATGATAAACTTTTTCTCCAAATTATATTCCATGTATACCTTGGCGTGGGTATTGGCCAGAAGGGCGGCAAGTCTGGGATCATGGCTATCGAAGCTGATATCGACGAGGCGGCTGTTCCTGATCGGTTGGATTGTTAATCTGTTTTCATACGCGTTGATGAGTTGGTTTTCCCTGTCCGGCGCCCGCTCCCCTGCATGCGGGTGGGAGGGGAACAGCGCTTTGATCTTCCGCAGGGCAGCAGCCAAGAACGCCTTCGGACTGAACCATCTGTTTTTCGGCTGAGGGTTAAACTCGGGATGATCTGCGAGCTTAAGTTCCTGGATTGCCCGCTGTGCCAACAGCTTGCTCTTGAGGATTCCATACTGGGTCTGATAGTAATCGGTACTGTTGGCATCGACGGCCAACATCTCCTCGATCTTGACCATTTCGGGGGTTTCCCGCTCGATGAGGATCTGACAGGTGGCCCGATAGACGGGCTCCGTCGCAAAGGTGCCCACGGTGACCGTCACCACCACCACCACGAAGCATGCGATGATCGCCCATCGCCGCCTGAGGATCACCCTGAGATAATCCCTCAGGTGGACTTCTCTTTCTGATCCGCGCTGCAACGGCTCCATAGTATCCTTCAACCCTAAAAGAAGCTTTCCGGCACCATGACGGTATCATTAGGGAGAACCGGATCGGTTATCTTGATCTTCATTTTTACCGGTACTCCCTTCTGTTCCCGCACGATTTTGGTCCTCCTGACCGCCGCCTTATCGGTAAGCCCTCCCGCCGTGGCGATGGCCTGAAGGACCGTGATGCCCTTCTCCCACTCATATTTTCCGGGATTTTCTACCTCTCCAAAGACATAGAAGTATTTCATCTTCGGCTCATCAACCGTCACCGTAACCTGGGGATCCACGATATACCCCTTATCCAATCGGCGGGCGATCTCCTGCTCCACCGCCTCTACCGAGAGGCCCGCTGCCCGGACCTCGCCGATGAACGGATAGGAAAATGTACCGTTTCTTGACACAAATACCTTCCGTTCGAGGTCTGGGTGATCCCATACCTGAATATGCAGCAGATCATCGGGACCGATCACATAATCGGCATCTTTCTCATCAGGATACTCCCCCTGTGACGTTACCGCGGCGTTGTCGGCCTTTTCTATTGCGGGGACGGTCGGATAGCGAGCGCACGACAGCACCACCGTGGCAATAATTAAAAACAAAAATACCCCTTTTAACTTCATAATCTCGTGACCTTTTTCAGACAGACCTATTCCCCTCACTCACCCATTTCTTCAGGATGAGTCGCCTGAGGATTTCCACCCGGTAAACAGCAAAGCCTACTACTACAATAAGAGGTAAACTTGAAAGAAACCTTGATTCGCCCTATAATCCTCCCGGTGAAAGTTGGATTCATTTTCTATGTAGCGATAGGTTAGCTTGAAACCGAGCCATTCTCGAAACCGATAGTCCAAGCTCACGGTGCCGCCATAGCGGTCATCATCCCTGCGCTCCGTATAAACACCCCTCTCACGATAATCGTCGTTATAATAGAACCCTCCAAGGGTAGCGGTAATCCTATAAGGAAATTGATGGCTCAGGGAAAGGGTGCCGCCTGTGCGGATGTAGTGGGTCCCGTATGGTCCCTCTTCGGCAGTGACCGAGGTCTGGATGATCTCACGGGTCACTACCATATTGAGGGTGGTAAAACTGCCGATAAAATAGGTGAGGTCTCCCCGCATGCCAAAGCTGTCTTCGTCTTTTCCGAACTCATCGTACCTGCGAAGGATATAGCCGCCCTTGATACCGCCTTTGATCTTCGCCCCGGGCTCCCACTCCAGACCTACCCACACGTGGTGGTTGTCGTTGTCCGTGGAGGGGGTACCCCTATCTTCATTATCCATACGGTAGTACGTATATTCTACCAAAACGGAGGTCTTGGGCAAGAAACGGTAGTAAATACCGGTAGATACCTCATTCTTTACGTAATTGTCCACCTCATCCGCCCAATCCCAAAAATCCTTGAAGACATTACGGTAGGACAGCTTTACCTTATAGCGGTCCGCAAACGTATAGGCGGCCTCTGCCATGCCCTCATTATAGTAGTAATCGTCTTGTGTGTCGCCTTCAAAGTCGGGTGGGGTGGCCGATTTGATAAACTGATCGCCTATCGCGATCTCTAATCCCCACGGGAAATTGAACGTGAAGAGACCACTGGCGTTGTGATCTTCTGTATCATAGCGGCTGTAATCGCAATGCTTGAAGATATCAGCGCGGTAATCCAACTGTAACATGTGCCTCTTGAAGGGGACCTGTAAGCTGATCCCGGGACTCAAAACGGTAATCCAATTGTCTTTCTCATTGCTGCTAGGCTCTAAGAAGTAATTATCTGTATATATCTCCTCGACGCTGAACTGCGGATGAATCCTGACAGGACCTATGTGGATGTTTCCGGGGAGTTCCTTTACGTTCAGCTCTGCACAAGCCGGGGAAGGTGAAAAGACCAATACAAAAATTCCGGCAAAAAGCAACAGCAACCCTCCGATACGATTGATGATCATCGCAACTTCCTTTCCTCTCGCATTAAACAAAGGTTACGATGAAGGGCTTGCCGTGCCTCCTCCACCTCCACCTTCTTTTACCTCAGGGGCAATGGGAGGTGGAGGTGCCCCTCCCGAAGGAGCGATGGCGGCGATCGTCGGGGCACAGGCGCCGCACTCCTCGGACAATGAGGCCATCAATGGGGGTATCTCCTCTGGGTCGTATCTGATAAGCCCCTCTCGAGCAGCCTTGATCACCAAGGCCTGGGTCTCGTTTACCAGATCACAGGTGACGTCACGATCGAGCTGCCAGCCGTCCTCCGGTACTATACCCACCCCCTCCAGTGCTGTTGTCGCCTCCTCGGCCGTCAAGCCTTCCCCCAGACCAAGCTTTGCGGCAAGCAAAACCGCATACTCACCTTGTGTGATGGCAACGGCCTGCGCAGGATAAAAAAGACACAGCGTCCCACAAAGAATCAACACCATTAATCCCACCTTCATCTTTAAACAACCCATCTTCTCCTCCTTTCTTTTCTCACATTACCTTTCGTTGGAGGGTTACAAAATATTTGGCAATGAAGCTCGAATAAATTATCCAATTAGTTTGTAAGGGTGTTCCACGTTACACGCTATTAAAGCAGGCCTCAATAAGGGAATTCCTACATTATGCCTTCTAAATCCCTTAGAAAATTTTTCAATTATTTATACAAATAGAGAATAAAAGTTGACAAGCGACTTGTGGTCAAAACATACATAGGTACCACCACCGTATTTTTGTAAGAAACTGGGTGATACTGAAACATGCAAATCGGATTGACAAAGTACTAAGAAAACCATATAGTTAAATGAAGCCTGGATGGCGGAACTGGTAGACGCAAGGGACTTAAAATCCCTTGGGGCCATGCCCCGTGCGGGTTCGACCCCCGCTCCAGGCACCACTGATTATAAAGGCTTATCCGTAACATAACCCTTAACCTTCTGGAAAGTGGGGATGCAAAACACACGGGCTGCCGGAAGGTAGTATTAATTAGCCTCTGAGGGGATTTATACCCCGGGAGGCTTTTTGTTTCAATAATCCAAGAGTAAGGAAAAGGTACAATGAAAAGGTTATTACTTGCTTTTGCCCTGTTAATCTTTGTTTTATCAGCTTGCTCTAGCCACGTTAACTACATTAAAGAAAATCCTGACCGTCTCACACGCGGTCTGAAAGCAAAAGCTTTTGTAAAGGCCTGGGGAGAGCCGGACGAAACACTTTCTTACCACGATTTCCTAAACAAATACGG
>CAZMFG010000131.1:0-5523 GCA_964565525.1 uncultured Thermodesulfobacteriota bacterium
CAAAACCAGCTACACAAACCGCGTCCCAGCGCCAAAGAAACCCCTATCCAGAGGACAAACATACCTGCAATAGAATATCGTCCCAGTATCTTTCCCGGGAAAATGATTGTTTTTGTGAGAGCTGCCGGGATGATGGTCATAGGGATCACGAGATGGCAAAAAGGGGCTCCCCCTTCAATCATGGTGGCTCGGCTCAGTGCCATGCTTCCCCTCACTGCGATAAGGTTGGAAATGAAGGAAAAAACAAAACACACTGCAAGGGTGATAAAAAGTATTGATCTGAATCGATCTGTCTTTCCCGTGCGCACCATGAGGAAGAAGAGGATATTGAAAAAGAGAAAGGTTGCTATCAAGGCGAATAAACGCTCTCCGTCCGTTGGTATGGACCCTTGTGTAAGCATCATGAACGTTAAAAGCATCATGGGAAGACAAAGGAGAACTGTCTTGAACAAACTCCGTTTTTTTATTGCAGAAGCATCTGCGGCATCTTTTTTCATATCGTATTCCCTCCTATCAACATTACTAAGCCTGAATACAGATAATAAACCCCTATTAATCCGGCAGCCATTCTACCTATAATTCGCAGGGCAGCGAAGCCCCGGAATAATCCGGAAAAAGGCAGAGGAATGAAAAAGATCGAAGTCCCGAGGAAAAACGCAAAAAAGAAAAACATACTTTGTAATACAGTCGTCTTCTCCACGGCGCCGGTAAAGGCAAGAAGAAAGGGAGGACAAAGACTCAGGCCCGTAACAAATCCTGCAATCATAGGGATGGAAACCGGCAATATCGTCATTAATTTGTGACGGAGTCCATGTGTGCACGTCGTTTCACAGGAAGTTCTGGTTTTGAAAAAACCGTAATAGATCAAGAGTAGTGAAAATATAACATAGGCCGTGCCAATAACGAGGTCGGGCCTACTCACCCCTTGCAGAATCGATCTGTTGATCCCCCAGGCAAAAACGGCAAACAAAAGATACCCTAAGAGCCTACCCAAGAGAAATTGAACAGTGAGCACCGAGTTACGGAATATACCTTTCCCTTCTCCGAGGAGATACGGGACAAGCACCGGGGCGCAGTAGGCCATGCAGGTGGCACCGTTACTTAATCCGAGAATGAAAGCCTCCATTGTTATGTTTCTCCTCTATGATCTATTGCTTCGCACCAACTCTTTTTATCATTTCCGACGTCACGGTCCAACGTCTGGACCGCACTATCGTTTTTTCCAATTCCGCACCAACATGATGAGGCTATAGATACCGACGATAAACATAATGGTATCTTCATAGACACCATACTTAGGAATCTGGATGAAGGGCGGAAATGGAATGGCCCAGAATAGAAGGATGACGTACATGATTTTGTCCACGCGGGGCAAGGCCGTGGTCAGCAGAAGCAACGCAAGGGCTGTGGTCGGGCAGGGAAATGTTCCGGGCATCAGTACTCTCGGAAAATAGTGCCCGAATACCAGGCTGAACAGAGGATAGCTGAAAACGATCATTACGAGTGCCAACGTCAGGTACTTCTGCCAATTGGGTTCGGGATGGCGAAACTGGATCCTGCCTCGAAGAAGATCTACGGCGAACAGAATCGCAACGAGTGTGAAGAGCGCTCCAAAAAAGTAGTTTCCCACCAGGTCCTTGCCGAGGATCATGAAGAAGACCATCCCATTCCAGGCGAAGGCAAGGACGAAATACAGCTTCATCAGCGCGGTTGCGACCTTGCCGGGTTTGAAGATCAGGAACAGAACAAGTGCGGCCGCGGCTACAAAAAATATCGCCTGAGCGGGCCACACCCCGGCGCCATATGCTCCTATGATACCCCACCATTGTTCGGCTGATAGCATTGTCTACCTCCTCGCACTCGATGTGTTCATGAAACCATCCTCGCCTATCGATACCACCAGCTTTCGTGACAAAGCATATAAAATGCCTTTTATCTCTGCAACTGGTAAGCGATAAAGTGGATAAAAGTGGGAACAAACGGAAAATATGGGTGATGAAATAGTGAGATGACTATTGCGGGGGGAGGTGAGAGATCTATGGTATATTATTTTCTTTGTATCTTCTGGCTTCCTTTCGTTGGGTCTGGGGGCAGACTTATTGTGATTTTCAATCCCTTTTTCGAGTTCTTGGCTTCAATGGTTCCACCATATATGTATGCCTATTGCGTAAGGATCAATAAGATATGATTCATGCTTACGATGGGCCAGAAGAAGAAATTGGGGAAAAGCTGCTTCTTTATTTACCTATCCATTTCCTTAACCACCGGCGGTTTGAGGAAAGGCCGTGTTTGAGTAGAGATATTCCACCTTTTCTTTGTGTTTGAGTTCCTGGTTTGCCATCTTGAGCAGCAGATCCTTTACCTCGCCGTCAGGGTGGATATCCGCAAGGTTCTTGTAAAAGTTGTACGAATTGAGTTCTCTATGAGCGGCGACGAGATAGATGTCTTTCGCCTCCATGCCCTTTTCGATATCGGGTATCTCCAGATACTGCGCTATCTCGTAGTCGATCACCTCATCCAGTTTTAGCGCATCGATACCGTGGGTGCCTCGGAGATAATTTCGCAGGAACTCCTCGTGTTTCGTTTCCTCCTCCGCGAGGAACAGGAGGGCGTCCTTGGCAATGGTGTCTTCAACAAGATTATAGAGATCCACATAGAACTCATGGGCCTCCCTTTCCTTCTGTATTGCCGTTTCAATAATGGATTTTACGTTTCTATCCTTCATTGTATACATCTCCGACGCTATTTCTTTCATCATACGACATGCCCCCATTACCCCTTAGCTTTCTTTTTGTTCTGAGTCTTATGGAGTAACTCTTCCAGAAACGTCTCAATCTCGTGGACTGTCCTTATCTTTTCAATCGAATCCCTCTGATATTCCTTAATGTAAGAAAGAATCTGTTCAATTTCATGCAGTGTGCTCCGGGTGATTTTCGCGCCGAGGATCTCAGCCTCTTTATGTAGGATGTTTTGTAAAAGAGCATTGAAACTCTGTATGAGCAGAATACGCCCTTGCTGACGGTCTTGGGATTCGTTAATGACTTCTAATAAGGCTTGCCGGTTGCTGGCAGCATCTATACCCACGTCGAAATACTGAAGAAGATCTTGTTGTTCGGGTGACAAATGAGCTTTGCCCTCGGCGAATATCGTGAATACCATAGTTCCGAGTTCGCGTTTGAGGGTTTTGTAGACGATCTGAAAAATATTATTAAAGATATTTATAATATCTATAAAGTTGACGACGTCGCTCTCTTCTTTCCAGGCCTTTTCGATAAATCCGGACATCTTTAACGAGTAAATAATTTTATAGGTTGCAAACTCAGCATAACCGCTGTCGTTGATCACCTGCTTCACCGTCCGACTGCCATCAATTAAGGAGAGAATGCGCCGCTCGTTTTTAGTGAGTTTGAGTTTTTCCGTGTCTCCCATTTTCTGTGATATCGTGAAGATTAACTGATCGCCTGGAATTTCCCTTGTTATGATTGACCGTTCATCTATCCGCCGTGAGGCTTCCATGATAATGCCCAAGGGATTCAAGGGGATAAACAGTTTCCCCTTAACATTAAGGGGAGTATCCGCGTACTCGAAATCTCCGGCTTCCCATAGAAAGATATCGTATAAGATCTCCTCGGCCTGAAGGTGCAGGAAATCTTTCAAGCTACTCCTCGAAATATATCCTTGTTCCACCAAAAATCTGCCCAATTGCTGATTTCTCTCCTTAGCTAACTGTAGACACTCTTGGAGTTTTTCATCCGAGAGCACCCCCTCCGACCTCAAAAAATGACCCAGGCGGAATTCTTGTTGTGAACTCGTGGCATAGATAATGAAGCCGCTTTTTATAAAGATCTTAGCCGAATTCCCCCCGCCGATTATCTGTAGGACACCGGTTTTTTTATCAAAGGACAAAAATTGTAAGAGGTTGGCGATATTGAAGGTTTCAAGACTGCCGGCAAGTGGCATAGGAGAATAGCCCTTTTATAATCCTATGATCCGCGATTGTACATGATGGCCACCAATCCGATTAAGCCTTCCCCGTATTGTTTGCTTTTTTAGCCTTTTCGTCCTAATAGTATACATTATAGCATACTTTACTGTGGATGGATAGAGAGGTTCATAATTCGATTGATAACGGGAGAGTAAGTATTTTTAGATCTGTTGAAATATAGCCTATGGGGTAAGGAAGTGCCGTGGCAGTTAGGATCTTGGCTTACTCAGGCTTCACGTCCACCACCGGTTGCTCGATTACCCGCATGCCCTTCCACTTCCCCCCCCGAAAGCGCAGGTAGAACACAAACCCGAGTACGATGACATAGGTAGCCCCAATGCCCCAGGCGATCGTCAGACCGTACCCGAGCATGACGATAGCGATGTAGGCGGGGAGGACGAGCACCAGGGCCGAGATGATCAGGATCATGAACATGACAAAGCGTGTATCCCCGGCCCCCTTGATGGCCGAGGCGAAGATGATGTTCATGGTATCGAAGACGGAGTAGACGGCCACGAATCTCAACAGCATCACGGCCAGCTGGTAGATCTCGGCCATGCCTTCGGGATCTGCCTTCGCAGCAAAAGGAGCCACGAAGATATCCGGGACCAAAACGTAGGCCGCGGCAATAGTCGCCATATAGAGAAAGGTCATGTGGAATCCGGAATAGGCGCTCCGCTGTGCAAGGGCAGGTTTATTCGCTCCCAGATACTGGCCCACCAGCACTGATACGGCTATCCCGCACCCGATCATAGGCATAAAGGCGAGGGTGTTAATATTGAAAGCGATGTTCGTGGCCGCCAGAGCATTAGTTCCGAGCCGTCCTATCAGGAGGATAAAGACGGTAAAGCCCAGCATATCCAAAAAGAACTGTAAGCCCGATGGGAGCCCAAAGTGCAGGAGGCGCATGAAGAGTTCCCGCTCCGGTTTCCACTCCTTGAGGGTATGGTATTTTTCGTTATAGGTCTTTCGGGATATGAGGGCCAGATAGACGAAAAAGGAAAAGGTACCGGAGAGCACGGTAGCGATGGCCGCACCCTTGATGCCCAATTCCGGGAAACCCCACGCGCCGAATATCAGGGCGTAATCCAGGACGAGATTCGCGATGGTCGCGAAGGTATTCACCCACATCACCGGCCAGGGTCTGCCCCTGCCGGAGTAAAATCCCGAGAGGGCGGATGACGCAACGAACGGGAACCCGCCCAGGCAGAGAATTTGAAAGTACTGGATCTCATAGCGCTGCACGAGCGGATCATGTCCCACGAAGCTGAAGATGGCATCTGCGAAGGGGATGAGGCAGATGAGGACAAGCCCGCCGAGCAGCGATACATACACCCCTTGCCAAAGGATCGGACCTACTCGGTTGAACCGTTTCGCGCCGCAGTACTGGGCAACAAAGGTGCTCACATAGGTGGCCGTGCCGAGAAAGAGGCTCATGACGGCGAAGCTCATCATTCCTGCCGGCATGGCGGCCGCGATGGCTTCGGGCGAGTACCAGGAGAGAAACATCCGGTCGACAAAGTGCTGGACAGACCAGG
>CAZMFG010000132.1:0-5383 GCA_964565525.1 uncultured Thermodesulfobacteriota bacterium
TGACGGTAAGCCCGACGAAGACCGCTACTATCCGATTGTTGGTGAGGGTCTCCAAGATCCTCCGCATCCTGTCCCCAGCGGCCTTCTGGAGCCCCTCGGACATGAACCTCATCCCGATGAAAAAGAGACCTACGCCTCCGATGAGGCCAAATATCAGTTCCTGAGTCGCCATAGATATTTCTGATACTTTTTGTCTAGCTGATCATTACGCTGTCGTGTTCCCACATTTTGTTTGCGGTTTCATGGCTCAAAACTAGCGCCATAATTATAAGTATACTTCCTGCAAAGGGCAAGGGAGAATTTTCGATACTATGGTGACAACAGAGGCAGTTTCCACCCATAAACCACATTAACTATCGATCTTAGTAACTTATAAGCGAAAGAATTTGCAAAACAGTAACCATCTGTTAAAATATATTGAATATTGAGTAATAGAGGATCTCATGTCTGGTGAAAAGGTCCTGGTGGTTGACGACGAGGAAAACATCAGAGAGCTAGTCAGGTACAATCTCAGCCGGGAAGGGTATCAAGTAACCACGGTGGGCTCGGGTGAGGAGGCGCTGCAACAAGCTGGCTCAAAGGTGCCGGACCTTGTTATATTGGATTTAATGCTGCCGGGCATGAATGGATTGGACGTCTGTAGACACTTAAAAAGTGATTCCAAAACAGCCCATATCCCCATTGTAATGCTGACGGTTAAAGGAGATGAATCAGATATTGTTATCGGTTTGGAGCTTGGTGCGGACGACTATATTACCAAGCCCTTTAGCCCTAAAGTCCTTGTGGCACGGTTGAAGGCCGTCCTGAGACGAAAAAAGAGTGAACCCATTACTGAAACCGATGTCATAACTGTCGGTGACCTGGTAATCCACCCTGGCCGCTACGAGGTGTTGATACAGGGAAAACCGGTCAAACTCACCTCTACCGAATTTCGCATTCTGCACCTTATGGCGCGACGCCCAGGGTGGGTCTTCACCCGTTACCAGATCGTAGATGCCGCTCGAGGGGAAGATGCGGCGGTGACCGATCGAGCAGTGGACTTTCACATCACCTCATTGCGTCGAAAACTCGGACCGTGTAGCGACTATATCGAGACCGTGTGGGGGGTCGGGTACCGCTTTAAAGAGTGATCGCATGCGTAGAAAAAAGCTCATCTGGAAACTCTATCCGGTTTACCTGGTAATCATCGTTTTATCCATTTTTATCGTGGGCATCTATGCCTCTACGACATTAAAGAAGTTCTATTTGCGTAAGACCGCCGAGGACCTTGAAGTTAGGGCGCGTCTTATTGCACGGGAGGTTGCGGCAAACTTTAACAAAGAAAGTCAAAAATCCCTTGATGAACTGTGCAAGACAGTCGGCAGGGAGACTGCAACCCGTATAACATTGATTCACCCTTCTGGAGAAGTAGTGGGTGACTCTGACGAAGATCCTCAGAAGATGGAGAATCACGGCGGGCGCCCAGAGGTAAAGGCGGCTTTTAGAGGGAACAGAGGAGTTTCCACCCGTTACAGCGATACCTTGCAGCAAGAGATGATGTACGTCGCGCTACCCCTTGAGAAGGACGGTGAGGTCGTGGGTGTGGTGCGGACGTCCATACCCGTGAGCGAGATAGACGCGACGCTTGGCTCCATCTATCGGAAGATCGCTCTTGCCGGGATATTTTTGGTTCTTTTAGCTGCAGTGGTAAGTCTCTATATCGCCCGTCGAATCAGTCAGCCCATAGCGGAGATGAAGAGGGGTGCTCAGCGATTTGCTGAAGGTAATTTTTCCCACAAATTGCTGGTCCCCGATTCCGAGGAACTTGGTAGTCTCGCTGATGTGCTGAATCACATGGCCGGACAACTCGGCGAGAAGATCCGCACGATCACTGAGCAACGGAATGAGCTGGAGACCATCCTCTCCGCCATGCGGGAAGGGGTGCTGGCTGTTGACTCTGAGGAGCGAATTCTTACGTTTAATCAAGCTGCCGGATCGTTTTTGGAGATCGACCTGTCTTCAGCGAAAGGCCATGCCATTCAGGAGGTCATTAGAAACGCCGATATCCAACGTTTCCTCAGCGGAGTCCTGACAGGGAAAGGGCCTGCCGAAGGAGAAATTGTCCTCCACGGCCCTGAGAATAAATTCCTCCAGCTCAGTGGCACTGTGCTGTACGATAGCGAGGGGAAAAAGATCGGCGCACTCGCGGTGCTCAACGATATAACGAGATTGCGTCATCTCGAAAATATGAGGCGGGAGTTTGTGGCCAATGTATCCCATGAACTCAAGACCCCTATTACCTCCATCAAGGGTTTTGTAGAGACCCTGCAAGAAGGGGCCATCGACGACAGGGAAAATGTCCAAAAGTTCCTTGATATTGTTTCGAATCAATCGGACCTCTTACATGCACTCGTTGATGATCTCTTAAGTCTCTCAAAAATTGAACAGGAGGTTGAAAGGGGTGAGATTCAACGGGAGGAGGGACATCTGAGGCGTATCCTTGAAGCAGTCGTTACTGCCTATAAGACCAGGGCACAGGAGCGCAACATACAAGTGACCGTGAACTGTAGTAAGGACATTATAGTTAGGGCCAACGCGCGTCTTCTCGAGCAGGCACTAGGCAATCTTCTCGACAATGCCATTAAGTACAGCAAGTACAGCGAACCAAAAGGTACGGTTACGGTTGAGGTAGTCACCGATAACGATGAAATTGCCATCAAGGTTGCCGATCAAGGATGCGGCATACCCCCTGAACACCTCCCCAGGCTCTTCGAGCGTTTCTACCGAGTTGATAAGGGGAGGAGTCGGGAACTCGGCGGCACGGGCCTGGGACTTGCCATTGTCAAACACATCGTGCAGGCCCATGGTGGCCGTGTTACGGTTGAGAGTGTCCTTGGCGAAGGGAGTATATTTACCGTACACCTGCCTAAGGCCTGAACAAGCAGCAAGCCCCTCCATATTGTCACACAAAATTCTCATTTGTCCCTCATAATCCCCTCACAATTAACGAGCACTGTATAGGCTAAGACAAGATTCTTGAGAAAGGAGGGATTGCATGGATCATCATAGAATCCTCATATTTTCCTAACGAAAAACTAACAATTGGTAACTACTTTAACAAAAAGGAGGAAAAACGATGAAGGTGAAAAGCTTTATAGTATTGGCGCTTGCCCTGATGTTTCTCATGGCAGGGACGGTTCATGCTGGGAATCTGACAATCAATGGTTCGACCACTGTACTTCCCATCGCCCAAAAGGTGGCCGAAGCCTACATGAAGGAAAACCCAGGGGTCAAGATCTCCGTTTCCGGTGGGGGATCAGGTAACGGGATTAAGGCCCTTATCGATGGTACCACAGACATTGCCGATAGCTCCCGATTCATCAAGGACAAAGAGGTCGCGCTGGCTGTTGAGAAAGGGAGGTATCCCGTTCCCTTTGCCGTGGCCTACGACTGCATCGTCCCCGTTGTCCACCCCAGCAATGCCATAAAAAATATCACCCTCGGCCAACTCAAAGATATCTATATGGGCAAGATAAAGAACTGGAAAGAGATTGGCGGTCCCGACCTGAAGATAGTGGTTGTGTCACGGGATACGTCATCCGGTACCTATGAGGTGTGGGAATCGAAGGTGATGAAAAAAGAAAGGGTATATCCGGGTGCGCTCCAGCAGGCATCCAACGGTGCTGTTGTCCAGGCCGTTTCAAAGAACAAGAATGCCATCGGTTACATTGGGCTTGGCTACGTCAACACGAGTGTCAAACCTTTGACGGTAAACAGTATCATGGGGTCAGCAAAGACGACCCTTGATGGCAGCTATCCCATCAGCCGTGCCCTCTATATGTTCACCCAGGGATGGCCCACGGGGGATACCCTCAATTTCATTAACTATGTCCTCCATCCGCAAAGAGGGCAGAAGTATGTGAAAGAAGCGGGCTTTGTGCCGCTATACTAAGTAGGAGATATGTGGTTTAGTGGTGCGCCGTGCGTAGCGAACATTGATCGAAAGAATAGATTTAATGATTTAGAACAGTGCTATGCATGGCGCACCACTTTTTAGTAGTCGGAAAGATGGTTTTATCTCTATAGTAAAAAACCATCTTCGCTGAATAAGGTCAGGCATGCTGAAAGATCGACAACAGAAAGAACGTCTTATACGCAACCTATTTTTTGGCATCGCCTTGGCCTCGATCACGATCCTTTTCTTGATTGTCCTTTTTCTATTCATAGAAGGCGTTCCCATCCTTAAAGTCGTTTCTGTAAAAGACTTTCTATTCGGAAAGTATTGGTATCCTACCTCTGACCCCCCGGATTTTGGTATCTTTCCACTGATTGTAGCATCTATTGCAGTTACTGCCCTTTCGAGCACCCTCTCCATTCCCCTGGGAGTGATGACGGCCATCTACTTGGCGGAGGTCGCCTCGCACCGGTTGCGCGAGCTGGTCAAACCGATCGTGGAACTCTTGGCTGCGCTCCCTTCGGTGGTGATCGGTTTTTTTGGAATGGTGATCGTTGCCCCGTTTCTCCAAAACGTCTTTGGTATTCCAACGGGGCTGAATCTATTCAACGCCTCCCTGATGTTGGCCTTCATGTCCATCCCTACCATCAGCAGCATCTCTGAAGACGCAATCTACAGTGTTTCCCAGGAGATCAAGGAGGCCTCTTTAGCGCTGGGGGCGACCCATTGGCAGACCATCTATCGGGTGATCATCCCCGCCTCTCTGTCAGGGATCACCACGGCCATCATTTTAGGGATGTCACGTGCCATTGGCGAGACCATGGTGGTGCTCATGGTCGCAGGCGGCGCTACCCTCATTCCCACTTCCATTTTTGATCCGGTCAGGCCCATGCCGGCCAGCATTGCAGCCGAAATGGCAGAGGCCCCGTTTCGGAGTGATCACTACTATGCCTTATTCGCCACCGCTATCGTACTCTTTTTCTTTACGTTGGCCTTTAACATGATCGCGGATCACATCGCCCATAAGTACAAACAGGTTGGGACCGCAACCCTCTGATGAGGAACGACGGATGAAGCGAGAATCTTCCGAAAAGGGTTTTAAATCCATGAAGCTGAGGAGGCCCGCCGTTAGTGGAAGGACCGGTGCACAAGGGCCCTCTTCCCAAGACACTTCAGCGAAGAGAGCAAAGGCTGCCGGCAAGGGGAACGGTCACCCTCTGCATCAGGGGCGTAAGTCCATACAAAAAATTATGTTTGCCCTGTTGCGTGTTGCTGCTGCCATCAACGGACTGGCATTGCTTGTCATCGTCTTCTTTCTTGTAAAGAACGGATGGCGAGCCATTACCTGGACCTTTCTCACGCAAGCACCAACCGATTCTATGACCAAGGGGGGGATTCTGCCTTGTATTGTGGGGACGCTCTGTCTCAGCCTTGGAGCTATAGCGGTTG
>CAZMFG010000133.1:0-2313 GCA_964565525.1 uncultured Thermodesulfobacteriota bacterium
GTCATGATCCTGTTGAGATAGGCGGATACGGCCCCCACGCTCCTGGAGATGGACATCTCATTGTCGTTCACCACCACGATGAGATCCCGTTTCTGTTCACCGGCACAGTTGAGGGCCTCAAAGGCCATGCCCGCCGCCAATGCGCCGTCCCCGATCACTGCCACCACCTTGTAGTCGTCGCCACGCAGGTCACGGGCCTCGGCCATACCCAGGGCCGCAGAGACCGAGGTGCCGCTGTGCCCCGTTCCAAAGGGGTCATAGACGCTCTCCGCGCGCCGGGGAAAGCCGCTGATCCCCCCCTTCTGCCTCAGGGTCTTGAACTGCTCTCTCCTGCCGGTGATCAACTTGTGGGCATAGGCCTGGTGCCCCACATCCCAGATGAGTTTGTCCCGGGGGGTATCGAAGACATAGTGCAAGGCCAAGGTCAACTCCACCACCCCCAGACTGGGGGCCAGGTGACCCCCGACCCGGGAGCAGACGGAGATGATCTCCTCCCTGATCTCCTCGGCCAAACGGGAGAGATCCTTTCGTTCCAATTGCTTGAGATCGGCCGGCGAATCGATGCGGTCGAGGATCCGCGTGGTTACCAACTTCCCCTCAGCCATCCTCTCCACCCTCCGTGCCCTCAAAGGGGTGTGCCGTCATCTTTCCGCTCTCGTCCTTGAGGACAATCTCTACCCGCCGCTGCGCCTCATCGAGCTTGGTGTGGCATGAGCGGGAGAGCCGCACCCCTTCCTCGAAGAGCTGGAGGGCCTCCTCTAAGGGCAGATCTCCCCCCTCCAGGCGATTCACGATCTCCTCCAACTCCCGCAAGGCCTCTTCAAAGGTTTTTTCCTTTTTCATATTCCTTACTCAGAAAATAAATTCATTTCCTCTCCCTCCGTCGAAGATCTGGCCAAAGGGCCACCTTCGGCCGCCATCTTTATGGCGGGGAGGGAGAGGAAGGCTATATATACCATGTTCACGGTGCGCTGGCGTCGAGGCAATCATAAAACTTATTCCCCCGGAGGCACGGCCCTCAAGAGTGAGAAGGGATCCACCCGTGCCCCCAGCAACCTGATACCCCAGTGCAGATGGGCCCCCGTGACGCGGCCGGTGGCCCCCACCAGGCCGATGCACTCACCAACCCCTACCTGATCTCCCTGGTTAACCCGCGTCTCTGACAAGTGAAAGTACATGGAATAAAGACCGCACCCATGATCTATTATAATGGTCTTCCCGCACAAGTACAACTCCTCGACCAGGACCACGATCCCGTCGTTGCATGAGGCCACCTCGGTCCCCTCAGGGGCCCCGATATCCACCCCACTGTGGGGGGAGCGGGGTTTATCGTTGAGTACCCTGCGCAGGCCGAAGGAGCTCGTTATCGGTCCGTCTACCGGCGTGATAAAAGAATGGCGCCACAATTGCTGGGGCCTGACCCGATTAAAGATTTTGATCAAACTCCTATTTTCCGCCAAGACCCGTCTCAAGGCCTCCCCTTTCAGATCCACCTGTTTTTCAGGGAGCGTGAGGCGCTGTACCTCGAACCCCCCCGGCGCCACCTCCACGGGAAAGACCTGCTCAAAGGATTTCCCCTCGGGGTCCGTGACCTCCACCCTGAGATGACGCCGGCCCGGGGCGGTTGCTAGGTCCACCCCCACGATGCCGGCCAACCCCCTTTGTTTCTGCTTATAGAAGTAGATGGGGGTCCCCTCCAGGTCACCGGTGACGGAGGCAATCTCTGCCTCGGGGCGCACCGTCACACAGAGGACCTCTCCCTGCCTCAGCTCCTGCGGGAACCAGCTGACCTTGACCAGCCCTCCCCCGGAGCAGGGTACCGTTAAAAGAAAATAGGTGAGAATACACCAGAACACACTCCGAACATACACCCTCATCTCATACCTTTCTCTCCACTCGGCAGATAAGCTCCCCGCGATGGAGCCGCACCGAAACCTGGCCGTGCCCTTCTACCTGATCAGCCGCCCTCAGGATCAGGCCGTCGGGCAGACGTCTGGTGATGCTGTATCCCCGCCGTAAGATTGCCAGGGGGCTCAAGGCGTCGAGCCTCGCCCCCTCCTTCTCCCATCCCTTTTGCTTGGAATCCAGGATGGCCGTCATCCCCCCTCGCAACCCTTTGGTCAACTGGTCGATGTCTTCCCGAAGGAACCGGATTGCATGACGTGGGTCCCGGACAAAGAGAAGCTGCGAGCTCCGTGCTGCCCGCTCCCTGTTCTCCCGCCAGGTCCTCAGCGTCGCCTGGGCAAGGCGACCCCCATACTCATCGAGACGCAACCGCAGGTCCTCTACCCTGCGGCGAGGGTCCTTGATCCT
>CAZMFG010000133.1:2413-5363 GCA_964565525.1 uncultured Thermodesulfobacteriota bacterium
ATGGCCCGGGCCACGGCCTCTTCATTAAAGGCCCACAGGTCTTCCAGCGACCCCCCTCCCCTGCCCACGATGATGACATCCACCTTCCCCTCCTCGCCGAGGTACTCGATCCCCTGGGCGATCTCCTGTGCCGCCCCCTCACCCTGGACTTTTACAGGACAGAGGAGCACCTCGATGTTCTCAAACCTCCGGCGCAGGATGTGCAGCATGTCCTGAATGACCGCGCCGGTTGGAGAGGTGACGATCCCGATCCGCTGAGGGAGCAGGGGCAGGGGCCTCTTGCGATCCGCGTCAAAGAGCCCTTCCGCGGCCAGCCTGCCTTTCAGCTGCTCGAAGGCGATCTGCAGGGACCCGATCCCCCTGGGCTCCGCATAATCGAGGATGAGCTGGTACTCACCACGCCGCTCATAAACCCCCACCCGCCCCCAGCAGATCACGTGCTGCCCGTCCTCCAACTCAAAGCGCAGCAACCGCGACTGCTGCTTGAAGATCACCCCCCTGATCTGGCTTTCCTCATCCTTGAGGGTGAAATAGAGGTGCCCGGAGGGGGGACGCCTGATGTTGGAGAGCTCCCCCTCCACCCATACCTCGTCGAAGGCGGACTCCAGCAGGTCCTTGATCCCCGAGGTGAGTTGGCTTACCGTCAGGATGCGCCGCTCGAAGAAATCCATCATACGTCTCGTTCCACGTGTAGTAGTATAGCACAGGTGTTCGATTTTTGAAGGGAAAATCGGATGTTTAGGCCGAAAAAACCCTTTTTCTCCCCACAGGTTCCGGAAGAACGGCGATTCAGCCAGAAAATACCAGTGAAGTCCTCAAAGCTTGACATGGTGGTGACGCCGTACTATCCTGCCAGTGCGAAAGGATACGAGGAGGAGATGGTGGAATACGAGGCAGTCATCGGGCTTGAGGTCCATGCCCAACTCCTGACCGAGAGCAAGATCTTTTGCGGGTGCTCCGCCGCCTTCGGTGCCGCGCCCAACACCCACACCTGCCCGATCTGTACGGGCATGCCCGGTTCTCTCCCCGTCCTGAACAGGAAGGCCGTGGATTTCGCTATAAAGCTTGCCCTGGCCACCAACTGCGAAGTTGCCCCCTTCAGCCTCTATGCCCGCAAGAACTACTTTTATCCCGACCTCCCCAAGGGGTACCAGATCTCCCAATATGAGCTGCCCCTGGCTATCAACGGCACCGTGGAAATCCCGAGCGTCGAGGGGGAGAAAAAGCGGGTGGGGATTACCCGCATCCATATGGAGGAGGATGCGGGAAAACTCTTTCATGACGAAGCCAAGCCCTTCAGCTACGTCGACTTCAACCGAACCGGCGTCCCCCTCCTGGAGATCGTGAGCGAGCCCGATCTGCGCTCTCCCCAGGAGGCCACCGACTACCTGCGGGTGATGCGGGCGATCCTCCAATACCTGGAGATATGTGACGGCAACATGGAAGAGGGAAGCTTCCGCTGCGACGCCAACGTCTCCATCAGACCCGTAGGTTCTGAGACCTTCGGGACCAGGACCGAGGTCAAGAACATGAACTCCTTCCGCAATGTGGGGCGTGCCTTGGCCTATGAAATCGAGCGACAGAAAGGGGTCCTGGAGGGCGGGGGAGCAGTGGTCCAAGAGACCAGGCTGTGGGATCCACACAAGGGGATCACCGAGGCCATGCGCGGCAAGGAGGAGGCCCACGACTACCGCTACTTCCCCGACCCCGATCTGGTCCCCCTGGCCGTCTCGCCCCAGTGGATCGAGGAGATCAGAAAGGGACTGCCCGAGCTCCCCCTGCAGCGCAAGGAGCGCTTCGTCGCAACGTACCAGGTCCCGGAGTACGATGCCGGCGTCATCACCGCATCCAAGGCCCTGGCCGACTACTACGAGGAGTGCGTGCGGCTCTTCCCCGAACCCAAGCAGGTGGCCAATTGGCTCATGGGTGATCTCTTGCGCCTGTTAAAGGAGGATGACAAGGAGGTGGAGGCGTCCCCCCTGACCCCCCAACACCTGGCCGAGATGCTGGGGCTTATGAGGGGCGGGACCATCAGCGGCAAGATCGCCAAGACCGTCTTCGAGGAGATGTACAAGACCGGCAAGGGGGCTCAGGAAATCGTTAAAGAACAGGGTCTGGTCCAGATCACCGATGAGGACGCCTTGACCAAGACCGTGGAAGAGGTCCTGCAGCATCATCCAAACGAGGTGGCGGCATACAAGAGCGGCAAGGACAAGCTCTTCGGCTTCTTTGTCGGCCAAGTTATGAAGGCCACCCAGGGCAAGGCCAACCCCCAGCTGGTGAACGAGATCTTAAAAAAACATCTCCATTAATCCCCGCACATTCAGGCCGCCAGGCATACCTTCCGTGCAGAGCTTAAAGGGTTTTTTTTGGGGCTCGGTTCATATTTCCTTTAGTCAATCCATATAAATCTGCTCGCTTCATCTCACAAGATGTAAGGCATATAATGAAGCCAGGAGCTTGGTATCCCCGATGATCAAGCTAAAGCAAAAATGTCTTCAGAATATCTTTCCCCTTTTTTCATTAAATCCTGTATTCCGTTCATCTTCCTGTAATCTTACCTGATTTATGATGCATTCCGTAAGCTGAAATTAAGCTTACAATCCCACACGAAAGGAGGGGAGAAAAATGAAAAGATTTGGAACGATCATCGGAGTAGTTCTGGCAGCTCTGCTTGTCATCGGAACAGTAGGCCTAAGGGCTCAACAGGCGAAACATAGTGGCAGCATCCAGATTAAAAACGGCGATGAGGCAACATTTGCGGATTTAGCAAAAATATCGCTGGACTCTGCCATGAATGCGGCGCTGAAACAAGTTCCGGGCAAGGTGCTCAGGGTAGAACTGGAGAACGAAAACGGCTACCTGGTCTATGGTGTCGAGATCGCAAAACCCGACCATCAGATAGTTGATGTTAAGGTTGATGCGGGAAACGGAAAGATACTGAAAATAG
>CAZMFG010000134.1:0-5362 GCA_964565525.1 uncultured Thermodesulfobacteriota bacterium
CTGGAGCAACCGGAAGTCTATGTCCGCGCTTAGTTAGTCTGTCTGGTCTTCCAGGGGACCTTGGTCCACCTGAGGCGCTCTCCGCCCAGGATCTTTTTGCGGACGAAACGGCGTTGAAAGAGGTTGAAGGGAAAATATATGGCCTTGTTGACCAGTGTAGGGGGGTATTCCCACTGAAACCTCCGCAGGATGGAGGCATAGGAGTAATACTCCCGCCAGGTCCACTCCCATCCCTCCCGGAGCTCTTCACGGGTCATCCCCCGAGGGTGGAAGTGGGGGGCGCGGGCTCCCTGATCCTCCGCGAGCCACCATCGTTCGTCGGTCAACCGCCCCTCTTCCTTGAGCCGCTCATAGAGGGCTGTGCCGGGATAGGGCATGAGGATAGGGAAGTTCACCGAAAAGAACTTGGCCTCGATAGCGAAGCGCACCGTCCGTTCAAAGATTCCTTTGTCATCGTGGTCAAGACCGAACATGAAGGAGGCCCAAACAGCGATACCATGACGGTGCAGGTTATGGATGATCTTCAGATAGTCGGCAGGCCGATTCTGATACTTTCGAGATGCCTTAATATTTTTCTCAGAGATAGATTCAAAGCCAATGAGCAACCCCTTGCAGCCGCTCTTGGCCATGAGCTTGACCCGTGCCTCATCCTCCAGGCCTGCCAGGGAGGCCTGCCCGACCCACCACTTGCGCAGGGGGATGAGGGCCTCAAGGAGTTGCTGGGAGTAACGGGGGTGGCCCACGATGTTGTCATCGGCGAACATGATCACCTTGTGTCGCAGGGAGCGGGCCTCGGCGATGACTGCATCAATAGGGCGGTAACGATAGGTCCCGCCGAAGAATCTCCTCACCGAGCAGAACTCACATAAATAGGGGCACCCCCGGGTGGCCTGCAAGGAATCGATGGGAAAATAGTCTTTGGCTCGGTAGATCTCACGACGGCCCGGGGGAATCGCTTCAGGGGGGGTAAAATCCCCCTGCCGGTATATTCTCTCCAGGTTTCCTGTGCGGAAATCAGCAATCAGGCGGGGCCAGCTCTCCTCAGCCTCACCCACCACCACGGCATCGCAGTGCTCCAAGGCCTCGTCCGGGAGGGCGGTGGGATGGATGCCCCCCATGACCACGGGGATCCCCCGCTCGCGGTAGGCGTGGGCGATCTGGTAGGCCCGGAGGGCGGTCTTTGTGGAGCAGGAAATCCCCACTAGATCCACTCCCTTGAGGTCGCCATCCAGGTTGAGGGGGTTGATGAGGTCGTCGCTGAAGGAAATCTCTACCTCAGGGGGGGTGAGAGCGGCGACGGTGGCCAGGGAGAGGTTGGGGATGGGGGCGTTATCCTCCGCCGCCGGGGTGATGAGTTCCAATCGTATTCGTCCCCTCATGGGTGGGCATAGTATCAAATATGATCGCAAAAAGCGAGCTAAGCGACATATGTTATAATACACATCGTGTTAACCACCTTTCTCTTTGACAAAAAGGGGATCTTGTGGTTAGTAAGGATTGAGTTCATGTGGCACTTCTTTATGTGGCAGCAGGAGACATATCAGAACGCCAAAGATTACCTCAAGGAGAGGGGACAACCTCTGAGACATTGGCTGTGAAGCGGATCAAGATCGGCACCCGGGGGAGCGCGCTTGCCCTGCGGCAGACCGCATGGGTGGGGGGGCGGATCGCCCAGCGGCATCCAGACCTGCATATAGAGGTGGTCCGGATCAAGACGGCTGGGGACCGAATCACCGATGTGCCCCTGGCCCAGGTGGGGGGGAAGGGGCTCTTTGTCAAGGAGATCGAAGAGGCCCTCCTGCGCGGGGAGGTAGATCTGGCGGTGCACAGCATGAAAGACGTCCCTTCCGAGCTTCCGTCGGGCCTGCACCTGGGGGCCGTCACCGAGCGGGAGGATCCGCGTGATGTGCTGATCTCCCAAGAGGGGCGTAGACTGCGGGAACTTTCTCCCAAGGCCAGAATCGGGACCTCCTCGCTCCGGAGAGGGGCCCAGCTTCTGGGGATCAACCCCCGATGGGAGATCGTCCCCCTACGCGGAAACCTTGATACCAGGATCAGGAAGTTGAAGACGGAGAACCTCGACGCGGTGATCGTGGCTGCCGCCGGGGTTCACAGGATGGGTTTGGAGGACAAGATCACTGAATACCTCCTCCCTGAGGTGATGCTCCCTGCGGTCGGCCAAGGGGCCCTGGGGATCGAGTGTCTGCAGGAGGGCGCGATCAATGAATTGATCGCCTTTCTAAACCATCCCCAGAGCGCCAGGGCGGTGGTCGGGGAACGGGCCTTCCTGCGCAGGCTAGGGGGCGGGTGTCAGGTCCCCATCGCCGCCTATGGCCAGGTACGGGGAGAGGGGATTTTCATGCGGGGGTTAGTGGCCCGCCTCGATGGCTCTCACCTCTTCCGTGCCGAGGCTCAGGGAGCGGACCCTGAGGGAGTGGGGGAACGGTTGGCAGAAGACCTCCTGGCCCAGGGGGCCGAGGAGGTCCTGCAGGAGATATATTCCGGTTTACCGTGACATCTCGTTACCATAACGTTATTATATGTTTTTAGGAGGGTCATACAATGGCGAGTATGGTCTACTTTGCTGACCTGCGGGCCAAGGTCAACAGAAATCTTTTAGATAAGGTAAGGGAGTTGCTGGACAAGGTGAATCTCGCCAAGCGAATTAAGACAAAAGGGATAGTGGCCGTCAAGCTCCACTTCGGTGAGCGCGGGAACACCGCCTATGTCAGGCCCGTGTTTCTGCGCCGCGTCGTCGACCGGGTGAGGGAACTAGGGGGAAAGCCCTTTCTTACCGATACCAGCACCCTCTATGGAGGGACTAGGTCCGATGCTGTCTCTCATCTCGTCACGGCGGTTGAGAACGGGTTTGATTTCTCGGTATCGGGTGCCCCGATCATTATTGCCGACGGCCTCAGGGGAAACGCCTCAGTGCACGTGCCGATAGCGGGACGGATCTTCCACGAGGTGAGCATCGCCCACGCGATCTACTATGCCGATTCGCTTATCGCGGTGACGCACTTTAAAGGGCACGAACTCACCGGCTTCGGCGGGGCCCTTAAGAATATCGGCATGGGGTGTGCCAGCCGGGAAGGGAAGCTGAGTCAACACTCCTCTCTCGGGCCCAAGGTGAAACGCAAGACGTGTGTGGGGTGCGGGACCTGTGTCGAGTGGTGCGCCTATGGGGCCCCTGAGATGCGGGATGGGAAGGCCTTTATTAATCCCGATACGTGTGTGGGGTGCGGGGAGTGCATCGCAATCTGCCCGGAGGGTGCCATCCAGATTCAGTGGAACGAGGCCGCCCCGGCATTCCAGCGCAAGATGGTGGAGTATGTCCTGGGGGCCCTGAAGAATAAAGGCGAACGGGCGGTGTTTTTGAACTTTGTCACCCAGGTGAGCCCCTACTGCGACTGCTATGGATACAGTGACGCCCCCATTGTGGGGGATGTAGGGATCCTCGCCTCAGATGACCCGGTGGCCATTGACCAGGCCTCGGTCGATCTGGTGAACGCCCAGCCGGGCAGTCCCTTTTGTCCGCATACGAAAGACCTCCCCCCCGGGACGGACAAGTTCCGCGCGGTGCACCGGGAGGTGGACTGGGGGGTCCAGTTGGCCTATGCTGAGGAGATGGGCCTGGGCAGGAGGGAGTACGAATTGGTACCTATATAAGGCTCATTAGGTTTTGATAAAAGCAGCCGGGAGTGGAGCGGACTGGCTAGGAGACTTTTTTGAAGAGGATGCAGATGTGCGCCCCTCCGTTGGCGAAGCCGTTGAGGAGAGCAGCCTCTATCTCTTTTCGCTTGGCCCCCTGAACCGTATAGTCCAGATCACAGCTGGGATCTGGTTCACGGTAGTTGATCGTTGGGGGGATGACCCCCTCGTGGATGCTCAGGACAGCAGCACACGCCCTGATTCCCCCAGAGGCGTCGAATTCACCAATCATTGACTTAACGGCGCTGATGTCAATCTCCTCTGCTTTCTTGCCAAATGCCGCTCTGATCGCCTGAGTCTCGACTCGATCCAACTCCTGGGTGGAATTGGCAGCGGCGCAGATATAGCCCACCTGGGGAAGACCACCCGCTGCCTGTGACATGGCTCGAGCCATCGAGGACCCGTCACTGTCGTAGCTCCAGACGCCATCGTTACACCCTGCCATGCCATACCTCATCATCTCAGCATAGATGGTGGCACCGCGCCCACGCGCATGGTCGAGAGTCTCCATAACCACAACCCCGCTTCCCTCTCCCAGGACGATCCCGTTCCTGGTGCGATCAAAGGGGCGCATCCCCTCCGGATAGGGGGATCTCTGAGGGGAGAGGGCACCCAAGGTGGCGTATACGTTGTAGAGGGGTTCACTGATCTCATCACCTCCGCCGGCGAAGATGACCTCGGCCCTGCCCCGGCGCAGGGCCTCGAAGGCGTGGACGATGGCGCTCTCCGCCGAGACCTCTTTGTGGGAGAAGGTGGTGTTGATCCCCTTGATCCCAAACTCGATGGAGGCGTGGCTACAGATGGCGTTGGGGACGGAGGTCTGAAACAGGAGGGGGGCTACCTCTTGGGGGCCGTTGCGCACCAGGTCCCGGAAGAAGAGGTCCACCGTCTTGGAGCTGCCCAGCCCCGTTCCGATCATGATCCCTATCCGTTCGGGATCTTCTTCCGCCATGTGTAGGCCTGCGTCCTGGAAGGCGAGCTTCACCGAGGCCGTCACCATCCGACTGATGCGGTCCATACGGCGCAGATTGGCCGGTTTGATATAGTGCTTATAGTCGGGGTCCTCCACCTGATGCCCCAGTTTTGAACGGAGGTGGCCTACCTCAAAGCCCTGGATTGGTTTGATGCCGGATCGAGCCTCGACACAGCTCTGCCAAAACTCTTCTACCCCGATCCCAATAGGGCTGAGGATCCCGATCCCCGTCACTACGACACGATTCATAGATACCCAGGATACAAATTTTGGGGGCGGTATGCAATCTCTAATCATTCATCACCATGCACGCGTATAAAAGCCTTGGCAGTGATTCCTTGCATGGGGTATGATGGTTTCCGAAAGGAGAAGGTATGCCCCCGGTTAGGTTACACGTGAAACTCTTGGAGATGAGCGCGAATCCCCTTTCCCTGCTCTATGTGGCCTATCGTCAGTGTTACTCTGACCGCTGGGCAGGGGACATGTGGGAGGGAGACGGGGACGAAGAACGACAGACCACCTTTCTCAGGCAGATGATGCATTCCGGTCACGACAGCCCCCTGGAGCATGTGAAGTTCACCTTCGCCGTCGCAGGGGTCTCTCGGGCCTTGACACACCAACTGGTCAGATACCGGGTGGCATCTTATTCCCAGCAGAGCCAGCGGTACGTGGATATGA
>CAZMFG010000135.1:0-5347 GCA_964565525.1 uncultured Thermodesulfobacteriota bacterium
GCCGAAGAGGCACTGCGTCAGAGCGAAGAAAAATACCGAACCATCCTCGAAAATATAGAAGACGGATATTATGAGGTCGACCTAGCCGGAAATCTTACCTTCTTCAATGACTCGGCATGTAGGATTTTCGGGTATACCAGGGATGAATTGATGGGCATGAACAACCGGGCATATATGGATGAGGAGACCGCTAAAAAAGTCTACAATATTTTTACAAACGTCTTCCGTACGGGTAAAAGTACGACCATATATGACTGGCAAATTATCCGAAAAGATGGATCTAAAGTTGACTTTGAGGCATCTGTCTCGCTTATACGGGATGCCAGCGGAAATCCGACGGGGTTTCGGGGTATTGTCCGCGACATCACCGAGCGCAAGCGGGCCGAAGAGGCCCTGCGCGAGAGCGAGGAGAAATACCGCAACATTCTTGCAAGCATCCAGGAAGGCTATTTTGAGACTGACCTTGACGGCAATTATACGTTTGTGAATGACGCAAACTGCAGATATCTCGGATACACCAGAGAAGAATTGATCGGGATGAATTACAGGCAGCATACGGAAGAAAAAATTGTGGAAAAATTGTATCCGCACTACAGAAAACTCTACGATACAGGGAAACCGATTGAGTCATTAGAGTTTGAAGCTGTGAGGAAAGACGGGACTAAAGTTATTTACGAAACGTCGGTAACTCTCATGAGGAATTCAAAAGGGAAACCGATTGGATTCCGGGGTGTTTCCCGCGACATCACCGAGCGCAAACGGGCGGAGGAGGCGCTGCGCGAGCGGGAGGAGAGATACCGGCATATCCTCGAGTTGGCACCGGATGGAATTACCATCAACCGACTCAAAGACGGCCGCTACCTACAGGTCAATAACGCCTTCTGCCAGCATACCGGCTATAGCCCCGACGAGGTCTTAGGCCGGACCCCCTCTGATCTGGACCTCTATGTCGATCCCGCTGATCGGGAGCGCTTGGTGAAGGCTGTGCGGCAGCACGGTCGAACGGACGGTCTCGAGATCTCATTCCGGGCCAAGGACGGGAGCATACTAGAAGACCTGGTATCGGCTAGACCCATCCGATTTCAGGGCGAGGACTGTCAGTTAGTCATGGCCACGAACATCAACGCCCTCAAACAAGCCCAGCAGGCCCTTCGGGAGAGCGAGCAGAAGCATCGCACCATCCTGGAAACCATGAAAGAGGGATATTACGAAACCGACCTGGAGGGGAACTTTACCTTCTGCAATGAGGCCCTCTGCGGAATCTTTAAATGCCGCCATGAAGACTTGATTGGATTGCATTATCAGGCATATCTGTCGCCGGAAGGCACAAGAAAAATGTACGCGATCTTCTCTAAGGTCTACAAGACGGGCATCCCCGCCCCAATAATCGACTACAAACTGATAAGAAAAGACGGCTCTGTGACAATGATCGAGACCTCCGCCTCGCTGTTGCGCAACGCCGCGGGTGAACCCATTGGGTTTTACGGCGTTTCGCGCGATCGGACAGAACAAAAAAAGGCCGAAGAGGCCCTGCGTCAGAGCGAAGAGAAGTATCGCACTATCCTTGAGACCATGGAAGAGGGATATTATGAAGTCGATCTACGCGGGAGCCTCACGTTTTTCAACGAAGCCGAATGCAGGATCCACAGGCGCTCCCGTGATGAGATGATGGGCTTGGATAACAGGGATTTTTCATCTCCTGAAACCTCAAAAAGGATTTACGCGATTTGTAATAAGGTCTATAGGACAGGTATCCCCGCCAAGATAGTTGACTACGAAATAATAAGAAAAGACGGCTCAATAGCACTGCTCGAGGCGTCTGTCTCGCTGTTTCGCAACGCCGCGGGTGAGCCCATCGGTTTTCGCGGCGTCACACGCGACCGGACAGAGCAAAAAAAGGCCGAGGAGGCCCTGCGTCAAAGCGAAGAAAAATACCGAACCATCCTCGAAAGCATAGAAGATGGATATTATGAGGTTGACCTAAGCGGAAACCTCAGGTTTTGCAACGAAGCCTTACGGAGGATTCATGGGCGCTCCCATGATGAGATGATGGGCATAAATAACCGGGAATTTTCATCTCCAGAAACCGCAAAAAAAGTTTACACGGTTTTTAATAAAGTCTACAGGACAGGTATCCCCGCCAAAATAATCGACTATGAGGTGATTAGAAAGGACGGTTCTGTGGCAAGGATCGAGGAGTCTGTCTCGCTGTTGCGCAACGCCGCGGGTGAACCCATTGGGTTTTACGGCGTTTCGCGCGATCGGACAGAACAAAAAAAGGCCGAGGAGGCCCTGCGTCAAAGCGAAGAAAAATACCGAACCATCCTCGAAAACATAGAAGATGGATACTATGAGGTCGACCTATCCGGAAATCTTACCTTCTTCAACGATGCGATGTGCAGGATTTACGGATCTACCAGAGACAACATGACGGGTATGAATAATCGAGCATACATGGACGAGGAGACCGCTAAAAAAACCTATCGTCTCTTCAACCAGGTATACAGGACAGGGGAAGCCGCCAAAATATTTGATTGGGAGTTCATAAAAGAAGACGGCAGCATAATCACGGTGGAGATGTCGGTATCCCTCAGGAGGGACTCAACAGGTAAGCCGGTTGGGTTTCGGGGTATTATTCGCGACATCACCGAACGCAAGCGGGCGGATGAGGCGCTGCGGGAGTCCGAGGAGAAGTATCGCTCGCTGGTGGAATTTACCGAGGATTCCGTGTACCTGGTAAACAGGAAGAAAGAATACCTGTTCGCCAACGAAGCATATCTCTCCAGGCTTGGCCTGCCGCGAGACCGCGTCATGGGGAGGCCATATAGTGAGTTTCATTCCCCTGAAGACGACAAGGTATTCTCCGGGCATATTGAACAAGTGTTGAAGACCGGCCGATTTGTCCAATATGAACACAGGAGCCAGAAAGACAACAGATACTTCCTCAGGACGTTAAGCCCGGTCAAGGAATCCGATGGGTATATCGAGGCGGTGACAGTGATCGCAAAGGACATCACCGAGCGAAAGCGGGCCGAAACGGAGCTCGTCTATATGGCCACCCACGACGTCCTCACCGGTCTCCCCAACCGTATGCTGTTCAATGACCGGCTCACAATAGCACTGACCCAGGCCCGGCGCTCCCAAAAGAAGCTCGCCGTGATGCTGCTCGATTTGGACTATTTCAAAGACGTGAACGATGCACTGGGGCACGGCGTAGGAGATCAGCTCCTGAGCGCCGTCGGCAAACGACTGCGGAAATTCCTGCGCAGGGGTGATACCGTCGCCCGCATAGGAGGCGATGAATTCCTGCTGTTGTTACCGGAAATGCTCCAGATAGAATACGCTACCACCATCGCCCAAAAGATCTTACAGACCTTTCAAGAACCCTTTACCTTCGATGATCACAAACTCCAGATATCCGCCAGCATTGGGGTCACCATCTACCCTGACGATGGTGACGATATCGACACCTTAATGAAGCACGCCGACACCGCCATGTATCGCGCCAAGGATAAGGGCCGGGATAGATTGGAGCGCTATATCCCATAAAAGAGTTGAAGTCTTTACACCTTGTCCGGGATGATGCAAAATCATCCCTTCGTATTGCCCAACGCTCTCCCGTACTTCTCCTCTCACCTGCAGGGAATACTCCACACCCTTTTTCTCTTCCCTTGTATCCTTGTTTCCCTTTTTCCAACCTCGAATGCCATAACATCGTTAAGAGTGACAAAAAATGTCGTTTTCGTGGATAATAAACGCCTCTCCCCTTCTCTCCCCCCCCACTACCTAATTAACCCATTGATATGTAATGGTTTTTCAGCTCTGCATGTTGGCACAGAATATGCTCAAGATAAGGAAGGATGATGTCGTGTTTTTATAATTAATGTACGAAATGCCTTGGTACAGGAGTTAGCTATGCACGATAGACAAGACGTGACTATTCTGTTGGCCGAGGATGATCCAGGGCATGCCCGCCTGATCGAGAAAAACCTGCGTCGGGCGAATGTCAAAAACGAGATCCACTTTGCCACCAATGGGCAGGAGGCCGTTGACTACCTATTCTGTGAAGGGGAATATGCCGGCAACAACCACGCATCGCACCTGCTGGTGCTGCTCGACCTCAACATGCCGGTGCTCGACGGCTATCAAGTGTTGGCGCGTATGAAAGCGGATGAGCGCACCAAGCGTATCCCCGTGATCATCCTCACCACCACCGATGATCCCCGAGAGGTGAGCAGGTGCTATGAACTCGGCTGCAACGTCTACATCAGCAAGCCAGTGGACTACGAACAGTTTGCCGAGGCAATGCGTAAGCTCGGATTGTTTTTATTGGTTGTCAAGATACCGGAGGGATGATAACAGTATATGGCTCAGTCTGAACCCATCCGTATTCTCTACATCGAGGACGATCCTGGCCTGGCCCGGCTGGTGCAGAAGCGGTTGCAGCGGGCCGGGTATGTGGTGGATATCGCCTCCGATGGGGAGCAGGGGATAGCCAAGTATGAGGCCGATTCCTATGATCTCATGTTCGTGGATCAGAATCTCCCCGTATACGATGGGTTGGAGGTGATCCGCATCTTAAGCTCTCGAGGTCCGTTGCCACCAACGGTCATGATCACGGGCACGGGTGATGAGCGGGTGGCGGTGGAGGCCATGAAACTGGGGGCGGGTGATTACATCGTCAAGGATACGGGGGCAGGGTATCTCGAGCTTCTTCCCTCCGCTATCGAAAAACTGCTCCGGCAGCGGCGCGCCGATGAGGAGAAGCAGCAAGCGGAGGAGGCACGGCGTAAGAGTGAGGAGCGTTTCCGGAAACTTTTTGAACAATCAAATGATGCCATCTTTATCCACCAAGCGGGCCGAATTATCGACGTCAACCACAGGGCATGTGAAATGCTCGGTTACAGCAAAGAGCAATTCCTCACGATGGAGATCGCGGATCTGTACCCTGACGAGGGCTACACCGAATCAAGCAAAAAAATCAACGCCCCTGGGGGATTAAATTCAATAGAATCAATACTGTTTGAAACACGGTTCAGAAAGGCCGATGGTACAGTGGTCGATGTAGAGATCAGTTCCGGTATTATCGATCGAGAAAAGAAGATCATCCAGGGGATCGCCCGGGATATCACCGAGCGCAAGCGAACTGAGGCAGAGTTACAAAAAGCCAAAGAAGAGGCCGAAACGGCCAACCGCACAAAGACTGAATTTCTCGCCAGCATGAGCCACGAAATCAGAACGCCTATGAACGCCATTATCGGTATGGCCGACCTGCTCATGGAAACCCAGTTAACCCCTGAGCAGCATCAATATGTCCAGGTCTTCCAGTCAGCCGGGGAAAACCTTT
>CAZMFG010000136.1:0-5346 GCA_964565525.1 uncultured Thermodesulfobacteriota bacterium
TAAAGGCAAACAGTCGATCAAGAGGATCGGCGGGTATCTCCACAGGCTATCACCGGTTCTGGATAGCACGGGAAAGGTGGTAAGCTATGTCACCACCCCGCTCATGGTGGAACTCAAGCCTCGGGACATCATGCAGATTATTGTGGGAGCCTCCATCCTCGCCATCCCCGTGGGTTTTACCGAAGAGACATGGAACCTGGGGGAGCGGCTCCCCTTCAGCAATATCCTTGCCCTGGCCATTGTCTCTTGTGTTTGCATCGCGCTGTTCGTCTACTTCAACTTCTACCGATTTCAATTGAAGAGCTACGTCCTTGAATACATTAAGAGGGTCGTCGCCATCTACGTGCTTTCCCTCATCGTCGCCTTTCCCTCTTCCATGAGCGCGGCAATAAGTGATACCCTTAAATAATGTTTGCTGGTGCCGTTACGCGAATGTGACGTCCTTTATCTGGGGGGAGTAACGTAGGACAGGAGGAGGGGTTTTCCGCCTGACGATAAAAGAAACCGATACCATCACAAGGATTTCGGGGCATCATCATATGAAAAAGATTAGCAGAAAATTACTTGCCGGGCTGGCAACCATTCTGCCATTGGTCATCACCGTCTATGTACTCTATTGGGTAATTACCTCGGCGGAGATACTACTCAGCAGATTACTCAGATTGGTCCTTCCCGAAGGCTGGTATTGGCCCGGCATGGGGATCGCGGCCGGTATCATCCTGCTTTTCCTCATCGGGCTCTTGACGCAGGCGTGGCTGGTACGGACGCTGGTTGCCTGGGGAGAGCGGATTGTTTTTAAGATACCGCTTATCAAAACGATATACGGGTCCGTCCACGACCTCATGGGTTTTGTCGTGCGGGGTCACGATCCGGCGTTGAGTCAGGTGGTAACCATTACGCTCGGCGAACCGACTATAACATTGATCGGCTTTGTCACCCGCGAAGACCTCACCGACTTTCCTGCAGCGATGGGGGGAGAAGGTAAGATAGCGGTCTATCTGCCCATGAGCTACCAGCTCGGCGGCTATACCGTTATCGTGCCCCGCTCCGCTGTTCAACCCCTGGACATTTCTCTGGAAGAGGCAACCCGTTTCGTCCTCACCGGCGGAGTCGCGAGTGGATCTTCGTCATCGGCAGGGGCCTTTAAAAAAGAAAAGAAGCCGTAGGCGGCTTTCCCAACACGTTAGATTTCGAGCATCGGGATTATGTACAGCACAAGATATTTCCATTATATCGACGTCCTCTATGATTCTCAGGAGGAAGCAACACGATATCAACGCAAGAGCGTTCGTCTTCCGTTATATCGTTCAGTGTCGTAGTATGTGCTGACGTCGACGGTATGAATTTTCCCGATCACTTTTTTGAGAGGGACCGTTGTTATCTCGCCATTCCGGTAGCTTACCATCCTGCCGAATTCCCCTTTGACGATGAGATCGACCGACGCGATCCCAAAGTAGCGCCCCATACGGCGATCATACGCACAGGGTGTTCCACCCCGTTGGAGGTGGCTCAGGCTTATGGCTCTTGTTTCCAGGCCGGTTCCACGCTCTATCTCGTTAGCCAGGGACTCTCCCACACCGCCCAGTAAGACGTGCCCGAAGCTGTCCTTTCCCTCTTTTCTGACAAATTCTTTGCCCCCCTTCAGTTTTGCCCCTTCGGATACCACCACGATATCGTAGCGCGCCCCTCGCGCGTGCGCCTCAAGCAGAAGCTCATTGATGCGGTCGATCTCGAAGGCGTATTCAGGGATGAGGATGATGTAGGCCCCGCTGGATTCCCCTCCCTCCAGGGCCAGCCATCCGGAGTGACGTCCCATGGTCTCTACCACAAAGATCCTCCTGTGTGATCCGGCCGTCGTCCTCAGACGATCGATCTCCTCGGTGATCACCTGCACAGCCGATTCAAAACCCAGGGTGTAGTCCGTTCCTTCCAGATCCTTGTCGATCGTCTTGGGGATGCCGACGACCTTAATACCCATGGTGGAAAGCTGATGCGCCACCCCCAGCGTATCCTCACCACCGATGGCGACGAGACAGTCGATGTTGAGAAGCTTCAGGTTGTCGATCAGTTGCGCACTGCGGTCATCTTTGGGGTTAAAGGGGTTGAATCGGGATGTCCCCAGATTGGTGCCTCCGTAACGGTCCCAGGTCCGGACGCTTTCCTCATCGAGCGGGACAATAGAGTGGCTGACATCGTCGTGTGATCGGGCGTCGATCGCCGCGATTCCCCTCCACCCTTCGCGGATTCCAACCACTTCAAAGGTATCCTGTCTTTCCTTGCTGAGCCTGCTGTCCAGGGCCGTCTTTACCACCCATTTGATGGCTGAATTCAGGCCGGGGCAGTCACCGCCACCAGTCAAGATACCTATCTTGATGCTCATCGTTTTCCTCCCTTGATCTTAATGGACGTTATAGTGCTTCAGGGCTTGTTCCAGGTTTGCCCCTTCAATAGTTATTGCATATATTGCATTACACATCCTGATTGCCTCGTCGAGGGACTTCTGATGGATGTTTCGTCCCGTGGCATTTCCGGCAGCCCCGCTCACGTAGATCTGATCGTGCAACGTCTGGAGAAACTGTTTCACATCGACGCTCGAACCCCCGGCACAGACCACCTTGGTCCGCCCGGCAGCCCTGACGGCCTCTTTAAAGATCTCCTTCGATGCAAGGCCTTCTTTTTTGGGGTAGTTTACCTTCACGAAATCAACCCCGAGCGATGCGGCTACGCCGGTGGCGCCGGCAATAAGGTGCGGGTCTTTTTCGTCCTTTACCGCCTTACCGCGGGGATAGATCCATAAGACGGTGATCAATCCATGCTGATGGGCCTGATAGACGATCTGCGCCGCCTGCCGTAACATAATTGCTTCATGCTCGCTCCCCAGATAGATCGTGTAGCCCACCCCCACGATATTCAGCGAGCTGCTTTTTTGAAAAGCCGCCACCTGTTCGACATCGAACCACTGTTGACTCAGGGGGTCCTGCTGGCTGGTCTTGATAAGGTGCGTTTTGGAGTTCAACTTGACGAGATAACGAACCTCGGGATAATCCATCCCGTAGCGGGCAATCAGACCAAGCTGGCTCGCAAAGATGCCGATCTTCCCGCCGCTGGCGATCCTGAAGAGGTGTTCCGGGTCATCGTCATCCGGGTGGATCCCTTCACCGTAAAAGTCGTCATTGAGGTGTTCCACCTTTTGGTCGCCCGCAAAGAGCATCAACCTACCGCTTTCTCGCGTCGCGGCGAGGTAGTTGTTGATATACTGCTCCCGCATCTCCTGTGGGACGTCACAGGGGACCATGACATCATCTTTGGTAATAGTCATCGAAATTCCCTCCTTACTTTCACCTACTGTGAAGTTTTTATCCCTTCGGGTTACATGCCTTGACACACACCCCGCAAATATATTGTCCGATATTATACTGGTTACGAAACTCCTTGAGTTTCTCGAAGCAACTCAGGTGGTCAAACTTCCCGACGTCCTCCTTAATAGCCCCGGCAGGGCAGACGGCAATGCACTGGCGGCAGGTGCCGCAGGAGTCCTCGAGCGACGTGTCCGTCTGCAAAGGGAGATCGGTGAGGGTGGAGACCAGCCTGATCCTCGCCCCGTACGCCGGGTTGACGAGCAGGTTGTTTCTGCCGAGCCATCCTAGCCCCGCTGCCTGCGCCACTCTTTTATGCGAAAGATGCCCCCTCTGATGTTCCCAGTCCACGATCTGAGAGGCGGCTATGGGAAGGGCCTTTCCCCCCAGGTGCTGGATCAGGGCGGCCACGTGAAAGGCGATCCGGTCCAAGGTGTAATTGGCCTGACGGTAATGGTGCAAGTAGAGGGGGGTGGGGTGATCATCAATACTATCCATGACCGCATCCGCAAGCCGTACCCCGATGGAGATGCCGAAGGGGAGGGCCTGCAGGAGTCCTTCTGCCAGGTCATAGGTCTCTAGATTTATGTGGGAGAGATCAGCGACGCCGAAGAGATCCCCTCCCCATCTCTGGCTCTCTTCTTTGAGCTTTTGGTAGTGAGAATCCTTGGGCCCCATCCCCTATATAGCCCCTATCCTCTTGAGTTGGACCATCAGGATGGAGATGGCGGCAGGGGTGACCCCCGATATCCTCGTGGCCTGTCCCAGGGTCATGGGCTTGATCCTCGCGAGTTTCTCCTTGACTTCCCGTGTGAGGCCGGTGATGTTGTCGTACTGTATATCCTCCGGTATCCGCACCTGCTCCATGCGCCGGAACCGCTCGATCAGTTCCTCCTGTTTTTGGATATAGCCCGCGTATTTGACCTCCAGTTCCACCTGCTCGACGACCTCCGGTGAGAGGGAGTCATGGGAGGGATCGAAGGCCTTCAAGTCATGGTACGCGAGTTCGGGCCTTCGCAACAGCTCCTCCAGCGAGGTAACGTTCTTAAGGGGGTTGCTCCCCAGCGCCTTCAACTTGTCATTGACCCCTGCGGTCGGCCTGATCTTAATTTGCTGAAGCCGTGCAAGCTCACGGGCGATGATCTCCTTTTTTTCCCTGAACCGGTCGTGGATCTCATCATCCACTAACCCAAGGCGATAGCCTTTTTCCATGAGGCGCAGGTCGGCGTTGTCCTCCCGCAGGATGAGCCGATATTCGGCCCGGGAGGTGAACATGCGATAGGGCTCCTGGGTCCCCTTGGTGACCAAGTCGTCGATGAGGACCCCGATGTACGCCTCGGAGCGGTCGAGGGTAAAGGGTTCCTCTTTCTTGACCTTCAGGGCGGCGTTGATCCCTGCGACGATCCCCTGGCCTGCCGCTTCCTCGTACCCGGAGGTCCCGTTGATCTGCCCTACGTGATAGAGCCCCTCCACCAGCTTGGTCTCCAGCGTAGGCTTGAGCTGGAGGGGGTCCACATAGTCGTACTCAATTCCGTAGCCCGGCCGCATGATCTCGACATGCTCTAGGCCTTCAATAGTGCGCAGCATCTTGAGCTGGATATCGAGGGGAAGGCTGGTGGCCAGGCCGTTGGGGTAGTACTCGTGGGTGCGCAGCCCTTCAGGTTCGAGAAATACCTGGTGTCTCTCCTTGTCAGGGAACTTAACCACCTTGTCCTCTACCGAGGGGCAGTACCTGGCCCCGATCCCCTCGATGACGCCGGTAAAGAGGGGAGAACGATCGAGCCCGCTACGGATGATCTCGTGGGTCTTGGGATTGGTATAGGTGATGTAGCAGGGGAGGAGTTCCTTGGGGAGCTCCCCGGCGGAGAAGGAGAAGGGGCGCGGGGGGTCGTCACTCTCCTGTTTTCCGAGGCGGGAGAAATCGATGGTCTTGCCGTCCAGCCGGGGGGTGGTGCCGGTCTTGAGCCTCCCCATCTCGAAGCCGATCTCC
>CAZMFG010000137.1:0-5323 GCA_964565525.1 uncultured Thermodesulfobacteriota bacterium
CCTTGAACTAGATAAGAAGGTTTGTTAGGCTTTCTTATCCCCACCGCTGCGCGGAGGAGCCAAACAAGATTTTTACTCTCGGCAGATATCGCAGGAGTTGCAATGTCCGAAGCAGAAAGCAAAGAGTATTTGGACCTCAAGGCCGTCGTCGCCCTCATCATCTTGACCCTCCTGTGGGGCCTTAACTACACCGCCGTCAAAGTTTCAAACCAGGGGATATCTCCGGTCTTCGCCTCTACGCTGCGCTCCGTTATCGCCGCAACCTGCGGGGTGATCTACTGTTTGAGAAAGGGAGAACGCCTATTTCATACCGATATCATGCTCTTTCATGGATTCATGGTAGGCCTCTTATTCGGCCTGGAGTTCGCCTGCATTTACCTTGGATTGCTCTACACAGATGCCGCCCGCGCAGTGATCTTCGTCTACCTGAGCCCTTTTGTGGTGGCCGTGGGGGCCCACTTCTTGCTCAGGGGAGACAGGCTGACCTTTTTAAAGACCGTGGGTCTCATCTTGGCGTTTGCGGGAATCGTCATTGTTTTTTATGGAAAACCACATGCAGCCAAGCCTCATATGCTCATCGGGGATTGCCTAGAGATCATGGCGGCCTTTTTGTGGGGGGCCACTACCCTCTACATCAAGAGGTTTATGGCGGAAAAGGTTCACCCCATCAACACATTTTTGTACCAACTCGTTTTTTCCATCCCTGTCCTCTTTATAGTCAGCCTTATCCTTGAGCCGCAATGGATCTCCAAGGTCGATCTCACTATCGCTACCTCCATCTTCTATCAATCGGTCATCGTCGCCTTTTTGAGCTATTTTATCTGGTTCAAGCTTATACACAGCTATGCGGTGAGCAGGATCTCCGCCTTTACCTTTTTCACCCCTGTCTTTGGGGTCCTCTTTGGGATCATGTTTCTCAGTGAGGAATTCACCTATTCTTTGATGATAGGGCTCCCCCTGGTTTCCCTGGGGATTTTCTTTGTGAATTGGAAAAACAGGGCACCGTAGGATCCCTATCGCAAAAATGCCGAGTTACCCCTAGCTCTCAATGCAAAACGGGGGGATGGTATTACATCCCCCCGTGGGCATAATCAGAGAGTTGCATTACCGTTTTAGGGCCGTTATCATAGGCGATGATTTTTTTGGAGCCGTTCTCTGTGGACAGCGCGTCTTTGATGGTTACAACAAAAGCATACGTGAAGGAGGAATAATATGTTGACCAAGGCATATATACCCTATAGAGGTTATTATTCCAGTCCCTTTTGCCGCTGGCAGGGTAAGATGGCCAATGAGAATGCCATTGTATTGGGCGCGGCCACGGCGAACCGCTGGTTCTCAAGCCGGAATCTGGACCCTACGGTGATCGACTATCTCTATTATGGGATCACCGTGGCCCAGCACTATATGTTCTACAGCCACACGTGGGCAGCCGCCATGCTGGTGGACGGCAAGAAGGATGTGCCCGGGGTGATGGTAAATCAGGCGTGCACGACGTCGGCGACGTGTATTCACCTTGCCGCCGTAAATATTGAGGTCGGCACCTATGAGACGGCATTCGCCCTCATGTCGGACCGCTGCTCCAACGGTCCGCACACCGTATGGCCGAATCCGCGGGGTCCGGGGGGGGAGGTGGAGTCGGAAAACTGGATGATGGACAATTTCAACAAGGACCCCTGGGGCGGCCTGAAGATGATCCAGACGGCGGAAAAGGTGGCCGCACAGGGGGGGATTACGAGGGAAGAATGCGATGCAGTAACCTTGCGGCGTTACGAGCAGTATCAGGATGCCTTGGCTGATGACCGGGCCTTTCAAAAGAGGTATATGTTCCCGGTCGAGGTGACGGTATCACGAAAGCAAACCATCATGGTCGAAGAGGATGAGGGCGTCACCCCTACCACGGCGGAGGGATTGGCAAAACTCAAACCGGTAGAACCCAACGGCGTCTTGACATTCGGGGCCCAGACCTATCCTGCGGACGGGAACTGCGGTTTTATCGTCACCACCCGTGAGAAGGCCAGGGGATTGAGCGCCGATCCTCAGACCGAGATTCAGATCGTATCGTATGGTTTTTCCAGGGCAAAAAGGGCCTGTATGGCTCAAGCCCCGGTGCCGGCTGCGGAGATGGCGCTGAAAAACGCCGGCCTCACGGTCAAAGACCTGAAGGCGATAAAGACCCATAACCCTTTTGCCGTGAACGATGTCAACATGGCCAAAAAGATGGGCCTTGACGTGATGTGGATGAATAACTATGGGAGCTCTTTGATTTATGGACATCCCCAGGGTCCCACGGCAGGCAGGCTCATTGCCGAGCTCGTGGAAGAGCTGGTCATGCTGGGCGGCGGCTATGGTCTCTGGGCAGGCTGCGCAGCGGGAGATACAGGCGCTGCTCTGGTGGTGAAGGTGGGTTGATACGGGGGGAGAAAGCGAAGGCCTGTCTCTCAGCCACAATCTCGGCTTGGCAGCTCTTCTCTATTCTTAGTAAGGATGTTGTGATCCGTAGCTTTTCGTGCTATGCCCTTACCCCCCACAGGATCCAGGCGCCAATGGCGATAAACCCTATACCGGCAATGACCTTAATAACCAGGGGGGAGATCCACCGGCTGATGAACGATCCGGCGACAACCGCCATAAAGGTCGCCAGCACCAAGGCCGAGGCGGCGGCCACGAACAGGCCGACCTTGTTGACCTCCCTGTCTGAGGCGAGCAACAGGGTCGCCAGCTGGGTCTTATCGCCCAACTCGGCCAAGAAGATGCTGGCAAAGACCGCAGCAAATATCTTGATATCCATTCCTTTTCTCCTTGTATCGTGCACGTTCCCCTCGTTCATGATGGGGGTGGCGCTCCTCTGCGAAATTGGTATGAGGAGTGAGAATCTCACACCAGCGGCTCATCCCTTCTCCAGTATCCTCTTGTACCAGACAAACCACGGGGTATCCAAAAGGCCGATGATGTTCTTGCTGACGATCTGTCCGATGATGAGGGGGAGGATGGGCATGACACCGTAGAAGGCCAGGGTTACGAAGATCACGCTGTCGATGGTCAGATCCAGGATATCGGAGGTGATGCTGCGCAGCCAGATCCGTTTCTCGTACCGCTTTTTCAACCAAGCGAAGACATACGCATCGAGGTTCTGACAGATGAGAAAGGCGACCCACGAGGCCGCTGTAATACGGATCCCCAACGCAAACATCTCCTGCCAGGCCTCCTCGTAGGGGAAAAAGGGGGCAGGGGAGAGGTCGCTCACCAGGGCAATGAAGATCACGAGCAATACCTGGGTGATGAAGGCGATGATGATTGCCAGGTGGGCCTTGCTCTTCCCGTAGGCCTCGTTGATCATATCGATGGCCTGGGCGACAAAGGGATATATGAATACGGAGGCCGGGGCGAAAAAGCGATGAAACCCCAGGTCAAACTCCACGATCCTGACCGCCATGATCTGGGAGGCACCGAGGTAGATGGTGTAAAAGGCCACCAGCGCCGCAAATCCGTACTCGGGAAAGCGTTTGACGATGGTGGCGCTGGCATAGGTGACGATGGTCAAACTGACGATCCAATAGATCCATACTATTGGTATAGGCATCTTCGCAACTCCTTCATCCGGTCTTAAGCTCCCTCGCACAATACCTTCTCCCCCCTTTCTCTGTCAACCGGGAACGAGCGAGCACGGGAAAAGGTTGACACCCTACGAGAGACTATTTCATAATGCTGTCATGGTATTGCCAAGCACACATTCGCTATGCCTCCAGCGTTTAGAGCAGGACCGCGTGCAGGGTTGAAACGATGGGTAACAGACTGGCCTGGACAGGATTGGTTATCATCGGTCTCTTACTCGCGACGGCCCTCTTCGCCCCTTTCCTGACCCCCTATGACCCCCTGGGCATCGACCTCAGGGGTGAGCTGGAGGGTCCAGGGCCGGGTCATCCTCTGGGCCAGGACAAGCTGGGAAGGGACATCCTGAGCCAGGTCATCTACGGGTCTCGGGTCTCTCTCGTGGTGGCATTGGTGGTGGTAGGGATCTCCTTGATCATCGGGGTGGCCCTCGGGGCGACGGCGGGTTATTTCGGCGGGGTCTTCGATGGTGTCTTGATGCGGATCGTCGATATCCTCCTCGCCTTTCCGGGCATCCTGCTCGCCATTGCCCTGGCGGGGATCCTCGGCCCCAGCCTCAAGAATATCATCCTCGCCCTCTGCGTGCTGGGCTGGGTGGGCTATGCCAGGCTCGTGCGGGGCCAGGTCCTCGCAGAAAAAAATAGAGAATACGTCTTGGCGGCCAGGGCCTTGGGGGGAAGTCACCCCAGGATCATCCTCCGACATATCCTGCCCAATTGCTTTGCCCCGGTCATCGTGGAGGCTACGTTCGGTCTGGCAGGGGTGATCCTGGCCGAGTCGAGCCTCAGTTTCTTGGGGTTGGGACCCCAGGATGTGCCCACGTGGGGAAGGCTCCTGAACGAAGGGGCACAGTACCTCTTGTTCGCACCCCATGTGGCCACCTTCCCGGGGATAGCCATCATGCTCACGGTCCTGGGATTCAACTTCATCGGTGACGGCCTTAGAAATAGATGGGATGTCAAAAGGGGGGCGTGAAGATCAAAAAGACACCCAGTCCCAACCGTTCCAGTAGAAATGGCCAGGAGGTGGACCTCATCGTCATCCACGCCATCAGCCTCCCCCCCGGGGAGTTCGGCACGGGGTATGTCCTGGATCTGTTCCTGAACAGGTTAGATTCTACCGCCCACCCATACCTTAAGGGATTGGAGGGGCTGAGGGTTTCTGCCCACTACTTTATCGATCGGGAGGGAACAATCATCGAGCTGGTTGACCCAGACGAGATGGCCTGGCACGCAGGCGAGAGTTCCTTTGAGGGAAGAGAGGGGTGCAACCCCTTCTCCATCGGCATCGAGCTGGAGGGCGGCCCAGAGCACCCCTTCACCGAAGGGCAGTATCGCGCACTTGAGGAGCTCTGCCCCCTGTTGATGGAGCGCTATCCCTCGATCACCCCGGAGCGGATCGTGGGGCACAGTGATATCGCCCCGGGGAGAAAAGAAGACCCAGGCCCTCAGTTCGCCTGGGGACAAGTGAGAGATGCATTAAGTGAAAAAACTAAAGGGTGATGCTTTAATGTTTAAGAGGTTGTTGAAAAAGCGGTTTTCCTCAGGCTGTTCAAAAAGGTCCAGATGCAAGTTGAGCTTTGCGAAATCCCGCTTGCGGGGGCGGGATAGAAATTCTGAGGAGTGAGGCGTACTTGGACGTACGCAGCAACGACAAAGAATGAGAGAAACGCAGCAGATGGGCATTTTTCAACAGCCTGTTAAGGCACAAGATA
>CAZMFG010000138.1:0-5305 GCA_964565525.1 uncultured Thermodesulfobacteriota bacterium
AAGACTATGAGGTTTATGGCGCATTCAGGAGGACTTCTGGCTTAAACTTAAATGGACTAAAATATTTAGGCGTGGAAGATAAGGTGAAGTATCTTCCCTTAGAACTTCTTGAGTTTACAAATATTTATAGGGCCATAGAAAAGATTCAACCTGATGAGATCTATAACCTCGGTTCACAGAGCTTCGTCGCACTGTCGTTTGAAGAACCTCTCTTTACCGCTGACGTTACCGCTTTAGGGCCCTTGCGGGTCCTTGAAGCAATCAGGGCTCTAAACCCCAAAATTAAATTTTATCAAGCCTCTTCGAGCGAAATGTTTGGTAAGGCGCAAGCCATACCCCAGAACGAGAAAACTCCTTTTTATCCCAGGAGTCCTTATGCGGCATCGAAGCTCTTTGGCCATTGGATCACGGTCAATTATAGGGAGTCCTACGGGATATTCGCCTGCTCCGGGATTCTTTTTAACCATGAGTCTCCATTACGAGGACTCGAATTTGTTACAAGAAAAATAACCTATTCAGTTGCCCGTATCAAACTCGGACTCAAGAGCGAATTAAAACTTGGCAACCTCGATTCAAAGCGCGACTGGGGATATGCCCCAGAATATGTGGAGGCCATGTGGCTCATGCTGCAGCATACAGATCCTGATGATTACGTGGTGGCGACTGGGGAAACCCATTCCATCAGGGAGTTTGTTGAGCACGCCTTCAGATATGCAGGTTTTGATATCGTATGGAAAGGCAAAGACATGGAGGAAAAGGGCATAGACAAAAAAACGGGCAAGACCTTAATTGAGATATCCCCGGAATTTTTCCGGCCGGCAGAGGTGGATATCCTGCAGGGTGATTATTCTAAGGCGCAAGAAAAGCTTGGCTGGCAGCCGAGAACGAAATTCCAAGACCTAGCAGGCATTATGGTAGAAGCAGACATTAAAAGAATCGAAAAAGAATTAAGGGGATGAAGGTAGCTCTTATCCATGACTGGCTCACCGGCATGAGGGGTGGCGAACGATGTCTTGAGGTCTTCTGTGAGCTCTTCCCTCAAGCTCATCTTTATACCCTTCTACATATTCCGGGATCGGTTTCACCACTTATCGAAAAGATGGCCATCAAAACCTCCTTTATTCAAAATCTCCCATTTTCAAAAAAAGGTTATCGAAAGTACCTCCCGTTATTCCCTATGGCAATCGAGCGTTTCAACCTAAAGGGATATGATCTTATCTTGAGCTGCAGTCACTGTGTCGCCAAAGGGATTATCCCCCCGCCCGATGCACTCCATATCTCCTATATGCTGACACCCATGCGATATGCATGGGATATGTACGGAGAATATTTCGGCGAAAACAAGAAAAAAATTATACCTTTTTTCATTCATTATTTAAGAATGTGGGATGTCACATCGAGTCAGCGAGTGGATAATTTTTTATGCATATCAGATCATGTGGCCAATCGAATAAAGAAGTACTATAGAAGAGAGGCGGAGGTGATTCATCCTCCTGTGGATGCTAACCGATTTAGAGTACGGAACAAAACAAGAGATTTTTTTCTTGTTGTTTCCTCCTTAGTGTCTTATAAAAAGATAGATTTAGCTATAAAGGCTTTCGGTCAACTTGGATATCCTTTAAAAATCATTGGTTCGGGGCCTGAAGAAAAAAGACTGAAATCAATAGCCCCGTCAAATGCGGAGTTCTTGGGATGGCAACCAGATGAAGCTGTTGCCGATTATTATTCGAAATGCAGGGCATTGATCTTCCCAGGCGAAGAAGATTTTGGCATTGTCCCTTTAGAAGCAATGGCTTCCGGCAGACCTGTGATTGCGTATGGTAAAGGAGGGGCGTTGGAAACGATCGTTCCGTATAGCCAGAAAAATAAAAGAGGAAAAACTCCAACAGGCATCTTCTTTTATGAACAAACTGTGTCCTCACTGGTTGAGGCTGCCAAACAATTCAATAAAATAGAAAAAGCGTTCAATCCATCAGCAATCAGAAAACATGCACAGCAGTGGGACCGTAAAATTTTTAAGAAGAAAATTAAAAAAAGCATATTTGAAAAGATTGGGGCAAAGTGCTGAAAAAACACGCTCAATTTTTTAAATCTTTATTCATTCTGTCGGATATTCTCGTCCTTTCGATCGCATGGATTCTATCTTACTTTTTGAGATTTTATATAACCTCCACCAATCCTGTGTTAGTCATTCATTTTTTTTGGCTTTACGTTGAATTCTTAGTCCCCCTTTGGTTGATATGGGGTCTGGTAACAAACAGCCTCGCGTTATATCATCCTCGACGGATGGAGCATTTTTTTAGAGAATTATTTGATATTGCAAAAAGCCTGACCATAACCTTATTTATTCTCATCGCAAGCATCTACCTTTTTAAAAAATTCGAGTTTTCCCGCTTGGCATTCTTTTACTTCTGGGTCATAGGATTGTTGTTTCTCATGGCGGGCCGATTTACCATGCGAAAAGCGCTCAATGCCCTTCGTGCCCGAGGGTATAATCTGCGCCATGCACTTATTGCGGGCACGGGGGGGCTGGGAAAGCAAATCCTCCAAAAGATCGAGGCCTTCCCGGAATTAGGGATTCGGATGGTAGGCTTTCTGACCAGTAAGAGGGAAGAGATAGGAAAGAAGGTCAGAGATATTCCAATCGTCGGGGTATACGAAGAGATTAATAAAATTCTTAACAACAATAGAATCGATATCGTTTTCGTGGCCCTCCCCATTGATGAATATAAGTATTTATCAAAGGTCATCAAAAACCTCCAGAGACATCCATTGGATATTAAAGTCGTCCCCGGGGCCTATGAATTCATCACGTTGCGCGGGGGCGTTGATGAGTTGGATGATCTTCCGCTGGTGAGCCTTCAGAGTTCACCGTTATACGGCTGGAACAAGATCTTAAAGAGGTCATTCGATCTCATAGTGGGTGGTCTGATACTGGTTATTGTGTCACCGTTTATGGTAGTGATCGGCGTCTTGGTCAAGGCAACATCTCAAGGGAAGACCCTCTATCGGCAGGAGCGCATCGGGATGGATGCTCGTCCATTCCAGATGTTGAAATTCAGGACGATGAACATGGATGCGGAAAAAGAAACCGGCCCTGTCTGGGCGAAAGAAAACGATTCAAGAAGGACCACGGTTGGCGCCTTTTTAAGGAAAACAAGCCTTGATGAACTTCCCCAACTATTCAACGTCCTCAAAGGAGACATGAGTCTGGTTGGGCCTCGGCCGGAGCGTCCTCATTTTATTGAGGAATTTAAAAATCAAGTCCCCCTGTACATGCTTCGGCATAAGATCAAGGCCGGAATGACAGGTTGGGCCCAGGTCAACGGCTGGAGGGGAAACACCTCTCTGGAGAAGCGGATAGAACATGATCTCTATTACGTTCAGCATTGGTCAATTGGTTTTGATCTGAGGATTCTGATTATGACACTCTGGAGGGGTTTCTTCAGCAAGTCGGCCTGTTAATATTAAAAATTCTTTTATGATTAAAGAGGATACAGGCGAAAAGATCGAGACCTTTGAGGAGTTGATGGCAAAATCTCTGGCTGATGACGTTGCACTCATTACCGAGGATGAAAAGAGCCCTGGTGAACTCTTGACGGAGCTCATTTACGAAGATTTCGCCAAGGCCCGCTGATATCGTCTCGTAACATCCTCTTAGACCTCATTATCAATCCCCGCGCATAATCCACCGCACGAAATGGTCTTGAACACTCTCAACGTATCGTGATATGCTCGCAGGGAATTTCTAAGGTAATCCATTGGCTAAAGAGCCACCTTCGGCATGAGGGAGCGTCACCCATGAATCCCGTCCCTCCTTTGGCGGGACGGGAAAAATCGATAATCACCCCTTTAGCAAAGGGGAATAGGGGGATTTAAAAACTATTTGCTAGGCAATGCCGAGACGTTAAAGGAGTATACGTGACCGCCGTTCTTCTCAATTGGAAAGAAGTAATTCTGTTTGCCGTGCTCTTTATCTTGCTTTTTATCCCCTGGAGCAGGGGGTTGAGAAGATATCTCCTGCTGGGACTTTTTATATACCTGCTGAACAAACCGTTGATCGCCAATTTCCATCCCGGGAACATACCGTGGTGGCTTAAGGACCCCGCCGCCTGGATCACCGTGGCCACCTGGGCGGGAGCTGTTATAATATCATGCCGGTGGCTCAAAGGCATACAAGGTCAAGGGGTATGGAATGCCCTTATCGAGGTACGGTGGCAGGCTCATCTTATCGCCCTGTCTCTTATATTATCGGCGATCTTTCTCTTCAATCTTTCTGCTATCTCCCCCCAGTTTAAGACCCAGGCGGATTTTTCTTTTATCGTCGTCCTGGTAAATATTCCCTTGCAGTATCTCATAGGATCCTTGGTATTACAGACTTATAATGAGACTATTCAATCTCCCCTCTTTTGTGCGCTGACAGGGGTGTTGCTCTGTGTGCTCGTCATGAGCCTTGTACCCCTCTACGGAACCATAACTGAGTATCGGGCGCTCCTCAGCCTTTCCCCGTCAAAAGAAAAGGCTGCAGAGTTGATAGGGCAATGGGAGGCCCTCCTGGAGCGGAACAAAGTGCCCTCCGTCGGTTCGATCAGGGTGGCGGCCTATGGCCGGATAGGGGACCTGAAGCTGTCATTGGGTGATCTGGATGGTGCCCGGCAGTGGTACAAAAAGGCATTGCGGGAAGACCTCGATGATGTCACGGCCTCTATTGATCTGGCAAGGCTCCTCGTCCGGGAAAGAAAAACGGGGGAGGCAAAAGAAATCTTTCAAAGGATTATAAGGCACAACCCCTCACTCTCGTGGGAACAGTTGGCGAACGTATTCCCCCCTTTGAGGTTTCCTGAGATCTTTGTCATTGCGCAGGCCCTGGAGGCGGAAGGCAGACAGGAAGAGGCCTTTCATGCCTATAGTCGAGCCCTGGGGATGCGATCCCAAAATCCCTGGGTGAACTTCCGGTTGGGGAGAATCTATTTTGCCCGAGGGGATTATGATAGGGCCACCGCGGCCCTTCAAAAGACCCTCGCTGAGGTCCCCCGGCACCTCTACGCACTGTCTTATCTGGCCGATATATATGAAAAACAGGGAAAGACGGATCTGGCCCAAAAGTATCGGGATATTATATTAAGAGAGGTCGTCACCCATCGTATCCTCCGATCAGACTGGCGAGGCAGGGCTGGTGGGAACCTCTACTGGAAGGGTGGATGCCAAGCACGGATAAAGTTGTATAAGGGCAGGGTAAAGTTCCAGATCCGCGCCCGGGGCATCCCGGCCCAAGGGATATGGCCCCACATGGTGGTCAAGCTGG
>CAZMFG010000139.1:0-1511 GCA_964565525.1 uncultured Thermodesulfobacteriota bacterium
TCTGGTAGGCCAGGGTAGTAATAAGTCCGTGTTTTGACGCAATCGGTGTGGTGCCGGTGTTGAGCAAGAGAAAACAGCCCGTACCATACGTGTTTTTCGCTTCTCCCGTTTCAAAGCAGGTTTGACCGACAAGGGCGGCCTGCTGGTCTCCCAGCGCTCCACAGACCGGGATACGAGCACCCAGAGGGCCGTCTTGAGGCGTCGTGCCCCAGGGGTTTTGATCACTTGAGGGGACGATAGGGGGGAGGATTTGTCGAGGGATTGCCATGGTCTCCAGGATGTCGTTGTCCCATTGGAGGGCATTCAGGTCCATGAGCATGGTGCGGCTGGCATTGGTTACATCGGTGACATGGGCCCCGCTTTTCGGTCCCCCGGTAAGCCACCAGATGACCCAGGTTTCCATGGTTCCGAAGAGGGCATCCCCTTTGAGGGCCGCCTTGCGTGCCTCCGGAACATTATCCAAAATCCATTTGATCTTTGGCCCCGAAAAATAGGTGGCGATGGGTAGGCCGGTCTTGGCCCGAAACCTGTCTTGTCCCCCCTCTTTGGAGAGCTCCCGGCAGATCTCGTGCGTGCGGGTGCATTGCCACACTATGGCGTTGGTGAACGGCTTGCCCGTCTTTCGATCCCAGATCACGGTGGTTTCCCGCTGATTGGTAATCCCAATGGCGACCAATTCCGATCCGGAAATCTTCCCTTTTTTCAGCGCGCCACGGATTACGTCCTGAGTGTTCTGCCAGATTTCAAGCGGATCATGTTCCACCCAGCCCGGTTTCGGGTATATCTGTTCATGTTCTTTCTGGTCCACACTGACGATGCGGCCGCCATTGTCAAAAATGATGAAGCGACTACTGGTCGTGCCCTGATCCACGGCTCCCACATAGTTAGCCATCATTCTTGCTCCTTTTGACGCACTGACTGACTTTATGAAGCGTATTGTAATGACCCGTTTTTTCAGTTATACATACTGCCTATATGTTTGTCAATCGGTGAATCCCTGATTTTACGATTTTAAAAACCTTAAACTATTTACTTTGGTCCGGTTCCCGTTCATAGTCCCTCAATACCTTCGTGATGTCATCGACCTGCGCCAAAACCGGAGGCTTAGCGCGAGTAATTGTCTGGAGTTTCCTGAGTTTTTTCTCCCGAATTTTCTTAACTTATCGTAATCCAAAATAAAAATTTAAGCAGTGAAAGAGGTGTCCTTTTCTGCTATAAAAAGGTTCCTGCGTTTCAAAAAGGGGACGTGAGTAATATCCTATTTTTACAACACTTTCTCTAACCCTGCCGTTGCCGATGGCCTCTATAATCCGCTCTTTCCCGATAAGGAGGGCCTGAAGACCACAAGAGAGGATACTAGGGATTTGCAACTCTGCTTCAACGTTTGGTGATAATTACAGATATCAAAACACGAGAAACTCCGGTTAATTGTTCCTTGACATAAGGACCGTTCGGATTACAATATGGGGTAGGTGAGAGGATGTACCATTCAAAGATCTTCCGTATGCTAA
>CAZMFG010000139.1:1611-5266 GCA_964565525.1 uncultured Thermodesulfobacteriota bacterium
CAGGCCGATCATTGCGGCTTTTAGGGACATAGAAAACCTTAATATCCAAGCTCTCAGTCACACGGATGTTCTGTTTATCTTAGGGGGAACCATTTTTGATCTTCCCCCCATCGTTGAACAAGCGAGAAAATACGGGAAGCTGGTTTTTGTCGACATCGATCTCATAAAAGGGGTCGGCATGGATGCCTCGGGGATACGTTTCTTGGCTCAAGAGAGCCAGGTAGACGGGATCATCACGACGCGTAGCAATCTCATACAAAGCGCACAGAAAGAAGGGTTGGTCTCAATTCAGAGGATATTCGTTTTGGATTCGGGGTCTCTTTTAGGAGGTCTCAACGTCATTGAGAGATCGAAGCCCGACGCCATGGAGGTCCTTCCCGGTCTCATTCTCCCCGCGATAATAAAAAAGATCAGGACAAAGACCTCTATCCCCGTTATAGCCGGAGGATTGATCACCCGGCAAGAAGAGGTTCGTGAGATTCTTGACGCCGGGGCGATCGGGATATCCACCACGTCATCCCGCCTCTTTACGTTTTCGGCAAAGAGATAAAGAACCGTCCCTGTCGGAGTTATCGGAAAATCAGCCTTCATCTCGCAGTCTTTAGGCATTTGGCAATACCGAGATGTCAAATGAATTATCTCTTGACAAAGGAGCCGTTCGGTTTAAAATAGAGGCCAGCAGTATGTGCTTACCCTTGCAGGGCTTGAGATAATAAGGAGAAAGCCCTGATAGACATGACTTCTAAGAAGAGAAGTTTAGTCTATGAGGGCTTTTCTTTTATGATTATATACAAGATTATATACAATACGTGCCTTTGTTGACCCCTTCGGGCAGCTTTAAGATGAACCATTATGATATATCTTAAAAAGAGTCGCTCATGGATCCTATTCAGGCCTTCATCATTGCTCATCGCGGAGAGTCGTATGAAGCGCCGGAAAATACGCTGGCTGCCGTCAACCTGGCCTGGGAAAGAAATGCCGATGCCGTAGAGGTTGATGTGCGTCTGACCAAGGACGGCGAAATCGTGGTGATGCACGACGACAATACCTGGCGGACAGCCCATAAATATGGAAAGGTGTCTCACCGGACGCTCGAAGAGCTCAGACGACTGGATGTCGGGGCATATAAAGGCAAACGATGGGCCAAGGAAAAGATACCCACGCTGGGGGAAGTGCTTGATACCGTCCCTCCCAACAAGCGACTGTTTATTGAAATCAAGGGTGATGCACGGATGCTCGAAGAGCTCAAACGCGTTTTTGAAAACACATCCACCTCTCCGGAGGAGGCGGTCATCATCGGTAAGGATCTGACCACCATGGAAACTATCAAGAGAGAACTTCCCCTCTATCACGTCTGCTGGGTGTGTGCGATGAAGGATGGGAGAGACGTGCACACGGGGGGTAATCCCGGAGAGGGACTCATTGATCAGGCTCGCCGGGCAGGTCTTGACGGTCTGGACATAGAGGCGAGCAAGGAGGTGGATGCGGATTTCATTGCACGTGTCAAATCCGCTGGTATGAAACTCTATGTATGGACCGTGAATGATCCCGCAGAGGCGCGGCGGCTTTTCGAGGGGGGGGTAGATGGTATAGCGACCGACCGCGCCCAGTGGTTAAGGACCAAACTGGGGGATGCTTGAGAACACCGCCGGTTGCCGAAAGGCTCCGCGGTGTGCTCGCGCAGGCAGTCATCCAATATCGAGTTTGGTTATGGGCGCCATACATCAGGTGGCGGGAACAAGAAGGGCGCGCGGAGCCTTACAAATGAGAAAGGCAGAAAGGTAGGTTGTCTGTATGAACCGCGATCATATGCTTGCAAGAATTAAGGACTCCTCTCAGATATGGGATTGTATCATCATCGGAGGAGGAGCAACGGGGGTAGGGTGTGCCATTGATGCGGCTTCCAGAGGTTATCGCACGCTTCTGCTTGAACAGAGGGATTTTGCACAGGGGACATCGAGCCGAAGCACAAAGCTGATCCACGGGGGAGTACGCTATCTCCAACAGGGGAACTTCTCGCTCGTCCTTGAGGCCCTCAAGGAACGAGGCCTGCTTCTCAGGAATGCCCCCCACCTGGTGAGCAATCTTTCTTTCATCGTGCCCCTCTATAAGTGGTGGGAAGGACCGTTTTATGGGATCGGCCTCAAGCTCTACGATGTCCTGGCGGGCAAACACGGTTTTGGCGCCTCACGTTTGTTATCCAAAGCGAATACACTCAAACACCTCCCAACGGTTGAGACGAAAGGGTTGCGGGGCGGGGTGATATACCACGATGGGCAGTTTGACGATGCACGCCTCACGATCAATATGGCGCAAACCGCTGCGGAACAAGGAGCAACGACACTCAACTATATGCAGGTTAACTCCCTCATCAAGGATGGAGATCACATTAGAGGTGTTGTGGCGCAAGACCTGGAAACTACGAGTGATTATGAATTGAGGGCTCGGGTCGTGATTAACGCAACCGGGGTATTTGCCGATGCTATACGGATGATGGATGATCCCCAGTCACCGCCAATAATCAAACCAAGCCAAGGTTCGCATATTGTCCTGGACAAATCTTTTTTACCCGGTGACAGTGCCATCATGGTGCCCCGTACTGCCGATGGTCGCGTCCTCTTTGCAATCCCGTGGTATGACCGGGTGGTTGTGGGGACCACCGACACGCCGATTGATGATACGGTGCTTGAACCGAGGCCGCTTCCTGAAGAGATAGAATTTTTGCTCGACCATGCCGCCCGTTACTTGACCAAGGACCCGACCCCAGGTGATGTCCTCAGCACCTTTGCCGGATTGCGGCCACTTGTCAGCTTCGGGGCGGCGGAAAATACCGCGGCAATATCCCGTGAGCATACCGTGCAGGTGTCGCACAATGGTCTGGTAACTATCACCGGTGGCAAATGGACCACCTACAGAAAGATGGCGGAGGATACCCTCAAACGCGCAATAGCCGTTGCGAAACTGGAAGAAAGACCGTCGATCACCAAGGAACTGCACATCCACGGATTCCACGAGAACCCGGAAGAATTCGGTGCCTTCGCCGTCTACGGGGCCGATGCCCCCGCCCTGCAAGACCTCATCCAGGAAGACAAGGCATATGTCAAACCGTTACATCCCAGGATGCCAACGCTCGCCGGCGAGGTTGTATGGGCCGTTCGTCACGAGATGGCGCGGACGGTCGAGGATTTTCTCTCCCGGCGCACGCGCGCCCTGATATTGGACGCGAGAGCCAGCATGGAAATGGCCCCGAAGGTTGCCGAACTCATGGGCCGGGAACTAAAGAAGGATAAGACCTGGAGGGATAACCAGGTCAGCTCTTATCGCAAACTGGCTCAAGGATATCTGCTGACGTAGGGGCATATATATAAAGCGATAACTATGCCGCGACAACGGCGTGCAGCTCGTCGCGGATGTCGGGGAGTCTCTCCGGCTCTGCCTCGGAAATCCGCGTGTCACGCGCAGCTGCCTGCTCTCTCAACGGTCGTACCCTTTCCTACCTCTGGATTGCCTCATAATAGAGCCTCTGGTTGAAGACCCTGTATTTGACCTTTTCTTCTTTTACGAGCTTGTCCAGTATCTTTACGATCTCAAGGTCGTGGAGGCCGAGGGCCTTGGCGAGGCCGTCGGGGGTCTCGGGCCTGCGCTGGAGGAGGCG
>CAZMFG010000140.1:0-5247 GCA_964565525.1 uncultured Thermodesulfobacteriota bacterium
GGGTTGGAGATGAACCGAATCCCCCTCGACGGCATAAAGAACTTCTTATCTTCTCGGGGTTGCCCTCGGGTGTTATCTGAGGGGCAGCCAGTGGCGCAAGAAGTTTATCGACCCCTCGGGGGTCTTAAAGAGGAACGCCCTGTTGTCGTGAGGGAAGCCATGGCGCAGCAACACTGGAGCAATGAGATGAAGGTCATCCGATCTCAGGACCCGGAACTGGCCGATAAGCTCACCCGGCTTTTGGAAAAAGAAGCGCTCTTGCAGGGTGAGGGGAACGTATATCATGAGCGTTATTCGTCACGCCAGATAGAGATCTCCTTCGGAAAGATCGTGCAGACGGAGGCCCAGCGTGCCCGTATCCTCAAGGCCTTGCGGAAGGGCCCCACGTCCGTTAAGAAACTCGCCACAACGCTCAAGCTCGCCCCCACGGAGGTCCTCGCACACATCGTGGAGTTGCGCAGGCGCAACCGCGTGGGCCTCCATCATATCGAGGAGCGCACGCCCACCTACATCGCCCTCTCACCGGGGGATAAGGGATGAAGGCCGGGGAGAAGATAGGGGCCGTGCTGGTGGTCGGAGGCGGCATCGGCGGGATGCAGGCCTCCCTTGACCTCGTCGAGGCCGGCTTCAAGGTCTATCTGCTGGAGCGCTCCCCCAACATCGGCGGTGCCATGTCCCAGCTGGACAAGACCTTTCCCACCAATGACTGCGCCATGTGTATTTTGTCGCCCAAGCTGGTAGAGGTGGGGCGCAACCCCAACATCGAGCTCATCACCTTTGCCGAGCTGCTGCGGCTGGAGGGAGAGGCCGGGGCCTTTACGGCTACCATCCTGCGTCATCCCAAGCGGGTGGACCCGTTGAAGTGTACCGGCTGTGCCATATGCTATCAGTATTGTCCGCTAGAGGTATGCAGTGAATACAACGAGGGGCTGACCAGGCGCAAGGCCATCTTTATCAATTACCCCCAGGCCATCCCCTCAACGCATGTAATAGACAGGAGGGATGCCCCCTGTACCGCCCGGTGTCCTGTCCATCTCGATGTCAGGGAATATGTGGGGGCCATCGCTGCCGGCGAGCACGCCCGGTCCCTAGAGATCATCAGGGAGAAGCTCCCCTTTCCGGGGATCATCGGGAGGATCTGTCCTCATCCCTGCGAGGAGGAGTGCCTGCGGGGAACAAAGATCGATGAACCGCTTTCCATATGTGCCTTGAAGCGGTTCGTGGCCGATTGGGAGGTGCAGCACGGAAAGGGCCTTTCCCAGAATCCGCCTAAGCAGCACTATCAGGAACAGGTGGCCGTGGTCGGAGGCGGGCCCGCAGGGTTGACGTGTGCCCACGACCTGGCCCGGCTGGGCTATGGGGTGACGATTTTCGAAGCCCTCCCCTCGTTGGGAGGCATGCTGCGGGTCGGCATCCCCGACTATCGCCTCCCGCGGGATGTCCTGGACCGGGAGCTTCAGGCCGTCCTCGATCTCGGCGTGGAGATTCGAACCGATACCCGCGTCGGAGAGGATGTGCCCTTTGCCGACCTCTTGGGGGAGATGGGTTATAAGGCCGTCTTTCTCGGCATGGGGGCCCATCGGGGCATGAAGCTCGGGGTCACTGGAGAGGACGCCGAGGGGGTCTATCCGGGGGTGGACTTCTTGCGGGATCTCAATCTCGGTCGAGGAGTAAAGGTCCGCGGTAAGGTGGCGGTCATCGGTGGAGGGAATGTGGCCATTGATGCAGCCCGCTGTGCCCTGAGGATGGGGGCCGAGAAGGCGACCATCTTTTATCGCCGTACGAGGCGGGAGATGCCCGCCAGTGCCGAGGAGATAGCGGCTGCTCTGGAAGAAGGGGTAGAGATTCGTTTTTTGGCGGCCCCCACACGGGTCGTGGTTGAACACGGGCTGGTCACGAGATTGGAATTGATCAGGATGAAACTGGGCGAGGCGGATGCGACGGGCCGCAGAAGGCCTATTCCAGCCGAGGGCACTGAGTTCACGGCACCCGTCGATATGCTCATCCCTGCCATAGGGCAGGAGGTCGTTGTGCCCTTTGACCCTGCAGAGGAGAAGATCGGGGTCACCTCGAGGGGGACCATCCAGGTCGATCCCCTGACCGGCGCCACAACGCTCCCGGGGGTCTTTGCCGGGGGTGATGCAGAGACGGGGCCGGGGATCGCCATTGAGGCCATCGCGGGTGGGCAACGGGCGGCCATCTCCATCCACCGCTACCTCCAGGGGATGGACCTCGCAGCGGGCAGGGAGGAGGCGGATCGGCTCGTTGTCGAGGATGTGCCGCCGGGCATTCCGTACGAGGGTCGCCAGCGGGGTACCCCGCTTCCCGTGGCAGAGCGGACCAGGACCTTTCAAGAGGTTGAGCGGGGATTCACCGAGAAAGAGGCAATCACCGAGGCCCTGCGGTGCCTCAACTGCCGCCAATGCCTCGGCTGCGGAATCTGTCTGGAGGTATGTGAGCCCGAGGCCATCGACTACTCCCAGCAGGATGCGATCATGGAGCTCGAGGTAGGCTCGGTGATTCTCGCCCCCGGATTCGACGAGTATGATCCGCACGAGAAAGGGGAATACGGCTACGGCCGGTATGCCAATGTGGTGACGAGCATCGAGTTCGAACGGATGCTGAGCGCCACCGGCCCCTTTAACAGCACGGTGATGCGTCCCTCGGATGGTGATATACCGCAGAAGATCGCCTTCATCCAGTGTGTGGGCTCCCGGGACCATGAACACGACTACTGCTCTTCGGTCTGCTGTATGTATGCCACCAAAGAGGCCATCATTGCCAAAGAGCATATCGATTTCATCGAGCCCACCATCTTTTACATAGACATCCGGGCCTTCGGCAAGGGGTTTGATGCCTACTACGAGCGGGCCCGGCAGGAGCATGGGATCAGGTACATCCGCTCCATGGTCTCCAAGGTGCGAGAGGACCCCACGAGCAAAGACCTGCGGATCACCTATGTGGATGGGGAGGGGGCGTTGAAGAGCGAGGCGTTTCATATGGTGGTCCTCTCGGTGGGATTGAGGCCTTCCAAGGGGTCTTGTTCACTGGCCGCGCGGCTGGGGGTTGCGCTGGAACCGAACGGGTTCTGCGCCACGGTCCCCTCTGCACCGGTGTCCACGTCCCGGGAGGGGATCTACGTCTGCGGCGCCTTTCAGGGTCCCAAGGACATACCCGAGACCGTGGCCCAGGCCAGCGGGGCTGCGGCCTTCGCGGCGGAGCCCATCGCCTCGAGCAGGGGCACACTCCTCAAGAAAGAGGAATATCCCCCGGAGCGAGATGTGAGCGGCGAGGAACCGAGGATCGGGGTCTTTGTCTGTCACTGCGGTGTCAACATCGGGGCGGTGGTGGATGTGCCAGCGGTACGGGAGTACGTCAAGACCCTCCCCCATGTGGTCTATGCCGAGGACAACCTCTTCACCTGTTCCCAGGACACCCAGGAGCGGATCAGAAAGGTGATACAGGAAGAGGGGCTCAACCGGGTCGTCGTTGCCTCCTGTTCTCCCCGGACCCATGAGCCGCTTTTTCGCCAGACCCTGCGGGAGGAAGGGCTCAACCCCTATCTCTTCGGGATGGCCAACATCCGCGATCAATGTTCCTGGGTCCACATACACCATCCCGAGAAGGCCACTGAAAAGGCCAAGGCATTGGTGAGGATTGCCGTGGCCAACGCCGGCTTGCTGCAATCGTTACCGATGCAGCGCCTTCCCGTCAGGAAGAGGGGGTTGGTGATCGGCGGCGGGGTGGCCGGTATGACGGCGGCCCTGGGATTGGCCAAGCAGGGGTTTGAGGTATTTTTGGTGGAACAGGAGGCGGAGTTGGGCGGGGAACTGCGCCACCTCTCCTATACCCTGAGCGGAGATGACCCACGCGAGTATCTGAAGGCGCTGATCACCCAGGTGACGGAGCATGACGCCATCCAGGTGATCACCAATGCCGAAGTGGTGGACCATGCGGGGACCGTTGGGAATTTCGTCACCGGTATTATGATAGGACCCACCATGACCTACCGGAAGTTGGAGCATGGGATCACCATCATGGCCACGGGGGGGGAGGAGTATAAACCCCAGGAGTATCTCTACGGTGAAGACCCCCGCGTGCTCACCCAGCGGGAGCTGGAGGAGCGAGTAGCCAGTGGTGCGGTGGACCCCGCCGCCCTGCGGCGGGTCGTGATGATCCAGTGTGTGGGCTCACGGACGCCGGAGCGACCCTACTGCAGCCGCATCTGCTGTTCCGTGGCCATCAAGAACGCCTTGAAGCTTAAGGAGATGAACCCGGCCTTGGATGTCCATGTGCTCTATCGGGATATCAGGACCTATGGCCTCCTCGAGCACTACTATACCCGCGCCAGGGAGCAGGGGGTGGTTTTTACCCCCTACGAGCCCGAGGAGCCCCCCCGTGTGGAGGTCTCCGATGCGGGGGTGCACGTGCGCACGAGAGATATCCACCTGAAGAGAGAATTGAGCCTCGAGGCCGATCTGCTGGTGCTCAGTGCGGGCGTCATCCCACGGGAGAACGAGGAGTTGGCCGCCCTGTTCAAGGTCCAGCGGACCATGGAGGGGTTCTTCCTCGAGGCCCATATGAAGCTGCGGCCGGTAGACTTCTCCACCGACGGCGTGTACCTGTGCGGATTGGCTCACTCCCCCAAACTGATAGAGGAGAGCGTTTCGCAGGCCGCGGCGGCGGTGGCGAGGGCCTGCACCATTCTCTCCAAGGAAGAATTGGAGGTGGGGGGCGTTGTGGCCCGGGTCGATGCGGAAAAATGCGCCGCCTGTCTCATCTGCATCAGGGCGTGCCCCTATAACGTCCCCTTTATCAACGAAGAGGGGGTTTCTGAGATCAATCCCGCTCTGTGTCATGGGTGCGGGTCGTGCGCGGCAGAATGCCCGCAGAAGGCGATAGAGCTCCAGCACTATCGCGACGAGCAGATTATCGCGCAGGTGAGCGCCCTCGTGGCGGCAGGAGGTACTGGTGGCAGGGTTTGAACCCCAGATTGTGGCAATCTGCTGTGAGCACTGAGCCTACAGCGCGGCGGACCTGGCAGGTTCGATGAGGCTCGATTATCCCACCAATGTCAAGATAGTGCGGGTCCCCTGTACCGGGAAGGTCGACCTGCTCCATATCCTCAAGGCCTTCGAGGAGGGGGTGGACGGCGTCTATGTGGCGGGCTGCCTGGAGGGTGAATGCCATTTTCTCAGTGGGAACCTGCGGGCCAAGAAGCGGGTGGGGCATGTGCAGGGTATCCTG
>CAZMFG010000141.1:0-5192 GCA_964565525.1 uncultured Thermodesulfobacteriota bacterium
CCGGAATTCAAATCAGTCGATACCGTGCGAAGGCTCTGGTGGCTGCATGATTCGTTCTGGCATGCGGCCCTGGTCAAGGAGCTGGGGTTCGAGCGGGCCAATAGGATCAACTTCGAGGTTGCCGAGAAGATCGGCCGCATGATAACCAACCAGCTCCTGCGGGAAAAGGTGATCCAGCGCCCGCGCTCCATCCAGGACCTGATGTCCATCTTCAAGGTCTTCTGGAAGAACACCTTTTTTGACGGCCTCTACATAAACGATCCGATCACTTACGACGGCAACACCGCCACGTGGTACGGGAGCAAATGCTATGTCTACGAGGCAGTCAAGAAGGCCAATATGCTCGATCACTACGAGTGCGGCTGTCAGCCCTTGCGCGACGGGGCAATGAAGGCGCTGCGCCTCAAGCCCCTGCACATCATAAAGGAAAGCCTGGTCAAGGGGGACGGGCGCTGCGTGATCGAGATCACCTTCGCTCCCGAACGATAGCATGGACAGATATCATGAAGCGTAAAGGCCCAGATCTCCGCCGGACAGCTTATCAGTTTATTATCCTCATGGGCATGGTGAGCCTGTTCGGGGACATCACCTACGAGGGGGCGCGCAGCGTGACGGGCCCCTTTCTCTACACCCTGGGTGCCAGTGCCGCGGTCGTGGGGCTGGTGGCAGGGCTCGGGGAGTTTCTCGGCTATGCCCTGCGCCTGGTCTCCGGGTACTGGGCGGACAAGACAGGGCGCTACTGGGTCTTTGCCTTTTGCGGGTACGGCCTTATCCTGGCGATACCCTTCTTGGCCCTGGCAGGGATATGGCAGGTGGCGGCGGTCTTTATCATTGCGGAGCGCATGGGCAAGGCCATCCGCGCCCCGGCGCGCGACACCATCCTCTCCTACGCCACCAAACAGGTTGGCAGGGGGTGGGGCTTCGGCATCCACGAGGCCTTTGATCAGATAGGCGCGGTGATCGGGCCCCTGGCCCTCAGCGCGGTCTTTTTCCTGCACGGAGGGTACCGCACGGGCTTTGCCATCCTGGGGGTCTCCGCCCTCGTGACCCTGGGTATGCTGGCTTTTGCGCGCAAAAAGGTCCCCGCGCCTGAGGAGCTGGAGCACCCCCATCCTTCATCCGCGACCCCCCTCCACGGCCGGCTCCCTGCTGCCTTCTGGCTCTACACGCTCTTTGCCTTTTTGAGCGTGGCAGGGTTTGCCAACTTCCAGCTCATTGCCTATCACTTCAGCATCAAGTCAATTGTCCCCACGGTGCAGATTCCTCTTTTGTATGCCCTGGCCATGGGCGTGGATGCGGTGGTGGCCCTCATTATCGGCAAGACCTATGACAGGGTAGGGATGATCTCGCTCATCGCCCTGCCGCTTTTGACCATCCCCATCCCGTTTCTGGGGTTTTCGGGGAGCTATGGACTTGCTATCGGTGGGGTGGTGCTGTGGGGGGCGGTTATGGGGATCCAGGAGACGATCATGCGCGCCGCCATCGCCGATCTGACGCCGGTAAAGCGTCGCGGTCTGGCCTACGGCATCTTCAATACGGCGTACGGTGGTGCGTGGTTTGTGGGGGGGCTGGTGATCGGGATCCTGTACGATGTCTCCATCAGCTATGTCATTGCCTTTGCCGTTGGTATGCAGGTTATTGCCCTGCCCATCGTATTCCTTTTTCCGAAAAAATCGCGGAGTACTCCCCGAAGGCCCTAAAACAGGTTCACACCCCCGCCGGCAAAGAAGGGGTTGTACTGCTTTTCCTGTCCCACCGTGGTCTGCGGCCCATGTCCGGGATAGACCGCCACATCGTCCCCCAGGGTGAAGATCTTGGTCCGCACCCCCTCGAGAAGCCCCTCGTAATCCCCGCCGGGGAGGTCGGTCCTGCCGATGGAGCCGGCAAAGAGGGTGTCACCCACAAAGACCATCTTATCGGTGACGAGCGAGATCCCGCCTGGTGAGTGCCCCGGCGTGTGGAGGACCGTGAGGGTGATATCACCGACGGTGATGCTGTCCCCTTCCTCGAGATAGCGGTCCGGGGGGGGTGAATTTTCTATGTTCATACCCCAGGCCGCCGCCCCGCTTCCCTGGTGTGCGATCATGGGGGCATCGGCGCGATGTATCAACAGTTCGGCGCCGGTTGCCGCCTTGAGGGCCTTGTTCGCTCCGGTATGGTCGAAGTGCCCGTGGGTGTTGATGATAGAGACCAGGCGCAGCTCGTCCTTGGCCAAGGCCGTCAGGATTTGGTCGACATCGTCCCCTGGGTCGATGACCGCCGCCTGCTTGGTGCGCTCACATCCCAGGATATAACAGTTCGCCTGGATCGGTCCGACTACCAACATCTTCAGTATCACGATAACCTCCTCCCCGCCCTGTCGCACAGCGACATTATTAACTTTCACATCAGGGCCTTCACCCCTGCCGATCCAAAGTAGAGGCCGAGGAGCACGAGGAATCCGCCGCACAGGCCGATGATCCATCGATAGGTGTGGTCGCTCATGATCTTTTTCCCTACGGTTACGGCTGCGGCGACGGCGAAGTACCAGACCACGTCCGCCATGATGTGCCCCGAATAAAAGGAGCCGAGCCCCATGATCCCATGCTGCTGGGACAGGGCGATGTATGACAGCCCGATGGTCGCCCACCAGATGATGAAGTAGGGGTTGGATATGCTGGTCAGGAGGCCGGCGATGACGGGCCTGCTCCGCTCTCCTGCATCCAGATCGAGCTTCAGCGTGGCTGTTTTGGTTCCCCTCACCATACCTATCCCCATCCCGATCAGGACGATGCCCCCCCCGACCCCCACGATGCCGAAGACGAGGTCGTGCTTGAGCAAGGTCCCCACGCCGAGCACCAACGCGACGAAGAGGGAGAACTCGATGATCCCATGCCCCAGGACGATGAGCGGGCCTGCCCAGAATCCCCGCTTCGTTGCCTCGGCGATGGTCACGGTGAGGACCGGTCCGGGCATCAAGGCCCCGGAGAGACCCACCACAAAGGAACTGCCGAATATCCATGCCAACGGCCACATACCTGCTTCCTCGGTCTCCAGGGAATATAACAACGATGGAATAGGTCTGCAAGGTGGGATTCGCAGGGCATGTGCAGAGCGCAGAGTTCTATCCCGCCACAAGCGGGACTCACGGTGACTTTTTGATGTCTATGTAAGGGGTTCTCAGGTGTTCTAGGATGAGATAGCCTGCCAGGTCGAAGACCCGATCGGCGCGGTCGATCACGGCAGTGTCGCTACTGACAATGATTCCCTCGTAACTGGTCATGATCCGTTCAGGGACCTTTACTGCCGAGGCGTCTCCCTGGATGCCCCCTTTGTGCATCAGGTCCCTGATCCGGGAGGCCAGCTCACCGCTGCCGCTGATGGGTGCATCGAGGAGGAAGCGCACCTCTTGGGGCGCGGCAGTGCGCAGGAGGTCCATGATCAGCCCAAGGGCCTGTCCCGTCTCCGCGCTTTCCTTATAGCCACCGGAGACCCCGGCGATGTCCCTGATAAAGGCGTCGTCCGCTCGAATGATGGGCTTGCCCTTGAGGGCGCTCTCCAGGGTGATGATGCAGTTGTGGCCGTCAATGGCCAGGCCGTTGCCCTTGAGTTCCTCCACCGATACTCGCTTTTTCCTGCGCTCGTGGGCAACGGCGTCCGCGAAGACCCCCCGGCGCAGGAAGTGCCGGTGGTCGCGGTCGAGGCGGTAGCGGTTGCCTATCAATTGGAGGGAGGCGTCTCTCGGATAGGCGCGGTTCAGGAGGTAGCGGAGGTCCTCGGCTGCCTCCCAGAGTTGCTTTTTTATCTCCATTGGATTCGCCTCAGCCATTGGAGAGCTCAGAAAAATGCCATGCCGGCGAAGGTGACTGCCCCCTGGCCAGCGGGGTCAGACCACTGTTGATAGTTCAATACTTCCCCCCGCTCGGCCCCTATCAGGTGTACCAGGGCATAGATGGGGGGGAGGCCGCAGATGTTTCTATGGTCCTTCTCTTGGAGGATGAATCGATAAAACTCCTCCCCGTTCAGTTCTTCTACATAGTGCAACATCTCCAGATCTTTTGCCCGGACCTCGGCCCGGACCCCGGCGGTGATTGCCTCGTGATGGCCGAATTGGGGTCCGACATGGGCCAGGTCCGCGCTGGCGATCAGCACGGGGGAGGGGAGGGGGGTCAATTGTTCCTTGAGGACGGAGAGGGCGTCCGGATACAGGGGATATTCTAGGGGAGAGACCCCGCCGAGGATCATGTCGTGAAAGGAATTGCACAGGATGGGGAAGATCTTGAAATCCCGCTTTCCCAACAGATATTGGAGGAAGATGACCTGAAACTCGATGGTGTGCTCGCTGCGGTGCGAGAATTCGTCGTGAAAGGGGTCGAAGGGGAGTCGGCGGGCGCAGGCCGCGACCAGGTCCTTCGCGACCTCCACGCGCCCCAGCGGGGTTTCAAACGGCTTCAGGGTGAAGGCGAAGGGGTTCCCCATGGGGGTATGACAGGTGCCGAGGATGCAGTAGAGGTCGGTCTTGGCACATTCCCCCAGGGTCTTGTAGGCATGGGCATAGCACTGCCCTCCACGGTTAAAGTCTATATGGGGGGCCACGATCCCCTTTATCTTCTTTGTTGCTCCCCCCTCTTTTTTGGGGAGGCCGGGTCCGTCCTGACCCGTAAAGTATCCCTCCAATTGGGTCTTCAGCTGCTCGGGGTCGGCCTCATACGCCGCGCCGGCAAAGACGGCTTGTCTAGTCTCTGATTGTTTGAAATCCTCTCGGAGCCGGCGGAGATAGTCCTGAAAATGGCGGTTATCCAGGAGATAGCGGGAGTTCAGCTGTTCGACGAGGGCCTCGATCTTGTCGTTGTACAGGAGCGCCCCGTATTGGCGCATATAGGCCGCCTGCAAATCGCGCAGGGTATTGGTTCCGTCCATGAGCCTGATGAGGAAGAAGGTCTCGGCGGAGACAAAAACGATCTCGGAACAGATCGCAGTAGGGTCCTTGATCCCGATCATCTCCTTGCCCGATATCTGGGCCGGGAAGGCGTCGATGGGGCGGATCCGGGGGTTTTCTGTCTGTAACTGCTCTTTCATGGCTCTATCACCGCTGTGTCGCAGAGCGACATCCCGCCATTTGGATTTTGCCGCCTTTCCCGCTTCGGGATCCCGTAATCCTTATCTCTATATTGAGGAGCGGGAGCGGCATGATGTCCTTAAAAGATTTAAAG
>CAZMFG010000142.1:0-3222 GCA_964565525.1 uncultured Thermodesulfobacteriota bacterium
TGAAAGTGTCCCTTGAGTGCGACAAAGAGGGCGAAGTCCTCGAGCCAGGAGGCGTTTTGGGAGCAGAATCGTTCGTATTCGTCACGATCTTTGGTCTTGGCAAAATGCTTATAGGCAATGGTGAAGAGGCGTTCTTTATAGGGGACGACGATTTCGTAATCGACCCGTCCCTGCGGTCCATTGGGCACAGGTTCGCAATCTGCCGTAGTGAGGAGATTGTCCTGAATCAGGAGCTCTGGGCTGATGAGGAGGGGATTGCTTGCAAAGGCGGCAATGCTATAGTAGGGGGCGTTGCCATAGATGCGCTCCGTAGGATTTAACGGGAGGATCTGCCAAAAGTCCTGTTTTGCCTTTGCGAGAAAGTCGGCAAAGCGGTACGCCTCCGGTCCCATGTCCCCGATACCGTAAGGGGAGGGGAGGGAAGTGATATGCAGGAGAATCCCGCTTGCGCGTTTATTCATGATGTTTTCGCCTACTCAATGCGGACGTAGAGTTTTTCCCCGAGTTTCTTGAAGTGTTCGAGCCATTCTCGCGCTTTTTCATCACCTTGACCGGCCTTCCCCTTCAATTCGCTATAGACGCCTTGCGCAATTTCATAAAAGGAGTTCTGGATCTTCCAGAGGTTTACCTGAAAGGGGAGGGCGCTTACCAGATTTACGGCGGTCTCCACCTTTTTGAGCAGGACGAGATCCGAGGGGTTGTTGAGGAAGAGTTCGGCCATGTGTTCGAGGTTCTTCCTATACGCATACTCGAGGATATTCGAGTCTAAGGTGATTCCTTCCACCCTGGCTTCCTCCAGGAGTTCCTCTATGGAGTCGGGATCGAGGTCTTCATCTTCAAAGGCGCGGCGCAGACCGACATTCAGTACTATCTCCGCCGCCGCGTATAAGGCCTTGGGTGCAGGCATACCCAGCTCCTTGAAAAACCGCATCATCGGGGCGTTGTAGTCATAGACCTGTCGGTAGGCGGCCTCCGCTTCTTGCAGGGTCGATTCCAAGATCATATCCAAAATTTTACGCTGCTCATCGTGGAAGAGCGACTTCAATGAGTAGGTGGAAGGGCCGAAGTGCTTGTCCATAAACCGAAGTGCCGCTGAGAAATCCCCACTATCAAACAGTTCAGAAGCCCCCTGTACCATGGCCTGGTAAGTTTCTTCCCCCTGGTAATCTCCCACACCGCAGTTCATGTTCTGGTCACCCCAGTGCAAAACGCCGTAACTGAGATCAGCTGATTCTCGTGTGATCTGGGAGGTTACCTGTGCCCGCCCCGCCGAGAGCTTCGCCCTGCCGGCCTCAGAGCCTTGGTATGCCTTTTGATCGATCGTATAGCAATAGACCGCGGCATGTTCGGGGTATTGCTCAAAGATGGAACAGAGGGCATAGTGGGCGCAGACATCCTTCAGATCGAGCATGGCTTCTTTGACGAATTTCTCGTAGATGCGGCGGCCATCACCGTATTTTTTGAGGTTGCTCTTGGCGAGCTGGAGGCGTTCAAGGAATTGTCCTTCGATATGGTCGCCGAAGACCTCGCGCGCGAGCTGCACAGCGCGACCGGCATACTGTATGATCTGTACTGTTTCAATGCCCGATATATCGTCGAAGAACCAACCGCAGCTGGTATACATAAGGAGGGTATGCCGTTGCAGTTCCAAGAGCTTGAGCGCGGTGGTCCTTTCTTCATCGCTGAGTGCCTTGGGAACATGAGCGGCGAAAAAATCATTCAGACGTTCGGGTGAACGATCGAGGATAACGTCAATGTAGGCATTGCGCGCTGCCCAGGGATCGTTGAAGAACGAACGCGCTTTTTCTTCGTAGAGCGGGGTTACCGTATCTCTGAGCCAATCCAGGGCCTCCCGCAGCGGCGCACGCCAGGCCTGATGCCATCCGCGATGCGCCCCCGTATTGCACCCGCAGTCGCTGCGCCACCGCTCTACCCCATGGGCACAGCTCCATGAGGTGTTTTCAAAGATCTCGACCTCGTAACCGGGGGGATGGTTATCGAGGTATGCCCCGTAGTTGGTCAGTTGCGCTCCATCGTGTGACTTGATGTGGTGCAGGGCAAAGGCCAAGGCCATGTCCCCGAAGCGGTGATGGTGGCCGTAGGACTCTCCATCGGTAGCGATGTGGACAAGCTGGGGCTCTTTGCGGTTGTCGAAGGCGCTCATGAGTTTCGAGGCAACATTTCCACCACTGTTTAAGAGATCACCAAAGGCAATATCCTGCGAGATGGGGTTGTTATAGAAAAAGAGATTGATCGTTTTTCCCGAAGGGAGCCTGCAGAGATACGGCATGGTCGAATCGATCTTCCCCCCGCTGACATCGTTCCATTTCTTGTCACCTACTTTTCTCACCTGCCTGGCCTGGTGGGGGGCGAGGATGGTAAACTGTATACCGTGCTCAGCGAATATATCCAGTGTTTCAAGGTCTACTGCCGTTTCCGGGAGCCACATCCCTTCCGGTATCCTCCCAAAGCGGTATTCGAAGTCACTGATCCCCCAGATGATCTGGGTATGTTTGTCCCTGCTGTTGGCGAGGGGCATGATCATGTGGTTGTAGACTTGCGCAATGGCTGATCCGTGTCCTGCAAAGAGCTTTTGACTTTCCCTGTCTGCTTCCAAGATTGCGCCGTAGACCTCCGGCGAATTTTTCTCTAGCCATGCTATGAGGGTTGGGCCGAAATTGAAGCTGATGCTTGCGTAGTTGTTGACCATCTGCGTAATGTATCCCTCTTTATCCAGGATACGTGAGATCGCATTGGGTGCATAGCATTCCGCGGTAATTTTTTCATTCCAGTCATGGTACGGATAGACAGCGCTCTGAAACTCAATGGCCTCCAGCCATGGATTTTCACGGGGCGGCTGATAAAAATGACCGTGGATGCATATGTATTGTTTCATGGTCTCTGTATCCTTCTCACTCGGTCTGATCTTACTTGTCAGTGCTGCGCCTTGTTTTTTTGGATGAAGTTGATGACGGCCTTGCCCCACCCCTCGGGGCCGATACCATCGGCCTTGATAAGGTTCGGCACGGCTATCCTTTGATCGTACTCCCCCTGGTGATTTTGTACGAGGATGGGATGATCAACCCGCTCCAACATAGGGCGGTCGTTGGGGCTGTCCCCCAGGGCGAGGGTGGTGATTGGGCCGAACTTCTTGCGATAGAGATCCATGAGGATCTCCACGGCCTTGCCCTTATCATTATCCCCTGCCAAATGAAATAACCT
>CAZMFG010000142.1:3322-5183 GCA_964565525.1 uncultured Thermodesulfobacteriota bacterium
GGGAAAATAGGCAGGGGGGATGTAGATACCCCCTCCGTTTTCGGCGATAAAGGGGTGGGAGTTGTTGAGTTTTTCCCTCCAGTGTTCTATTTCCGCCCTGGTCTTGCTCGAACAGAGGACGAGGGGTATCCCCTGTTCTTCTATCAGCTTCAAGGCCGGCGCGGCGGCGGCGAAGGAGTAGGTATGGTAATCGAGGAGGGTCCCATCCAGGTCGGTGAATATGATGAGCTGGGATTTCATGGTGCCGTTATCTCCTCATGGTCATTCAACCCTTGACTCACGTACGCGTATATTCTAAACTGTAGGAGAGGTTAACGCAAGTATAACTAAAAAAGAACCCATTAAAAGGCCGTCAGTTCATTTTTGCGTCATTAATTATGGAAATCGCAGACTACGCCAAAGAAAATTTTTTTAGTTGCCTGGTCGATATCCCCTCCGTGGAGTTTGCAAAACAATACCTGCGGAAACGGAAATTGCCTCATCAGGACAAAGAGCTGACCATCATTATTCCCGACCGAAACGAGGACCCCGAGGCACTGCGTACTACCGTGATTCAACTGGCCATGAGCAATTTTTTGATCGGAATATTTCACCGGATTGATAATAAACACTTCAGGATCAAACGGATCATCGTGAGCGACCAGTCTGATCTCAAGATCGCGATGGACAATAGGGGATTGTTGTATACGGTAAAAGACGTGCTGTCCAATACGCTCAAAGAGGCCGACATCCCTGAGATATACCATTTACGCTTTGATTCAGAGATGAGCCAACTCGTGTATGAATATTTGAGAGACCCCTTAAAACTCAGCATGAAGGATCAGGGCCGACCGATACGGGGCAAGGGTATCAACATGGCCCTCAGCTCTCTCGTATCTTCGGATGTGACGAAGGAGGGGGTTGCGGATTACCATGAGGTCTTGGTCTTCATGGATGCGGAGAACAAAGCAGTGAATTACAAAGACCCCTTTCTCCTCGGTGCACCCCTCATTTACGAGGGTTCTCCCGTTTTGTTCAGCAAGGCGGCGTTTAAGCGGTACCATATGGAGGGTGAGCGCAGAAAGATCGGAGGCCGGGTGAATGCCTCCTTAGGTGTGCCGCTCATCCACATGCTGATCCATGAGGGGTTGCTGCCGATTCAAAAGCCCATCATGTATCCGCTTGCCGGAGAGATAGGGATAGACAGAGACCTCTGGTGGTCGATCAAGATATCGGAGCGATACGGCGTTGAGACGACGACCCTCCTCCAGCTCTTCGGCAAGGATGACCAGGGCGCAACGTTGCTCCCTGAAGAAGGGTTTGTGCAGGTGGATCTGGGCATCAATATGGATCAGCCGTTGGCCGAGGGCAAACCGCCGAGAGAGGTGCTTGCAGGGGTACGCAGGATGTCGGAGGATATCATCGCCGCCGCGTTTCAGGTCATGGGCAGGCAGATACGAGAGACCTGGGGGTCATCGACGGCGTTTATGAGGATGTTCGGAGAATTTCAGCGGCACAGCATCGAGCGGTGGATGCAGGCATATGATACCCGGTTGATCACCGGGGGAATCGGTCCTGAGGAATTAAGGCAGACGGTCTATGCGGTGGTCAAAGAGTACGCCGACAATTTTTTCTTGGAAGAGGGCTTCTGGAAAAGGATCTGGCGGGAGTTCAGGGAGGCGTTGTATCCTCATGATGAAGGATTTATACCGCCGCTCAATTCCCTGAGAGCTGATATGGGAGATGCATTTGGTGAGTTAAGAGAGCGGTTGTTTAATACCCAAGAGAGGATCTATCCGGAGAAGGGGAAGACATAGCACACTCCATCATTGTACCTTGCAGGACGTCAAGAAAACCAAAGGAAAAAACAGCATGCACTATG
>CAZMFG010000143.1:0-5171 GCA_964565525.1 uncultured Thermodesulfobacteriota bacterium
TCACATCCCCCAACGAGGCGTATTTCCGCTTTGAGCTCCCCAAGACCTTGATACAACCGACCTTTCGCGCTCCCGAGTTGTCGGCCACCTCCAACATGGTCCGCATCTGAATCATGAGTATCCGTTAGACCTCCGGTGCCTGTGCGATGATCTCTTTCACATTCCACCGCTTGGTCTTGCTGAGGGGCCGGGTTTCTACGATCAATACCGTATCGCCGACATGACACGTATTCTCCTCATCATGGACCTTGTAGGTGGTAGAGCGTCTGATGTATTTCTTGTAGGTAGGGTGTTTGGCCATGCGTTCCACCCGGACACTCACCGTCTTGTCCATGGTATCGCTGACCACCATCCCTATCTCCCGCTTTCTCGTACCTCGCCTCTTCATACTGAAACCTCTCCTGTTTTCTCTCGTAAGACGGTCTTCACTCTGGCGATATCGCGCTTGACCTGGGTCAGGCGCATGAGGTTTTCGAGTTGTCCGGTGGCGCGCTGGAATCTGAGGTTGAAAAGCTCCTCCTTGAGATCCCGCTCCTTTTGAGAGAGCTCATCGAAACTCAATTCACGTAGTTCCCCTGCGCGCATCATACCTCTCCCCGGCCCACAAATCGAGTGGCGATAGGGAGTTTGTGCGCGGCGAGTCGCAAGGCCTCCTTTGCCTTTTCTTCAGGGACACCCTCCATCTCGTACAGGATGCGGCCCGATCGCACCACGGCCACCCACCCTTCCACAGACCCCTTTCCCTTCCCCATCCTGGTCTCGGCGGGTTTCTTGGTGAAGGGTTTGTCGGGGAAGATGCGTATCCAAATCCTCCCGGTCCGCTTGATGAAACGGGTCATGGCGATACGCGCGGCCTCGATTTGGCGGTTGGTGATCCATCCCCCTTCCAAGGCCTGGAGGCCGAAGTCACCGAAATTGAGCTCAGTACCCGCTTGGGCCTTTCCTCGGATCCTTCCCTTCTGCCGCTTGCGGTATTTGGTCTTGCTCGGTGCCAGCATGGTGTTATATCACTCCTGAGAGGTCCTCTCTCGGGGAGCGAGGACCTCTCCATTAAAAATCCATACCTTTATCCCTATCACGCCGTAGGTGGTCTTGGCCTCGGCAAAACCGTAGTCGATCTCGGCGCGGATGGTGTGCAGGGGGACCCGTCCTTCTCGGTACCACTCCCGACGCGCCATCTCATGTCCCCCTAATCTCCCCGCACACGCGATCTTTATCCCCTGCGCCCCCAACTTGCGGGCGGAGTTCACGCTGCGCTTCATCGCCCTCCGAAAGGCCACCCGCCGCTGCAACTGAAAGGCCACGTTCTCGGCCACCAGTTGGGCATCGGTCTCCGCCTTTCTGATTTCCTTAATATTGATGATGATCTCTTTGTTCGTTACCGCCTGGAGCTCCCGCTTGAGGTTCTCCACCTCCGCTCCCTTTTTGCCGATGATGATACCTGGGCGGGCGGTGTAAATATTTATCTTTACCTTGCTTGTCTTGTTCGCCAACCGCTCTATCTCTACCGAGGAGACCGCTGCATGGGAGAGCTTGGTATTGACATACTTCCGAATGGTCAAATCTTCGTGCAAGAGGGCGGCGTAATCCTTCTCGGCAAACCACTTGGACTTCCAAGTCTTTATCGTCCCCAGTCTAAACCCGATGGGGTGCACCTTTTGTCCCAAACCATTACCTCCCTGTTTTATTGTTCATCCAAAACCACCGTTATGTGGCTGGTCCTCTTTCTGATCATGGTGGCCCTCCCCATGGCCCTTGGCATGAATCGCTTGAGGGTGGGACCATCGTCTACCGAGATTCTCTTAATCACAAGGGTGTCCACGTCCATCTGCTTGTTCTGCTGGGCATTGGCCACGGCGGAGTTGATCAGTTTAGTCAGGGCCTTGGCAAAGGCCTTGTGAGTAAGGGCCAAGATGCCCAATGCCTCCCCCACCTTTTTGCCCCGGACCACGTCGGTTACCAACCTGGCCTTCCGAGGAGCAATCCGCACATATCGCGCTTTCGCCGTAACCTCCATCTTCCTTCCAACCCCTATGCCTTGCCCTTGACCCTGGTCCTCTTGTCCCCGGCGTGGCTGTAAAAGCTACGGGTGGGAGCAAATTCACCCAATTTATATCCCACCATCTCTTCGGTAATGAAGACAGGTATAAATTTTTTCCCGTTGTGGACCGCTATGGTCAACCCCACAAATTCAGGAGTGATAGTGGAGCGCCGCGACCATGTCCTGATCACCTTATCACCCCCGCCCTCTTTGGCCTTTTGGATCTTTTTCAAAAGGTGAGAATCAATATAGGGACCTTTCTTGAGAGAACGTGCCACAACTCCTCCTGTCTACTCCAAAGAATATGAACTCATGTCCTTTTCTTAACGATATATTTATCGGTCGACTTGTTTCGCCTGGTCTTATAACCCTTGGCGGGAACTCCCCACGGGCTGACGGGGTGCCTCCCCCCCGAGCTCTTTCCCTCACCCCCTCCCATGGGGTGATCTATCGGATTCATGGCAACTCCCCGCACATGGGGACGTTTGCCCAGCCACCGAGTCCTGCCCGCCTTGCCAAGGGAAATGCCTTCGTGATCTATATTGCTCACCTGCCCGATTGTAGCATAGCACTCTTGGTGCACCAGGCGTACTTCCCCGGAGGGGAGTCTCACGTGGGCATACGTTCCTTCTTTCGCCATGATCCTCCCGTATCCGCCGCCGCCCCTGATCATCTGCCCCCCCTTGCCGATCTTCAATTCCACGTTATGGATAAAGGTGCCGGGGGGGATATTTTTCAGGGGGAGTGCGTTGCCGGGTTCGATCTCCACCCTTTCCCCGGCCATGACCTGTGCGCCCACCGTGAGGTCGAGGGGGGCAAGGATATATCTCTTTTCCCCATCTGCGTAGTGCAACAGGGCGATCCTGGCGGAGCGGTTCGGATCATACTCGATGCTCGCCACCGTGGCTGGCACCCCGACCTTATCCCTCCTGACAAAGTCGATGACACGATACCTCCGCTTGTGCCCTCCACCCCTAAACCGAACGGTCATCCTCCCCTCGTTGTTTCTTCCCCCCTTCTTTTTCAGGGGGCGCAGGAGGCTACGCTCCGGTTCAACACGGCTGATCTCCTCAAACGAGGAAACCGTTTGGAATCTTCTGCCCGGGGATGTCGGTTGATATTTTTTTATGCCCATGGACTAGCCCTTCTCCGGTTACGCCCCCTCAAAGAATTCAATGCGGTCCCCCGGCCTCAAGGTAACCACCGCCTTTTTCCAATCGGGGCGTTTGCCGACGTTACGGCCGATTCTCCGGACCTTGCCCTTCATGGTGGAAATATTGACCTTAAGGACCTTCACTTTCAGGAGACGTTCCACCGCTTCCTTTATCTCCGCCTTGTTGGCCCCCTGGTCGACGACAAAAGCGACCTTGTTCTCCCGTTCCTTGAGGATAGTCGCCTTCTCGGTGATCAAGGGGCGTTTAATGACCTGATAGATATCCTTCATCCCTTCAGTCTCTCTTCGATCTTCTCGATGGCGGGTTGCACAATGATCAAGTGTTCGTATTTGAGGATATCAACGACGTTGAGTCCGTTATGTCGTAATACCTTGACCCACGGTACGTTCCGTGCGGATCGCTCCAGGTTGAGGTCCGCTCCATTGATGACGATCAAGGCACTGACGATTCCTAAACCCTCCATGGCCTTGACAAAGGATTTGGTCTTGATCTCCGGAGAGGGAAAATCCTCCAGGAGGAGCAGTTTGCCCTCTTTGTAGCGCAGGCTCAAGGCCGATCGCAAGGCCGCCCTGCGGACCTTCTTGGGGAGGGTAAAACGATAATCCCGAGGGTGAGGGCCGAAGATAGTACCACCCCCCCGCCACAGAGGAGATCTGCTCGTTCCGGCCCGCGCCCTCCCCGTTCCCTTTTGTCTCCAGGGCTTGCGCCCTCCACCCCTCACCGCTGAGCGTTCCTTGGTGGAGGCGGTCCCTCGACGACGCCGGGCCAATTGCCAGTTGGTCACCTCGTAAAAGAGCTGGGGCTTGATGGGGGCGGCAAAAATCCCGTCCGGCAACTCCAGGTTGCCCACCTTTTTCTTTTGCAGATTGTAGAGGTCGCACTGCGCCATCTTCTTTTAATCCTCTTGCGGTGCCTCCTGCTCCGTGTGCGGGGTCCCCTTCTTTTTGGCCTCTTTGATGATCACGATGGAATTGACCGAGCCGGGGACGGCCCCCTTGACCAAGAGGAGATTGTTCTCCGGTTTGATATCGACGATTCGGAGATTCTGCGCGGTAATCCGGCTGTTGCCCAGATGTCCGGGCATCCTCTTCCCCTTAAAAGTCCTGGATGGAGTTGCAGAGGTACCGATGGAGCCACCGTGCCGGAAGTACTCATGGGTCCCGTGGGAGCCAGGGGCACCTCTGAAGCCGTGGCGCTTTATAACACCGGCAAACCCTTTTCCCTTACTCGTGCCGATCACGTCGACGAAACCTCCGACCGTGAAGGCCTCCAGGGTTATCTCCTGTCCTATGGTATACTCCCCTAACTCGTCCACCGGAAACTCCTTGAGGACATAATAGGGCCCTCTGCCGCTCTTGTGGAAGTGCCCGGTCAGTGGGCGATTGACCCGTTGGGGCTTCTTTTCCAGAAAACCGAGCTGGAGGGCATTGTACCCTTCCTTCTCTTTGGTCTTGATCTGAACGATTGCACAAGGGCCTGCCTCGATGACCGTTATGGGGGTAACGTCGCCGCTTTCGCCGAAGACCTGCGTCATCCCGAGCTTTCTTCCAATAATACCCTTTAGCATGGCAGCGGCCCCATCACAATTTGATCTCCACATCAACCCCGGCGGCAAGCTCCAATCTCATGAGGGCATCCACCGTCTGCTGGGTCGGCTCGAGGATATCGAGCAATCGCTTGTGCGTCCTGATCTCAAATTGTTCCCTCGATTTCTTGTCGATGTTCGGCGACCTGAGCACACAGAATTTGTTGATCCTCGTGGGTAACGGTATGGGGCCTGCCACTTGCGCCCCGGTTCTTCTGACGGCGTCAACGATCTCCTGAACCGATTGATCGAGCAGTTTATGATCGAATGCCTTAAGACAGACCCTAATGCGATCGTTGGCCATACCCGGTTCCTCTTATTCCAAGATCTCGGTGACGACCCCTGCCCCGACCGTGCGGCCACCCTCTCT
>CAZMFG010000144.1:0-5150 GCA_964565525.1 uncultured Thermodesulfobacteriota bacterium
ACCTCTTCCCCGTCCCCCAAGACAAAGGCGTCGAAGAAATCCGCCAGGGGCTCCGGGTTGAAGGCGCACGGCCCTCCCCCGATGACCAGGGGCATATCAGCCCCCCGCTCCCGCGCCAGCAGGGGTATCTGAGCGAGGGAGAGGATATTCAGGACGTTGGTATAGCAGAGCTCGTATTGCAGGGAAAAGCCGACCACGTCGAACGCGCGCAAGGGGGTGCCGGACTCCAGTGTACCGAGGGGGAGGTCACGGGAGCGCAGCAACGCCTCCATATCAAACCACGGGCTGAAGGCCCGCTCGCACACAACCCCCTCCCGGGCGTTGAGCAAACCGTACAGGATCTGGATTCCGAGATGCGACATGCCGATCTCGTAGGCATCGGGAAAGACCAGGGCGAAGCGTAGCTCGGCCCCATCAATCGCCTTGCGGCAGGCATTCACCTCGCCCCCTACATAGCGAGAGGGTCTGCTCACTAATGGCAAAAGGTCTTTTATCATAACATCACTCTCTCCTCGCATGATATATGCCGCTAGAACCATTGTCAACGAAACCCCCTCTGCAAGCAAAATCTCCCCTTGAAAAGAAGCGGGTTGATATATATGTTGTTAGTAATACAAAAAAGTAAAGGGAGGTACAATACATGGCTGAAGGAACGCCCTCACACATTAACGATGCGGACTTCGAGCAAGAGGTCATCAAGTCTCATATCCCCGTATTGGTGGACTTCTGGGCGCCGTGGTGCGGTCCCTGCAACATGGTCGCCCCCATGCTGGAAGAGCTGGCCCAAGAATTCAGCGCCAAGGTAAAGATTGCCAAGATGAACGTGGACGAAAACCCCAAAACCCCGCCGCTGTACGGCATTCGTGCCATACCCACCCTCATCCTCTTTAAGGGGGGAGAGGTCGTGGAGCAGATCACCGGGGTGGTGCCCAAGGACCAGCTGAAATCCAAACTGGAAAACGTGGCGTAAGACCGATGATTCAACTACAGTAAGGCATGTGTGCACGGGGGAGTGCGATACTACGGATGGCCGCGGCGTGAATCCCGCCTCTGGCGGGACTGGAACGGAAATCCGCTTAACTCCAAAAATTCCTTTCTTTTTCCATTAACCGGATTCCGCTCAGCTTGGTCGTTGGAGTGAAAAGATTTATGACGCCATCAAAAATCAATTTTTCGGAGAAGTTTGCCAGGCTGCCGGATGGAGATTATTCCGTGCGGATCGTCGCTAAAATGAACGATTACGAGTTCAAGATCGTGAGGTTCAAGGGCGAGTTTGTTTGGCATAGCCATCCGGATACGGATGAAACCTTCATCGTCTTGAAGGGTATGATGCTGATGAATTTCAGAGATAAGGTGGTTGAATTGAATGCAGGAGAAATGATCGTCATCCCCAAGGGCGTGGAGCACAAACCTGTATCTGAGGAAGGATACGAAGCTCTTCTCGTTGAGCCGGAAGATGTCCCCAATACCGGAGACGCTGAAAGTGAGATGACGATCAAAAAAATAGAATGGATATAATAATGCCATGCGCTCGGACGTGATTCCGCTGCGCCTTATCCACGCCGGTGGTGTAACATGTTGTCAGCACAAAAGAAAATACAATACGTGATAGACACAATGAAGCCGGAGGACTTGGTTGTCTCCAGCCGTTCTGTTGACTTTTCTGTGCTGTTGTCGTATGGTGCTTAGAATTGGGGCTGGCGCCCGGTTGCAGGCAGCTTCCCTTTTGCCGGAGCGGGCATAGGCCTGAGGCACGAGGGCGTGGGGACACAAGTGGGCGGATGAGATAAATGAACCATCGAGAACGATTTCCTCTTGCAAATTAATCAGTGTTTTTTGTATTATGCGCTGCTTAATGGGCGACCAAACAGCAGCAGGACGAAGTGGAACTTTATAAATCAATGTATATAATTATTCATGACGGGGTTATTTCCTATGATAACGGAAGATACCTCGATACACCCTTCGACCTCCCCTTGAAGGGTAAAACCCTCCCACCTTCCCCAAAGGGGAGATCCCCTTTGGGGGTAGCAAGGAACCGTACTCCCTGAGGAAAGCGCCGCAAAGGTCTCTGAGGTCCCTCATCCTCTGAAAGCCAAAAGAAATCGACAAGGAATTATTCAGTAATACAGGTGATAAAATAGTATGAGTAAAAATTATACAATTATTGTTGGAACCGGTAGCTATATCCCCACAAAAAGGGTTCCCAATGAAGATTTTCTCGGCAATGAATTCTATGATTCAGACGGAAAATTATTCGATAAGACCAATGACGAGATTATTGAAAAGTTTGAAAAGATAACCGGAATTAAAGAAAGAAGATATGTCACCGATGATCTGGTTACCTCGGATATCGCTTATTATGCGGCACAGGAGGCATTGGAATCATCAGGAATTGACCGGGAGAGTCTTGATTATATAATCGTTGCCCACAACTTCGGAGATGTCAAAGCAGATAATAGACGGTCTGATTTTACACCCAGCCTTGCCGCCAGGGTAAAACATAAGTTGGAGATCGAAAATCCCTACACCATAGCGTATGATCTCCCCTTCGGCTGTCCGGGGTGGATGCAGGGGATGATACAGGCTGATTACTACATAAAGTCAGGAGATGCACAGAGGGCCCTCATTATCGGTGCAGAAGCGCTTTCCAGGATCGCCGATCCCCACGATAGGGATAGTATGATCTATGCCGACGGAGCAGGAGCGACCATTGTTGAGGGAATGACAAGTAAGGAGCCTGTCGGAATACTGTCGCATGCAGGACGGACTGATACGCGTGAGCATGCCTATATGCTCTGGATGGATAAATCACATAGCCCGCACTATACAGACAACAACCTATTCCTCAAAATGCAGGGCCATAAGCTGTATGAGTATGCGCTCAAGAATGTGCCGAGCATCGTCAAACAGAGTCTGGACAAAGCAGGTCTATCCATCAATGATGTACATAAGATCCTTATACACCAGGCAAATGAAAAGATGGACGAGGCAATATTACAGCGTTTATTCGGTTTATATGGGGCAACGGAAATACCACCTGATATCATGCCCATGTGCATCTCCTGGCTGGGCAATAGCTCTGTTGCAACCATACCCACCCTCCTTGACCTCGTGTGTAGAGAGAAGATCGAAAACCATACCTGGGAACAAGGGCATAATATCGTGTTTACGTCGGTAGGGGCGGGGATGAATATCAACGCTATGGTATATAAGATTCCTTGATATGGTCTACTCTTAACGCTCACGCGTTGCTTTCGAACACTTTCCTTTGTAAAGGCCCTTTAACGCCGGCAATCAACCAACCCCTCTTCCACGGCGCTGATTATCGTCGCCGTTAGGCATGTCTTGTAATAAACTCCTCGATAGCCCCAAAGTACCGATCCCTCCCAACCATCATCAAGTCATTGTGATCCGCCCCTGGTATCACCAGTAGGCGTTTTTCTTCGGCAGCGCTGAGCCGCAGCAGTTCCTCGGCTTCATGCAAGGGGATCAGGTGGTCTTCGGCGGCATGGATGAGGAGAGTGGGGATATGGATGGAGCGCATTTTTTCACCGTTGGGGAAACCCTCCCTCTGACGTGAGGGGACCGTTATGGGCAACCCGATATATTGGAGCAGACGGAAGGCATCGCTGAAGCCGCTCTCCACGATGAGTCCCCGCAGCGCATCCTGTGAGTGGAAGGCCACCTCTAAGGCCGGGGCACTGCCCAGGGAGCGCCCCATGACAAAAACGGCCTCGGGATAACCCCCTTCTTGCAGGACCCCCCTCAGCCTCTCGAAGATGGGATGGGCATCCTTGAGGATATGGCCCATGGTGGGTTCTCCAGTGCTCAAGCCATAGCCGCGGTAGTCGGCCACAAAGAGGTTGATCCCCCGAGCCGTGTAGAGGGAGGAAACGAGATCATAATCCCCTGCCGTCTCACCATTGCCGTGGAAGTAGCAGACGGTGGCCATCCCCTTCGGAGCCAGATAGAACCGACAGACGATCGATATTCCCTCCTCCACCACCACGGGATAGAGGGAGCTGTCATCCCCAGGCGGGGGATCCCGCCTGGGATAGAAGATGAATTGAGAGACCTCAGGGCGGTCGAACAAAGAGGTATCCAGCTCCTCTCCCATCTCAGCCCTTCCCTTCTTCCTGCGTGGCCCCTCTTCCTTCCAGTGCCCTGCGGACGGCCCGTTTGAGCGGGGTCAGATCCGACGATTTGACCACATAGGCATCGGCGGCAATGGCCTTGACATCCCGCTTGAAGACCTCATAGGCGGAGCACAGAATCACGGGCAGATCGTAGTATCGGGTGCGTATCTCCTGCAGCAGATCCAATCCGTCCGCATCGGCCAGTTTGATGTCCAGGATGATGAGGTCGGGATGCTCCCGTTCGATCCGCTCCAAGAGGCCTTGGCCACCGGCGGCCGTAGCCACCTCATAACCTTCCTCCGTCAGCTCTTCACTATAGAGGAGTCGTATAGGCTCCTCGTCATCGACCACGAGAATCTTAGGCATCTTTTTTTCCTCTTTTTCCCCACCGCTCATCCAAATACGGGCGGGTCTCCTCAAAGCTCATGCACTGCTCCTCGATATATTCCTCCGCCTCCTGGAGGGACATCCTCTCGGCGCGCAGGACAAAAGAGTAGACCTTGCCAAAATAGATGGGTATGAGGGAAGCCAACAGTGCTTCGCGCTCACCGTCAAGATCATGATATCCTACGGCGTAATCGAAGAGTATATGGGCCCACAGCAGGGGGGGGAAATCGAAGTGTTCCCGCTCCATCTGCGCCACCTCCATCAACTTGTCATAGTACTCCGACGCCAACACCCGCTTCCACACCCCCTGAAATTTGTTGATGCCTTCGGTAAAGCGCCGATAGAGCCCTTGAGCGTCCATCTCCATCGCAGGAGGCTCCTCGACCTCCCCCAGGCCAAAGCCGAACACGGCGGTGGGCCGGCTCCACTTCACCTCTTTCCAATAGGGCTCACAGGGGGCCATCATCCCGAAGATGGTCCCTACCACCTGGCTGAACATCGGACCAAGATCGGTCCCGGGATCTTTGGGACGATGGATCTTGGGGCGCCCCATATAGGCCTGGCAGATAGGTATTGCGTGGGCGATGGCCTGGGTGGTCATCCAGATGTCGATGCCGAACTGGG
>CAZMFG010000145.1:0-2066 GCA_964565525.1 uncultured Thermodesulfobacteriota bacterium
CTCTTTAGCACCCGCCTGCAGTGTCCCTACTGCGATATATCCTACCGAGACCCCAACCCCAATCTCTTCTCCTTTAACTCCCCCATCGGGGCCTGCGAGACCTGCCGGGGCTTTGGTCGGGTCATCGATGTCGACCTCGACCTCGTGGTCCCCGATAAAAACAAGACCATTCGCCAGGGGGCCATTAAGCCATGGTCCGGCATCGCCCGCCTGGAGTTCGAAGACCTTATGGCCTTCTGCCGACGCCGGAGGATCCCCCTTGACCGCCCCTTCAAGGACCTGAAAGTGAAAGACCAACAGGCCATCTTCGACGGTGACGAGGCATTCTACGGGGTGCGGAGGTTTTTCCGCTGGTTGGAGACCAAGCGGTATAAGCTCCACGTCCGGGTCTTTTTATCCCGCTATCGAAGCTATTGCACCTGCCCCGCATGCGGGGGGACACGCTTTAAGGCGGATGCGCTCCTATGGAGGATCAAGGGGAAAAACATCGCCGAGGTCTATGCCATGAGTATCGGTGAGGCCCAGGCCTTCTTTCAGGGGATCTCCGCGCTGCCTGGGGATGAGGCCTCGGGGCTCCTCCTGAGCGAGATCAACAAGAGGTTGCAGTACCTGATGGAGGTGGGGCTTTCGTACTTGGCACTGGATCGTCAGTCCCGCACCCTCTCCGGGGGGGAGGTGGAGCGGGTGAGCCTCACCAAGGCCCTGGGGTCCTCTCTGGTAAACACCTTATATGTCCTCGATGAGCCGAGCATCGGGTTGCACCCCAGAGACAGCAACCGCCTGGTCCAGATTCTCCACTCCCTCAGGAACCTGGGTAACACGGTCGTAGTAGTGGAGCACGATCCGGAGATCATCCGGGGGTGCGATCACATCGTAGACCTCGGTCCCGGGGCCGGTGAGCAGGGAGGGGAGCTCGTCTACCATGGGCCAATCGCCGGTATCCTGGACGAACCGCGTTCCCTCACAGGCAGATATCTAAAGGGGGCCTTGCGTATCCCGGTACCCAAGAAGCGCCGAAGGCCGCAAGAGGGGGAGGTCATCGAGATCCGGGGGGCGGCGGAACACAACCTGAAGGAGATCGACCTGGAGATCCCCCTGGGGCTGATGACCTGTATCACCGGGGTCTCCGGCTCGGGCAAGAGCACCCTGGCAGAGGACATCGTATATAAGGGGCTCAAGAGGGCCAAGGGGGGTCATGAGGAGAGACCGGGGCGATTTAGAGAGATCAGGGGGGCGGAGTTGGTCTCCGAGGTGGTCCTGGTGGACCAGCGACCTATTGGAAAGACCCCCCGGGCCAACCCCCTCACCTATCTCAAGGCCTATGACCCCATCCGGCGCCTCTTCGCGGCTCAGTCCCTCTCCAAGGCGCGGGGATATACCCCAGGGACCTTCTCCTTCAACGTCCCCGGGGGGAGGTGCGAGGAATGTCAGGGGGAGGGGTTTAAAAAGGTCGAGATGCAATTTCTTTCCGATGTCTACATCACCTGCCCCCTGTGCCGCGGCACGCGCTTCAAGGCAGAGGTCTTGGAGGTGCTGTATGGGGGCAAAAATATCAACGATGTCCTGGAGATGACGGTCCAGGAGGCCATGGAGTTCTTCCACCACCACCTCAGAACCACCACTGCCCTCTCTCCCCTGGTAGCGGTGGGGCTGGGCTATATGAGACTGGGACAATCCCTCAACACCCTCTCAGGGGGGGAGGCACAGCGGCTGAAGCTCGCCCAGCATATAGGAATGGGAAAGGCCCGGACGCTCTTTATCTTCGACGAGCCCACCACGGGGCTGCACTTCGCGGATATCCACCAGCTCCTTGCCGCCTTCGAAGGGTTGCTGGAACAGGGGAATACCCTGATAGTGATCGAGCATAATATGGACGTGGTCAAGTGCGCCGATCATATCGTCGACCTCGGGCCCGAAGGCGGCGATAAAGGTGGATACGTGGTAGTCGCCGGGACCCCGGAGGAGGTGGCCGAGTGCGAGGGCTCCCATACCGGTCGCTTTCTGAAGCGATATCTGGGGGGAGAGGAGATGCCGCTCTCCCCGGTAACACCTCAGGTGCACGGAGG
>CAZMFG010000145.1:2166-5123 GCA_964565525.1 uncultured Thermodesulfobacteriota bacterium
GGTGTCCAACACTGCCCTCGTTGCGGGGGTGAGATTGTCTCCCACCCCCCTGAGGGGATCGCCGAGGAGATCCTGAGGGAGTACGGGGGAGAGGAGGTGACGATCCTCGCCCCCTTGGTGATGGGGCGCAAGGGGTTTCACAAGGATGTCCTGGAGGGGGCCAGACGGGCTGGCTACACCCAGGCGAGGATCGATGGGAAGATCATCGGTTTTGACCCCCTCCCACGCCTGAGCCGCTATCACGAGCACGCCATCGATGCCGTGGTGGATCATCGAGAGATCAGGCGGGATGATTACGCTGCGCTCATGGAGCAGGTGAACAAGGGGCTGGCACTCGGAAAGGGGACCATCTATCTCGTAAATGATGAAGGGAGTGAACGGATCTTCAGCCAGCGGCTCTCCTGCCCCCGGTGCCGTATCGGATTTGAGGAACTCGATCCTCGGCTCTTCTCATTCAACAGCCGTCATGGGGCCTGCCCCCGCTGCCAAGGGCTGGGGACCTTGAGTGACTTCGCCGATGAGCTGATCCTTCCTGATCTGGGGCGATCCCTTGAGGGAGGGGCCGTAGCGCCCTTTGAGGAAGAACCATTAAAGAGACAAAAAAAGAAGGTCCTGCAGCGGATACGTACAAGGCTCGGCATACCCCTGGACAAACCGGTGGGGAAGCTGAGGAAAGCGAAAAGAAGAGAGATTCTCTATGGGGGGAGCACATTTGAAGGGGTCATCCCCATTCTGCGGGAGCTGTTGCAATACGCCGAGGGGGATGGGGCCCCCGACTACCTTTCCCCCTATATGGGAGAAAAGCAATGCCCCCTCTGTAAGGGCAAGCGTCTCAAGGAGACCGCCCTCGCGGTGCGGGTGAAGGGGTGGGGGATAGGAGACCTGGTCTCCCTCTCGGCCCAGGATGCAGAGCGGGTGGTGGCTGCTTTTCGCTTCGAGGGGGCCGAGCTGTCCATCACCGAGGGGATCATTAGGGAGGTTCTGACCCGGCTCCAATTCCTCAACCGGGTGGGGCTCTCCTACCTGACCCTGGATCGTCGCGGCGATACCCTCTCGGGTGGCGAGGCCCAGCGGATCCGTTTGGCTGCCCAGCTCGGCTCCAACCTCCGGGGGGTCTGCTACATTCTCGATGAGCCCACCATCGGGCTGCACCCACGGGACAATCAGAGGCTGCTGGCGGCCCTCGGGGAGATGAGGGACCGGGGCAATACCATCCTGGTGGTTGAGCACGATGAGGAGACCATCCGCAGGGGGGACCACATCATCGATTTAGGCCCCGGCGGAGGGGCGCACGGGGGGAGGGTGGTGGTATCAGGTACGCTGGCAGAGATTCAACGCTCCCCTGAGTCCATTACCGGCACATACCTGAACGGCGGCCAAAGGAGGGAAATTACTTCGCTGCGCAGACCGCCGAGAGAAGGGGCATGGTTCCGGGTCCTCGGGGCCAGGGAACACAATTTAAAAGACATCAATATCGGCATTCCCCTGGGCACCTTCACCTGTATCACCGGGGTCTCGGGGTCGGGGAAATCGACGCTATTGAGGGAGACCATCTTCCACGGCCTGAGAAGGCTCCTGTATGACGCAAAAGACCGGGTGGGGGGCCAGGATGAGATCAGGGGGTGGGAACACCTGGAGAGGGTCTTGGAGGTAGATCACTCACCCATCGGGAGGACGCCCCGCTCCACCCCGGCCACCTACGTGGGGCTCTTTAATGAAATCAGGCGCCTCTTCTCCTTGACCCCTGAGGCGAGGGCCAGGGGCTACGGACCGGGGAGATTCTCCTTCAACGTCAAGGGGGGGAGGTGCGAGGAGTGCGCCGGGCAGGGTGCCATCAAGGTCGAAATGCAGTTTCTCCCCGATGTGTATGTGACGTGCGAGGGGTGCCTGGGGCGCCGCTACAACGATGAGACCCTTTCGGTGACCTATAAAGGCAAGAACATCTACCAGGTCTTGGAGATGACCTTTGAAGAAGGGTTGGAGTTTTTCTCCGCCATACCCAAGATAAGCAGGACGCTGGAGATGCTCGTGGAGATCGGTTTGGGTTACCTCACCTTCGGGCAGCCGAGCCCCACCCTCTCTGGGGGAGAGGCCCAGCGGGTAAAGCTGGTCGCCGAGCTGAGCAAGCCCGCCCGTGGAAGGACCCTCTATATTCTGGATGAGCCGACCACAGGCCTGCACATGGCCGATGTCGAGAAATTGCTCCAGGTGTTGCAACAGCTGGTGGATATGGGTAATACGGTTGCCGTCATCGAGCACAACCTGGAGGTGATCAAAGAGGCCGATTACATCATCGACCTGGGACCGGAAGGTGGTGCAGAGGGAGGACGTATCTGCGCCACAGGCAACCCCTGGGAGATCCTTAAGCAACAAGAGCGATCATACACGGCCAGGTTTCTGAGGGATTATGTGTCTTCGTAGACCTCAGCCCGACGAAACGATCTCCACCAACTGGACTTCAAACGTCAGATCCTCTCCTGCCAAGGGATGGTTGGCGTCCAAGGTCACGGACTGATCCGACATATCCGTCACCGTCACCCTGATGGGGGGCCCTTCCTCTTGACGCAAGACGAGCGGTTGCCCGACCTCTATGGGAAGATCCTCTGGTACCCGCTCCCTTTCGATCTCCACGACCAACTCATCCCGATACGGACCATATGCCTCTGCAGCAGCGATTTCAACGGTCTTGGAATCACCCACGCCCATTCCGACTACCGCCTTCTCGAAGCCGGGGATTACCTGCCCGGATCCTACGGTTAGCTCGAGGGGCTCAGCATCCTGAGAGGAGTCGAATATGCTTTCATCCTTGAGTTTGCCGGTATAGTGGACCTTAACGGTATCCCCTTCTTTGGCCTTTGTCGCGGTTTTTTTTGCCTTCGGCACTTTTTCTCCTTTCTTTTTTACCCTTTATCTAACCAAAAACAACCCGTTCCTCTTAACCTATAATAATTAGGAAG
>CAZMFG010000146.1:0-4997 GCA_964565525.1 uncultured Thermodesulfobacteriota bacterium
AAATTGTTATTAGAGGGTTGACATAATCCCCTTTTCGTAGAAATATTAGGTACCATCAGGGGAGCAGCTACTGAAAGCTCCCGAAGGCTTTTTGGAGGGGGAAAATGGGTTCTCTTCGACGTTGGAGCTGGATCTCCCTTTTTTTATTGCTAATTTCCTCTCAATCGGCATGCCTTTACAGTAAAACGGTAAGGGTGGGCACGGCGGCTCTGTTGCTGGAAGACGTCGCCACGGCCGCCTATAAGCAATCCGATCTGAGGGTGATCCGCGAGGGCATGCCCGCCTATCTTATGCTGATGGACGGCATGATCGAGGCGTGGCCGGATAACGAGCGGTTGTTAATCGCCGCCGCCCAGGCCTACTCGTCATTCGCCACGGTCTTTGTCGGGGATCAGGATACGGAATATACCCAGCTCCTCGTGGGGAAGGCGCGCGCCTACGCCCTCAGGGCCTTGGTCGAGCGGGGATTCAGAGATCCTGTGATGAGCCCGTTCGAAGTCTTTGAAGAAGATGTAAAGGCCATGGGCAAAAAAGACGTCCCCTATATCTTCTGGGCCGCTACCTGCTGGGCAAACTGGATCTTGATCAATCTGGATTCCATGGAGGCCATGGCCGAACTCCCCCGGGTGGAACTCATGATGCGCAGGACCCTGAAACTCGACGAAGGATACTACTACGGCGGCCCCCATCTCTTTATGGGGATGTGGTTCGCCGCCAGACCCGCCATGGCCGGCGGAGACCTCCAAAAGTCCAAAAGACATTTCCTAAAGGCCCTGGAATTGGGCGAGGGGAAGTTCTTGATGGCCTATGTCTATTATGCCGACAACTACGCCCGGCGGGCCTTGGACAAAGACCTCTTCATATCTACCCTCCACAAGGTCTTGGAGGCCCCGGCGGACTGCCCGCAGGAATTGACCCTGCTTAATACCGTGGCGCGCAAGAAGGCGAAGGAATTGTTAAACAACGCGGATGAATACTTTGAATAGGAGAAGACCGATGAAAGGACGCTCCCTTATTATAAGCATGGTATGTGGAATGCTAGTCTGCCTCACATCAGCCGCACCGGCAGATGAAGGTGTTACCATCAAGATAGCCACCTTGGCCCCCGAAGGAAGTTCGTGGATGAAGACATTGAATACCATCAACGCCGAGGTGATGGAGAAGACCGGGAACACGGTCAGGTTTAAGATCTATCCGGGGGGGGTGCTCGGGGATGAAAAAGACATGCTGCGAAAGATGCAGATCGGGCAAATACATGGCGCAGGCCTCACGTCTGCAGGGCTCTCGGTACTCTTTAACGAGATCGACGTGGTTCACATCCCCTTCTTTTATCAAGATTATGGAGAGGTCGATTACGTCTTGAAAAAGATGGGGCCTTTCTTCAGGAAGGGATTTGAGGACCATGGATACGTCCTCTTAGGGTGGTCGGAAGCAGGGTTTGTCTATATGATGTCCACCACCCCCATCTCCAGTATCAGCGAACTCAAAAAGGCGAAGGTCTGGATCTGGCACGATTCGCCGTTGGCCAAGGCCATCTTTGATGAAGTCGGTGTCGCGGCTATCCCCCTCTCCCTCCCCGATGTCCTGATCGGCCTTCAAACCGGACTGGTGGAGGTGGTCTATGCGCCACCAACAGGGGCCATCGCCCTTCAGTGGTTCACCAGGGTAAAATATATCACCGATGTCCCCCTATCATATATCGGGGGAGGGATTGTGGTCAGAAAGGATATCTTCAAAAAACTGCCGGAATCATCCCAGAAGGTCGTCATTGAGATCTTCCAACGACACCTGGATCAATTAAAGACAATAACCAGAGAAGAGAATGAAGAGGCAATCAAGGTGATGGAGCAACACGGCGTGACACTCGTGACCCCCCCCCAGGACCAAGTCGCTGAATTCAAGAGGATGTCTGATACGGCAATGGCCCGTCTCATCGGACACGCCTTCTCCCAAAAGGTCGTGGATGAGGTCGCCGCCCACCTCGAAACCTATCGAAAGGCAAGGAAATGATGAACCGCTGGGAGCAAGCTGATGCAATGGTCGATCGGGTGGAGCAGATCTCTATCTGCGTCCTGTTGAGCCTTATGATTGTGGTCGCCTTTTTGCAAATCGTCCTCAGAAACATCTTCGCCACCGGTATCTCCTGGGCAGACCCGCTGGTTCGAAATTTGGTCCTCTGGGTTGGATTTGTCGGTGCCTCCATAGCTACGAGGGAGGGGAGACATATCACTATTAACATGATACCGCCGTGGATGCCACCACGGGGAAAGGCGATTATCGGAATCATCACCCAGGTGTTCTCCCTGTTCATCTGCGGCTTCTTGACCTTCGCCGCTGCGAAATTCGTCAGAAACGAGGCCATCATGGGCGAAATAACCTTCTTGGGAATTCCCGCCTGGATTCCTCAGATTATCCTCCCCCTAACCTTTGGATTAATGACCCTGCGATTTGGGCTCCATTCCCTGCAGGACCTCTCGACGCTCATAAAAGCCGATAAAAAAGTAAAACGAGGACGAGGAAAAAAATAGATGGCCGTCTTTGTAATCATCGTCCTTTTGTTGCTGTTCGGAACCCCTATCTTCATTGTCATCGCCGGTCTGGCCCTCTATCTCTTTTCCTCAAGCCAGATCGATTCATCGGCCATGATCATCGAGATGTACCGGATGGCCACAACGCCGATACTCGTGGCCATCCCCCTCTTCACCTTCGCCGGATACCTCCTTTCAGAAAGTGGAACACCCAAGAGATTGATCAGGCTGCACGATGCAATCCTGGGGTGGTCTCCTGGCGGACTGGCAGTTATTACCTTGATCAGTTGTTCCATCTTTACCGCATTGACTGGCGCCACCGGTCTCACGATCATCGCCTTGGGGGGAATCCTCCTCCCCGCCTTGCTCAGGGGGCAATATCCAGAGCGGTTTTCCCTGGGGTTGGTAACTACCTCAGGGACTATGGGCCTCCTCCTCCCCCCCAGCCTCCCCCTCATCGTGTACGCCATTGTGGCAAAGGTGAGGATCGATCAACTCTTTCTGGCGGGTATCCTGCCCACCATACTGCTGGTCGTCTTACTCTCCGGCTTCAGCGTTCAGAGGGCCGTTGCTGCCCATGTCCCCCGAACACGGTTTCACGGCGTGGAGGTATGGAGGGCATTCAAAGAATCAATCTGGGAGATCCCCCTCCCTGTCATTATACTCGGTGGTATCTACAGCGGATACTTTGCCGTCAGTGAGGCCGCTGCCATCACGGCAGTCTATGTACTGCTGATAGAAGTGGGCATTTACCGCGATATCAAATGGCGCGAACTGCCCCAGATCATGCGCAAGAGCATGGTCCTGGTGGGGGGGATCCTGATTATCCTCGGCGCTGCCCTCGGCCTGACCAATTACCTGATCGATGCGGAAATACCCTTGAAGGTCTTTCAATTCTTCAAGGCCCACATCACCAGTCCCATCGTCTTCCTGATTATGCTCAACCTCTTTCTCCTTGCCGTGGGGTGCATCATGGATATCTTCGCTGCCCTGACCGTCGTCGTACCCATCATCACCCCCGTCGCCATCGCCTATGGGATCCACCCGGTCCATCTCGGGATCATCTTCCTCGCCAATCTGCATATCGGGGCCTCGACCCCCCCCGTGGGGATCAACTTATTTATCTCCAGCATGCGATTTGAAAAACCGTTAATGAGGATCGTGCAATCCGTACTCCCCTTTATCCTTATACTCTTGATCGCCTTGGCACTCATCACCTACGTCCCCTGGTTGAGCCTTGTTTTCTTGAAATAGGAGATCGACGAGGAAGGCGTAATCCCTTGTTCACCGAAATATCGTGGCATCCTGAATTCACTCTATGGTACAATTAATAAGAAATCATCAAGCGTAACACCAACTATCCTTCCACACCGAGGAGGCGCGCATGGCCGAGACAACTGTTGAGCAACTGAGACATTGGGGTCAAAGTATCTGGTTTGATTATATCAGCCGATCCTTAATAGAGACCGGCAGACTCAAGGCATTGATAGAATCGGGTGTAACGGGCATGACCTCCAACCCCACCATCTTTGACCAGGCCATAAAATCAGGGGATGAATATGACGACCAGATAGGGGAACTACAGGGTCAGGGAAAGACCACCTTTGAGATATATGATGAAGTGACCGTGCGGGATATCCAGGCGGCTGCGGATATGTTCAGGCCCATCTATGAGCGGACCGAAGGCCTCGACGGGTATGTCAGCCTGGAGATCAACCCTCAGCTGGCCTACAAAACCGCAGAGACCATCGAGGAAGGCCGGCGATTGGCCGCAAAGGTCGATCGGCCCAATGTCATGTTCAAGGTCCCGGCAACGGATGATGGCTATGATGCGATCACCGCATTGCTGGCTGCAGGAAACAACGTGAACGTCACCCTGATATTCTCCCTGGGGCAATATCGGAAAACGGCGGCTGCATACCTCGAGGGAATACAGAGGCTCCTGCAGGTGAAGGGTGACGCGCGTCGGGTGCGTTCGGTAGCCAGTGTCTTTGTCAGCCGCGTCGATACCGCCGTAGACAAGCTCCTCGATCAGCTTCAGGGAAAAAAGGAGGCCCAGTCCCTGAGGGGCACGGCGGCAGTGGCCAATGCGAATTTGATCTATCGGGAATATGCACGGATATGTTCTGGGGATGAGTTTAAACAGCTGCAAAAACAAGGTACACCTATCCAAAGGGTCCTCTGGGGCTCTACCGGCACGAAAAATCCAGACTACAACGATATCAAGTATGTGGCTGAATTGATCGCCAAAGACACCGTCAACACCGTCCCGGAGAAGACCTTGGAGGCATTCCTAGACCACGGCGTGGTGAAGGAGGCGCTCACCGCCGATGCCGATGAGGCCCAAAGGATTATCGATGCCCTTCAGGGACTCGGCATTGACATCAACGCCGTCTGCGCAAAACTCCTGGAGGACGGTGTCATCGCCTTTGAAAAATCATTCGATTCCCTTCTGGATGCCATAGAGAA
>CAZMFG010000147.1:0-2826 GCA_964565525.1 uncultured Thermodesulfobacteriota bacterium
ACGCCGATCTCCGGGCCGGCGTGCATGAGGATGACGCCGTCGGAAATGCGCATCGCCTGTGAGCCGATACAGTTGACGATGGTCCATAACCGCGCGCCCTTGCCTCGCGCCTCCTCCATCGCCGCCAAGGTGTCCACGGTCTCACCGCTCTGGGTGATGGCCAGCACGGCGGTATTCCCGTTGACGATGGGATCACGATAACGGAACTCGGAGCCGTAATCCACCTCCACCGGCACCCGGGCCAAGGACTCGATGATGAACTTGCCCACGAGCCCGGCATAGGCCGAGGTGCCGCACGCAACAATGATCATCTTCTCTATGGCCTGGGCCTCTTTTTTCGTCAGGGTCAAATGCTCCAGGCGCACCCGCCCCGTCTCAAAGTCGACCCTGCCCCGGATGGTATCGGTGACGGAGCGACCCTGCTCGTAGATCTCCTTCTGCATAAAGTGACGGTACGGTTCCTTGGCCGCCGCCACGGGGTCCCAGGGGATGGTGTGCACCTGTGCTTTCACGGGCCCGCCTTCCAGCGTGGTCACCGTTACCCCATCCCGCGTCACCACCGCCACCTGCCGATCCTCGATGAAGATCATGTCGCGGGTGTGCTCGAGGATGGCGGGGATGTCGGAGGCGACGATCATCTCCCCCTCCCCCACCCCCACGGTGATGCCGCCGGCGTTACCGAGACGGGCGGCGATGAGACGGTCTGGTTCACGGCTGCACAGGAAGACGAAGGCGCTGGCCCCCTGCACGTGAGCCAATGTCCGGCGCACCGCCGACTCCAGGTCGGCACCGTCCGCGAGATATCGCTCAATGAGGTGCACCACCACCTCGGTGTCGGTCTCCGAGGAGAAACGGCGGCCCTCGGTCTCCAATTCCCGCCGCAGCGTCTGAAAGTTCTCGATGATGCCGTTGTGGACCACCGCGACCTCGCAGGTGGTGCCGATGTGGGGATGGGCGTTGCGTTGGCTGGGCTCGCCGTGGGTGGCCCAGCGGGTATGACCGATGCCGACCCGTCCGCTCACCGGCTCGGCGGCCACCAGTTCCCCCAATCTGATCAGTTTCCCCACTTCCCGCCGCACCCCGATGGTTCCATCCCCTTGCACCACCGCCAGTCCGGCAGAGTCATACCCCCGATACTCCAGCCGTTTCAACCCCTCAAGGATGATGGGGAGCGCATCCCGCGCCCCCACGTAGCCGACTATGCCGCACATGGTCCCCTCATCCTCGCTTTTCTTTACTTTTCCCTTTTTCCTTCTTCATCACCCACTTCTTGATCATCTTCTGCCGGGCCCTGCTCACCGCCAGGGCGTGGGGGGGGACATCCTTGGTAACGGTCGTCCCGGCCCCTATCACGGCATCTTTGCCCACCTTGACCGGGGCCACGAGGGCCGTGTTACTCCCCACGAAGACCCCGTCCTCAATGATGGTGCGGTGTTTGCGAAAGCCATCATAGTTGCACGTGATGGTCCCCGCTCCGATATTCACCCCTGACCCTACGTCGGAGTCCCCGATGTAGGCAAGATGATTGGCCTTGGTCCCCGGGCCGATCCTGGATTTTTTCACCTCCACGAAGTTGCCGATCTTGGCCCCCTTTTCCACATGGCTCTGGGGGCGCAGGTGGGAGAAGGGGCCCACGATCGCATCGTCCGCGATCCGGCTCTCGGTGATCATGGTGCAGAATCTGATCTGTACGCGGTCCCCGATCTGGGAATCGCAGATCTCTACCTGCGGGCCGATCCGGCAGTTCATGCCGATACTGGTCTCCCCGCGCAGATAGCAATTGGGGTAGATGACGGTATCTCTCCCGATGCGCACGCTCGGTTCGATGTAGACGCTCGTGGTATCCTGGATGGTCACCCCCTCCGCCATCCACTGCTGCCGCACCCGTTCTGCAAAGATTCCCTCGGCTTGCGCCAGCTCCGCCCTGGTGTTGATCCCCATGATCTCCACAGGATCAGGGGCACAGAAGGTGCTGATCTTCTTTTTTGTATGGTGGGCGACCTCAATGATGTCCGGCAGATAGTACTCCCCCTGGGCGTTGTCCGATCGCAGTTTGCCCAGGGCCTGGAAGAGGAAGGGGGCCTGCACGCAATAGATCCCCGCATTGACCTCCTTGATCTCCCGTTCCCGGTTCGTGGCATCCTTTTCCTCCACCACCTTGTGCATCTTTCCCGCACCCCCCCGTCCCCGTACCACGCGTCCGTAACCCGTAGGGTCCTCCCGAAGCGCGGTCAGGATGGTGAGTGCCGCTTTTTGATCTTCGTGGTGTTTCACCATCTCCATGAGGATGTGGGGGGTGATGAGGGGGGTGTCGCCGCCGAGGATGAGGATGGTCCCTTTGAAATCTTTCAAAAGGGGCTCGGTCATCGACACGGCGTGCCCCGTGCCGAGCTGTTCGTTCTGCTGGGCAAAGGTGATGCGGGGGTCTGAGAAGGCGTTTTGGATCTGTTCGGCCTGGTGCCCGACGACCACGACGGTCTTTGCCGGCTGCAGGTGTTCGAGGCAGACCTCTAATGGGTAGCTCAACATCGGTCTCCCCAACAGGGGGTGGAGGACCTTGACTACCCCTGAACGCATCCGTTTCCCCTTCCCTGCGGCCAAGATGATGACGGCTAAATTGTCCATCTTCCACGCCTTTTACATTACGTCTACGTTATAACTAATCGGTGACCCTGTCAAGGCAGGATGAACTGACCATCCTTCTCCCCTCTTCATCTGCTGGGGGACTTTTTATTGCCCGACAGTGAAGAATGTGATACAGTATATTATAAAGTATAATTCCCTTTGTAAAAAATAAGAGAAGAACACAAGAACGGACATGGGCGC
>CAZMFG010000147.1:2926-4966 GCA_964565525.1 uncultured Thermodesulfobacteriota bacterium
GCATAAAGAGCGGGCGCACGATACGCATCCCCGTGGCGCTGGCACGGGCAGGGCGGACATCCATGCTTGTGACTGAAGTCATAAGCCCACCCTTGCGGGAGCTCCTCTCTGAGTTCATTAATCCATGGGTGGTTATATTGGTAGGCTTGATATTCACCGGGATCATCATTACGGCGTTGATCATCAAGGCCATTCCCACCAGGAAACACCCAACCCCTGTGGCGAGAACGGCGCAGCGGGTTGCGCGGCCCACAAAGGTCAGAATCCCGTCCAAGCGCTTGAAGATCCCTACTCCGGTAAAGGGTATCACCCTCAAAAAGACCGCTGTCCTTGGAAATTATCGGATACTGGAGAAGATCGCCGGCGGTGGGATGGCCACGATCTACACGGCAAGCCACGTCAGAAACGGGGGGACGGCGGTCGTAAAGGTCCCCTATGATCAGTTTCAGAATGACCACCGGTTTGTTGAGCGGTTCCGCCGCGAGGCGGAGCTGGGCCAAAAGCTCCTCCATGACAATATCATCCGTATCTACGAATACGGAACGGCAAAGGACGGCCTCACCTATATCGCCATGGAGTATTTGCCGGGGATCGATCTGCGAGGGTACCTGGACACGCACGGCAAGATGCCCCTTAAGGAGGCGGTCCGGACCGTGGCGCAGGTATGCCGTGCCCTCGGTTATGCCCATTCGAAGGGGGTTATCCATCGGGATATCAAACCGGAAAACATCATGCTCCCCGACAAAAGGGGCAAGAACAACAAGGTAGTACTAATGGATTTCGGGGTCGCGCATGCCGCATACCTGGGCACGGTGGGCACCAGGAGCACATACCTGGGGACACCCTATTATATGTCCCCCGATCAAATCTCCCGCAGGCGGGTGGACGGCCGTTCCGACCTCTATTCCTTGGGGGTGGTCTTCTTTGAGATGCTCACCGGCCAGCGTCCCTTTGCTGACGCCGATCCCCTCAAGGTCCTCATCAAACACCGGGAATCTTCGCCCCCCAAACCGAGATCGATAAATCGCAAGATACCGACTGCCCTTGAAAGGATAGTCCTCAAGATGCTGGCCAAGAGGCCTGCCGATCGCTACAAGAGCGCCGAGGCCCTCTTGGCGGCACTAAAAAGGTATATGGGAAAGGAGGGGATAGGAGTTGACTAACTTCTTGAGAGAAAGGAGAAACACTATGAAGGCACAGAGGATGGTTTGGTTTGGTGTAGGTGTGGCGTTGTTGGTTACCCTGGGATTTATCGCACAGGGGTTGGCCGCCGAGGTGGTATTTATCAGTGAGGTCAAGCAGAACCCCTCGAAGTACTACAATCTGCCGGTGAAGATTAAGGGGGTAGTGGTGGACGTAACCCCCGAGCAGGTCGGACTCAAGAGCGGCTTGTACACCATCAGGGATGAGAGCGAGGAGACCATCGAGATTAAGACCTCCGAGCTTCCGGCACCCGGGCAGACCTTCATCGTCGAGGGTATCGTGACCATGAAGGCGGGGACCCAGACACCCTACCTGAAGGAAGTAAGCAGGGGTGGGGGGAATCTCTTGCCCGTTATCGTCATCGGCGCGGCGGTGATCGTGCTGATCCTCATAGGGATCTTGGTCTATATGCTGCGCAGACCGGTCGCCATGGAGTCCGCCTATGAAGGTGCCGAGCCCACCCGTCCGGTTACCGCCGAGGAGATGCAGCGGGTCGCACCTGCTCCGGAGCGGACCGTGGAGGTCCCTTCCATTCCTGCACAACTGGAGGTCCTCAACGGCCCCAGCAAGGGGGAGAAGTATATCCTCAAAAAGCAGAATACGATCGGAAGAGAGGCAGGGGACCTCACCCTGGGGGATCCCACCGTCAGTGGTGAGCATGCGCAGATTACCTTCAAGAACAGAAAATATATCTTGGCCAACAAGAGCCTCACAAACCCCACCAAGGTCAACAAGACCGCGGTGGAGGGATTACAAGAGCTCAATGACGGCGATGAGATCGTCCTGGGGGCGATAAAAATGAAGTTCACCATGCTGTAATCTGATCCGTGAACGGAT
>CAZMFG010000148.1:0-3091 GCA_964565525.1 uncultured Thermodesulfobacteriota bacterium
GCCTCCTCAACCGCCCCCTTGCTCGACCCCCACGTTACCAGCAAGAGGTCCGGTCGCTCAGGCCCCTTTAGTTCAGGGGGGATGACCTCCCTCCGGATCCCCTCTCCCTTTGTGAAGCGCTTCTGAACCATCTTCTGGCGCACCCCCAGGTCTTCCGTTATGTGGCCATCCTCGGTATGCTCATCGCTGTCGGCCACGACGAGGTTTTGTGTCAGACCCGGCAGGAGCCGAGGAGAAACACCGCTGTCCGTAAGTGCAAACCTGCGATAAGGAATAGCGAACTTCAACCCTTCTGTGGACCACGGCTGCACCGGCGTTATCCCATCGAGATCAAAAGGCACCACTGCCCGGTAGGAATCGGCGAGGAACTGGTCCGTCAAGATAAAGACCGGCCCTTGATAGCGATCGGCTATGTGCAAGGCCTTCTGTGTCAGCTCGAAACACTGCTCAATCGACCCTGGTGCGAAGATGGCCCGCGGAAACTCGCCGTGGCCGGCATGCAGGACAAATTCAAGATCGGCCTGCTCGGTTCGGGTGGGGAGCCCGGTGGCCGGTGCCGAACGCTGGGCCACGACGATGACCACGGGGGTCTCGGTCATGGCCGCCAGGCTCACCCCCTCTATCATGAGGGCGAAGCCGCCGCCGGATGTAGCCACCATGCTCGGCGCCCCGGCAAAGGCAGCCCCTAAGGCCATGTTGATGGCCGCGATCTCGTCTTCGGCCTGCTCCACAACCAAGCCCATCTCGTGTGCCCACCCTGCCAGGTTCAAGGCGATGGAGGTGGCGGGCGTCATGGGATAGAAGGCGCAGAATTTCAACCCCGCTGTCACGGCCCCTAGGGCAATGGCCTCGTTCCCGTTCATCATCACCCGCTGCGGTGGACGGGTGAGGGGAGATAGTTTCTCGAAGGCTACCCCTTCCCCTACAGCCCATCGGTGTGATTCATTTAATACCCGCCTATTTTCCTCAATAACGTCAGGGTGGGCCTTGCCGAAGAAATCGACCACTGTCTGGGCAACGACCCCTTCATCGAGACCGAGGAGGGCGGAGCAAACTCCCAGGGCGGCGATATTCGTGTACTGATCCGCGGCCATCTGACTGAAGGGTACCGTGAGGGTGCCATCGCCTTTGATATCAAGGGCTGCATCGATGACGATGAGTCCATGCGCTGACACCTGGTCCCTATGAAGCCCCACGGTCTCCGCAGTGAGGGCGATCAACAGATCGACGGACTCCTGGGGGGCATTAACCGCCTCAACTCCCACCCTGATGGCGAAGGTGTTATGCCCCCCCCTGATCCGCGATTGATAGTCCTGGGTGACGCAGATGGAATAACCGCTGCGCACGAGGCCCTTGGCGAGTATCTGACCGACCGTCACGAGCCCCTGTCCCGCCTCTCCGCCGATGAGGATGTTCATGAAGCGTTTCTTATCAGCATCCATACTGTACCTGTATCGATTTTCCTCTCAAGGATGTCAGAATCCGCACCTGGAGTGTGCGCCCGAGGGCCACCGTGTGAGGTCCTGTTGAGGGATCGAGAACCTAACCTTCACCCTGGCACGGTGGAACTTGAGAGAAATCGGTTGTGCCCTGTCGTGCCTAGGCCTTCCACAGCCCGTGTATGTTACAGTGCTCACGGGCCTCGATCTTATTCGCCTGGATGTCAAAGGTGGCCTCGGGCGCGTCTCCCGGCTTCAAAAATTGCCGGTAGGCCTTGCCGTCCGCTATAATCTCGATCCATTCGATGTAGTGCTTCTCCTCCATGGGGTGGGCGGCGCTTCCCACCTTCACTGTGACGCCGGCCGCGGTCTTTTCTATCACCGGCACGTGCTTTTCTTTGGCCGCATCCACGGTGTTTGCCACAAGCAGCGTCATAGGCTGTCCGCAGCACACGAGCTCACCCACTCCTTCGTGAAGGACCTCAACGATGTTACCGCACACTTCGCACTTATAAATCTGAAGCCTTTCTGTCATGATATTCTCCTTTTTACTTAAGTTTTATTATCCCCCCCATGACGGGGAGTACATCCCGCTGGTTACCCTGCCGTTCTATTCACGTAATCAAAGGCTGCAATAGCCGCCTTTGCCCCTTCGCCACAGGCCACGATCACCTGTTTGGCAAAGACATCGGTGACATCACCGGCAGCGAAGATTCCGGGTATGTCGGTTTCGCAGCTGCAATTGACGATGATTTCTCCCCGCTTGTTTTTTTTCGCCCCTTTGACAAACTCCGATATCGGTGTCGAGCCTATCTCGACAAAGATGCCGCCGACGGATAGCTCCTCTTTCTTATCTCCTTTTTCTATTTCCATGCCCTGGACAAGGTTGTCCCCGTAGATCCGCTTGACCTTTGTGTCGGTGTAAAAGGTTACCTTGCCGCTCGCCGTGGCCTTTTCTATCATTACCCTGTCTGCCGTCAAGTGGGGTTTCACTTCTATGAGGTATATCTTCTTCGCAATCTTTGTTAATTGTAACGCGGCATCGAGGGCCGCATTGCCTCCACCGATGACGGCGACATCCATATCGGCGAAGAGCGGGGCGTCACAGGTAGCACAGTACGTGACTCCCTTGTTCTTGAATTCATCTTCGCCCTGTACCCCGAGCTTCCTGGGCCTTCTTCCCGAAGCAACGATTGCCGTCTGTGCGGTATATTCCCCCTTATCTGTCGTTATGTTCACGGTGTTGCCCGATTTCTCTACTGATGTCGCCTTCTCGCCTTCCCTTAACTCCACGTCAAAATGGTCAAGGTGTTCCTTAAATTTCTGGACAAGCTCCGGGCCGGTAATGAATTGGTACCCGAGGTAATTCTCGATATCCCAGCTTAACGATGCCTGGCCGCCGACGTCTAGAGCGATCATCAGAACATTCATGCGCTTGCGGGCGGCATAGACGCCGGCGGTGATGCCTGCCGGTCCCGCTCCTATGATGATCAGTTCATAGGTTTTCACTGCGTCTCTCGGCCCTTAAACTCGATCCAGTCGATCATCTCTTGAATGTTCTTGTTCATATACCAGCGGCCGTTGGCAAAGACGCCGTAGTCCGCCCCGGCCATGGCCGAGGAAAGACGGGTGGAGTTGGCAAAGAAGAGCCA
>CAZMFG010000148.1:3191-4863 GCA_964565525.1 uncultured Thermodesulfobacteriota bacterium
TCGGCAAGGTCCGTGTCCCAGGCGGCCAGGATGATCTTGGTGGCGGTCAGGGTGGACTCGTTGGTGGTCCTGATGGTTTTCTCAAGGCGTGCCCACTGCCCTTCCACCCACCCCTCGTGGTGGCATGCAAGACAGACCCGCTCCATTGCCTTGCGTCTCTGTGCCTGTTCCTGAGCGTCGATCACATATTTGGCCACCGGTTCTCCGGTGAGCTCTGTGGGCAAGGCGAGGCCGGCCTTGTTTTTTATCACCGTGGTATCAGGGGACTTCGGATGGGGGTGGGCGTAGATGAGGCCGAGGAGCCTCCAGGGGAGACGGTTGTTCATCCGGTGGGTTCGCTCCGCCACCACATCGCCGTCCTCGTTCACCATGAGACTGGCGTGACAGGCGGCACAGGTCGGCGCGCTGAAATCCTTCCCCACCGTCCATGGCACGTTGTTGAAGTCCCACTCCTCGTGCAGGGATGAGAAGATGTTGCCGTGTTTGCTGACCTCATAGACCTTATAGGCAGGGACATCCGGCCCTTTATGACATTCGGCACACGTATAGGGTTTTCTGGCCATCTGGATGGAGAACTGGTGTCTGGCGTGGCAGGCAGTACACGATCCCATACTGCTGTCGGGGTTTATCCTCCCCACCCCCTGATTGGGCCATCCTGTCAGGACTGGGAACTCCATCTGGCCGAAATCCGTATCTTTGGCCTTGGCACCCTTCACCCCCACGACGGTGCCGTGGCAATAGTTACAGGATTCGGCATCGGTCTGGGCGTTGGGCTTTCTATAGGCGACTTTCCCGTTTTCATAGATCGGGACGCCGTTGGTGACCTCCATGAGATCGTGGTACACGGGATTCTTGTTGAGGTTCCCATAGGCGTGGGACATGAGATTTTGACCGTACTGTTTCACCTCGACGGGATGACACGTTGCGCAGTCCTGCGGGGTAACGACCACATGGACCTTATACCCTTCATGTGCAAAGGTATCCTTGTGCTCGCGCGGATTTATGGTGTGGCACTCGGCGCAGCCGATCGCCACGTCTGTCCGTCCCTTCGGTGCCTTGGTGAGAGAAGTCCTCCTTTCCAGGGCTGGCTTTGCCAGTGCTTCCTGGAGGGTGACGTGGGCATGTCGACTCCGCTCCCAGTCTGCGACTGCGCCGGGGGTGGCTGTACGATGACATTCCAGGCACGTGCTGGTGGCCGGACTGGGTTCGGCTGCCAGGGCAGAGGAGGAGCCGATCACGGTGATGAGTATCGCCAAAACCATCATTGTCCTCATGCTAACCTCCTTTCGCCTGCAATTTTTCTGAGATAGTCTTCTGATCAAAGCCCACGATGACGTCACCATTGATAACGATCACCGGCACGGCCATCCTGCCCGAGAGCCGGATCATTTCATCTCGGGTCTCTGCGTCTTTGGTGACGTCTCGTTCCTCAAAACTCACCCCCTGCTGCGCAAGGAACTCCTTCGCCTTGTGACAGTAGGGTCATGTCGGTGTAGTAAATATCTTGATGTCCATGGTCCCCTCCCTTTTACGATTGTTTTATCCTTTGGACCACCCACCGATCTCCCCTGCTGAGGTCTCTTTTACTCCTCAGGCTCAAATTGGTCCTTGCTCGCCCCACACACCGGGCAGACCCAATCATCCGGAATATCCTCAAAGGCGGTTCCAGGGG
>CAZMFG010000149.1:0-1143 GCA_964565525.1 uncultured Thermodesulfobacteriota bacterium
TAATATAATATACATAAAATTATTTTAATTGGTACAATTACCCTTGCACCCCCAGCAGTATCCCAGTGTAAACTTATAGGAGGCCCCTTGTCGATCCGACAGAGAGTTTCCCATGTCCAGGTACACCCTTGAATCCTGCCGGGGAAAACGGTATTTTTGTATGTACGGTTTCAGCTAAAGACCACAACGAGGACGCCGAGGAGCATAGATGCCGACCAACCTGCCGCCCCAGTACTTCGACGCCGAAAAGAGGTTTCGAGAGGCCAAGACCGCCCCTGAAAAGGTCGCCGCCCTAGAGGCCATGCTCGCCATCATGCCCCACCACAAGGGGACCGATAAGCTGCGGGCGGGCCTCCGCAAGAGGCTCTCCAAGCTCAGGGATGAACAGGAGCGCAAAAAGGGGGGGAGCAGGGCCGCCCTGTTCAGCGTGAAGCGCGAGGGGGCCGGTCAGGTGGCCCTGGTGGGCTGCCCGAACGCCGGCAAATCCCAACTCGTGGCCGCCCTTACCAACGCCGCCCCCGAGGTGGGTGACTACCCCTTCACCACCCAGCTGCCCCAGGCCGGGATGGCACCCTTTGAAAACGTCCAAATCCAGCTGGTGGACCTCCCCCCCCTGGCCGCTGAGCACACCGAACACTGGGCCTTCAACATCATGCGGGGCGCCGATGCCCTCCTCCTGGTCCTCGACCTCAGCCAGGACCCGGTATCAGAGCTGGAGACCATCCGGGAGCTCCTGGGTGGGCAGCGGATCTTCCTCTTCGGCGATGCGCACGAGGATGCCGAGCCCGGCTCGTATATCAAGCGATGGCTGATGGTGGGAAACAAAGCGGACCTGCCAAGGGCGGATGAGAACGCCGCCATCTTCAAAGAGCTCTATGAAGAGCAATTCCCGCTCACCGCCATATCCGCCAAAGAAGGGAGCGGCGTGGAAGGGCTTCGTGGCCGGCTCTTCTCGCTGTTGGACGTCCTGCGGGTCTACTCCAAGCGCCCCGGCCACGAAGCGGACCTGAGCAACCCGGTGATCGTGAAGCAGGGAAGCACGGTCCTCGACCTGGCCAAGGAGATCCACAAGGACTTCTTCGCCAAGCTCCAGTACGCCCGGATCTGGGGAGCGGGAAAGTTCGACGGCCAGCGGGTGCACCG
>CAZMFG010000149.1:1243-4818 GCA_964565525.1 uncultured Thermodesulfobacteriota bacterium
GACGGCGACATCATCGAACTGCACATCTGAACCCGGACCGGCTATCCTTACCGCAGTCCGACCGCCTCTCTCATTGACATAGGGGCGGGGGTTATCTATAATTTTGCCGAACAGGGGGGCAGTCAGAAAAGAGGGACTATGTCCATTGAGGAGTCGCATGGGGTACGGGGCAGAATCCTCTGCATCCACCAGGGGGCCATGGGTGATCTCATTCTCGCCCTGCCGGCCATCAGGGCCCTGCGGAATGCCCTGCAACCGCAGTGGTTAGAGATTATGGGGCACCCTTGGACCCTCCCCTTGGTCTATGGTCACCCCTACGCCGATGCCGTCACCGACTGCAACAGGGCCGAGATGGCCCCCCTCTTTCTGGAGGGTGCGCACCTCCCCGAAGCGCTGAAGGGGCATTTCGGCACGTTCGATGCCGCCTTCTGCTTCAGCCGATCGACGGCCCTCGCCCATAACCTCCGAGAAGCGGGGATACCAACGACAGTCCTCCTCCCCCCTTTTCCACAGGGGAGGCAACACCTCATAGACCACCACCTCTCCTCTTTAAAGTGCTGGTACGAGTCCCATTCAGAGGGGACCCTGGGCATCGCCCCTTCTTCCGCAACGCCGAAGCTCTATCTCAGTAAAGAAGAAAAAGAGTGGGCCGAGGAATTTTTCCGCCAGAGGGGTTTGGACCGGCATGAGATCATCGCCCTGCACCCCGGGGCGGGGAGTCGCAAGAAGGCCTGGCCCCCCGAGCGCTTTGCCGCCCTGGGCAGGGCCCTGATAAAAGAACGAGAATCTCGAAGACTCCTCATCATCCAGGGTCCGGCCGACGAGGAGTGTGTGAAGGAGACCCTGACAGGCCTGGTGGGGATACCGTACCTGGTCGTGCGCGACATGCCCATACGAAAGCTCGCGGCCCTGCTGAGCCGTGCCCGCCTTTTCATCGGCAACGACGCCGGCTGCTCCCACCTGGCAGCGGCCTTCGGGGTGTCTACCCTCGCCCTCTTCGGCCCTACCGACCCCCTGTCCTGGGCCCCCCGAGGCGAAAAGGCCTTCTGGCTCCAGGGGGATGCCCCCTGCGCCCCCTGCACCCCGGCGACACAACGCACCTGCGAACGACAGCGATGCCTGGAGGCGATCGAGGTGGAGGCAGTGCTGGCCTGCATCGCCGAGCAGCGGATGATCCCTGATAAGCAGGCCTCCGATAGGAGGAAACACAGAGATAGCGGAAAGCCCCCTCATCAGCAGTTCGAAGGGCATGAGGGGGTATCGTTGTCGCTACCATAACAGGAAGGAGGAACTGAGATGGAAGAAAAGAGGATCGGTACGGTTCTTGACTACTTTGCCAAGATCGGGGTCGTCGCCTTTCGCGTGGAGGAGGATGGTCTGAAAGTCGGCGATACCATCCACATCAAGGGGCACACCACCGACCTGACCCAGGAGGTGACCTCCATGCAGATAGACCGCGAGGCCATCGAGGAGGCGAAGATCGGGGACGACGTGGGGATCAAGGCGAAGGACCGGGTGAGAAAGGGTGACGCCGTCTACAAGGTAATCGGGTAATAAGAACGGGTAAGGCAATGCGCCGAGGGATCGTCAATCTCCCCCTCCACTCAGGCAAGGCCCCCCGGTGGCTCTTCGAGCGGATGACCCTGCTCGCCCGCGAGATCACCCGCGTCCTGGCCGCCGAGTTCGGGCCTGGGGAGATCCTCGGCCGCCTCTCCGACCCCTTCTGGTTCCAGGCCTTTGGGTGCCTCCTCGGCTTTGACTGGCACAGCAGCGGGCTGACCACCACGGTCTGCGGGGCCCTCAAGGAGGGACTGCGGGGGTTGGAAGGCGAGACCGGGATCTCCGTGGCTGGGGGGAAGGGAAAAACTTCCAGAAAGACGCCGCAGGAGATCAAGCAGTTGTGCGATCGATCCTGTGCCGATCCCGCCCCCCTCATCTACGCCAGCCGCATGAGCGCCAAGGTGGACAGCAGCGCCCTGCAGGACAACTACCAGCTCTATCACCACGCCTTCTTCTTCACGCAGGGGGGTCAGTGGTGCGTGGTCCAACAGGGGATGAACCCCGCAACCCGCTACGCCAGGAGATATCACTGGCTCGGTGCGGGGATGGAGGACTTTTGCTGTGAGCCCCATGCGGCGATCTGCTGCGACGCCCGCACCCAGGTCCTCAACATGGTGGCCCAGGAGAGCGGGGGGAACAGGGATGGGGTAGCGGCCCTGTTCAAGGAGGAGCCCACGCGGATCATCGCCGAGGCCAAGCACATAGCCCAGCTGGAGCTCCCCCAACGCCACCACATCACCCCCGCGGACCTGAACAGCCAGCGCCTCCACAAGGTCCTCCTCGCGACCTACGAGACGGGGCCTCGGGATTTCGCAGGGGTCCTGGGGACGCAGGGAGTGGGCCCCAAGACCGTCCGTGCCCTCAGCCTGATGGCGGAGCTCATCTATGGGGAGGGACCGAGCTTCCGGGACCCGGCGCGGTTCAGCTTTGCCCACGGGGGCAAAGACGGCCACCCCTACCCGGTCGATTGCTCGACCTACGATTGCTCCATCGATTACTTGAAAGATGCCCTCTGGAGCGCCCAGGTGGGGCGCACGGAAAAGCTCAAGGCCATGAAGCGGTTGAACAGTTTTTATACCTCCCCATAAGTTGGGGGGGAGACCGGGAGCGGGAAAAATTGATGTATCTCCTGGACAATACAATGTTTCACACAGAGACACGAAGAACACAAAGAATTAAAGTAGAGCAACAATATAAGAAATATCTGTGCCCTTTGAGGCTTTGTGTGAGAGTATAAAATGGAACTCTTCGCCAAAAAGGCCAAGGAAACACTCGCCGCCACCGCCCCGCTGGCCGACCGCATGCGGCCGCGGGACCTGGAGGAGTTCATCGGCCAGGAGCACATCCTCGGCACAGGCCGGGTCCTGCGCAAGGCCATCGAGAAGGGGGAGCTCTTGTCCGTCATCCTCTGGGGCCCCCCGGGCTCGGGCAAGACCACCCTGGCCCAGATCATCGCGCGCCGGACCGGGGCCCACTTCTTGGCCTTCAGCGCGGTCCTCTCCGGGGTCAAGGAGATCAGGGAGGTGATCAAGGAGGCCGAGGGGCAGCAGCAGTACCATGGTAAAAAGACCATCCTCTTCGTGGACGAGATCCACCGCTTCAACAAGGCCCAGCAGGACGCCTTCCTCCCCCACGTGGAAAAGGGGACCATCGCCCTCATCGGCGCCACCACCGAGAATCCCTCCTTTGAGGTGATCTCGCCGCTCCTTTCCCGCGTGCAGGTCTTCACCCTCCGTCAACTCGGTCCGGAGGAACTGATGGAGATCATGCGCCGCGCCCTTGCGAACAGCGAGCGCGGCCTGGGCAACCATAAGATTATAATAGACAATTCCGTCCTCAAGCTCCTCGCCACACTGGCCGACGGCGACGCCCGGGCGGCGCTCAACGCCCTGGAGCTGGCCGTCATGACGACCGTCCCTGCGGTGGACGGGGGGAGAACGATCACCCCCGAGGCGGCCCAGGAGGCCATGCAAAAGAGGATCCTCTACGACAAGACAGGGGAGGAGCACTACAAC
>CAZMFG010000150.1:0-4754 GCA_964565525.1 uncultured Thermodesulfobacteriota bacterium
CCCGGTGTCGCCACCGGGGCGGTGAGCTCTTACCTCACCCTTTCACCCTTATCCCTGTCGAGGCGCGAGGCCTTGACAAGAGACGGTCTGCTTTCTGTGACACTTTCCTTACCCCTCATGAGGGGCAGTCGCCGTTAGCGACCATCCTGCCCTGTGGAGCTCGGACTTTCCTCCGATCCTATCCTGTAGGACCGGCGACCACCCGATCTACCTTGTCCCGCACCGCTTCCCTGGCCAAACGGTCCGCTTCTCGATTTTCCTCTCTCGGTATCTGCCTGATCACCCAGCGAGCGAAGCGTCCCAACAGTCTTCTCACCTCCTCTTCTAAGGCCTTGAGTCTCCTGTCTCGCACCCGATACACCCCCGTGATTTGGTTGACCACCAATTCGGCGTCGAGATAGATCTCTACATCCTTGGACCCCAACCGTTGAGCTTCTTGCAGACCCAAGATCAAGGCCTGATACTCTGCGATATTGTTGGTTACGGGGCCCAAATATCGCTTGATGCGTGATATGGTCTCCCCCTGCTCATTCTTAACAATCACCCCCGCACCCCCTTCTCCGGGATTCCCCTTACAGGAACCATCCGTATAGAGTATGAGCTTGTACGATCCTTCTCCCGGGGGGTCTTGTAGCGGCGAAGCGGACATGAGGTGTTAATCGCCGTCCTTGTTCTCCCAATAGAGGATTCGGTGACAATTGGGGCATACAATAATCTCTCGGTTCTTCTGGACCTCGTTATACAGCTGAGGGGGGATATTGACGTAACACCCCTGACACCCCTCATTCTTTACCTTGACGACGGCGATCCCATTCCTCCTTTCCTTCAAGGTAGTATACCGCTTCATAAGCTCGGGGTCCAGTTCCCCTACGATCTCCTCTCTGGTCTGCTGCCAGTGGGCTATATCCCGCTCCGCCTTGGCCATGTGCTCCTGTATGGTGGCCGTTTCACCCTCGATCTCGACTCGTTCCTTCTGCGCCCTTTCCAGGAAGCCGGCATAGTCGGCCTTGAGTCGATCGATCTCCTCCAACATCCCGATGACCTCTTCCTCCCGCTGACTGTTGCGCTCCTTGCCCCCCTCGATCTCTTGCAGAAGGGCCTGGTATTCCTTATTGGTCTTGATCTCCAGAAGTTTGAGTTGGGAACGCTTGATCCGCTCGTTCTCCAACTCCAACTCCCCCTCCATCGTCACCCGTTCCTTTTCAAGTTCTTCTATCCTTCGCTTTTCTGCCTCCTGCTGTTCCTCCTGGGTCCGAAGGAGCCCTTGCAGCCGCTCCACCTCCAGCGGGTACGTCGCCCTATTCTTTTGAGCCTCCTCTATTTGGAGTTCGAGCGTCTGAAGCTTCCAGAGCAGTTGGAGCTGTTCCTTCACCCCCTACCTCCCTGAGGAGGACAAAAAAAGTGCACCATGAAAGGTGCACTCCTATACCCTCGATCCCTTCTTTCCGGTACCAGCCATTTATATACCATAAGAATCCACACCGTATACCCTAGTGGGCCCACCTGGAATCGAACCAGGGACCTTCCGGTTATGAGCCGGTGGCTCTGCCAAACTGAGCTATGGGCCCCTAATTATTGTGTTAATTTTTTATTATCCAGTAAATAATCCACGGTGTCAAGAAGAAAAGGAAGGCCACCGATGCCTCACCCCTCGCTCTGATAAGCATTTGCTCTTTATAATAACACATGAAATGATTTATACTAGTGATCACAATGATCTTCTGAAAGCCGTCAAATAATTTGACACGCATTTTCGAATTGCTTATGGTGTCTTTTTAGTGTGGTAACTGCGGGTGTCCTGACTGCCACCACTCGCTAACAAGGGAATAGATCCATGACCGTCCGAAGAATTCTCATAGGTGCTCCCATTGTGCTTATCATCTTCCTGCTCCAATCCTATTTCTGGGTGCCCACCTATGAACAGCAGAGCAAGGGAAATCCCCAACGCCTCAATGAGTATATTACCGCGTCCAGTGGAGACGCAGCAATACTGAACTCCATCCTCTCCGCAGATTCCGCCAGCAGTGACATCGAATCCATGGTATTTGAAGGTCTCATCGACCGTGATGAGGAGCTCCGCTTCAGGGGCCGATTGGCCACATCGTGGGAGATCTATGAGGAGGCCTTCTTTTATGTCAATGAGAAGGCTGCCATCCCCCAGGTGGAAACGGCAGGGGCTCAAGAGGTAGTCGAACTCCTCAAGAGGGCAAAGACAGGAGCCGTGCCGGTGAGCGCCACGGTCAAGGCCTCGTTGGATAACATCCGAGAGATCGCCGTTATCCCATCCCGAAAATTCACGGTTACGAAGCGTGAGAAAAAAGCAGCGAAAGATAAGGAGGTGGTAGCGCTCAAGATCAGCGTGACGGCCCCGGCCAGGATCAAGTTCGTCTTAAACGAGGTAGACCAGGATCTCTTCCAAAACCTCTCCGGTATTCTCGGCAGGGGCTATTTTAGCTCTTTCGATGGCAGTAGTTATCTTCGTTTTGATCACGATATCGGGGAGATGAAGAGAGCTGAGTATGCACAAGAGATCCTCCCAGCTATCGAACACAACCCCATTGTGGTCTTTAGGCTGCGTCCCAACGTGAAATTTCATGACGGTCATCTATTCGACGCCCGTGATGTGAAGTTCACCTATGAGGCGATCATGGATCCGAAGAATCTCTCCCCTCGAATCGCCGACTATGAACCCGTCAAGTCGGTGGAGGTGGTTGATCCTCTCACCGTGCGTATCTGTTACAAACGGCTCTATTCCCCGGCCCTCGGAACATGGGGCATAGGGATACTTCCGGAACACCTCCTCGATGATCAGACCCTGAGAGAGGAGGCGATTGCACGAGGAAAAAATCCGGAAAAATTCACTATGCGGCAGAGCAGCTTCAATCGCCACCCTATTGGCTGTGGCCCTTTTGTCTTTCAGGAGTGGAAATCAGATCAATACATTATATTGGATCGCTTTGCTGACTATTGGGAAGGGACCCCGAATTATCAACAATATGTCTATCGGATTATTCCTGACCCCCTAACCCAGGAAATGGAGTTCTACGCAGGCACGGTAGACAGTTATAACGTTCAGCCCCATCAAGTTGAACGTCTGAAGCATGATCCGACATATCAAAATTTTTCCGGCCTCTCTTTTGGTTATGCTTACATTGGCTATAATATGCGCCGAGCACCCTTCAACGACCGCAAGGTCCGAAAGGCCCTGGGTATGGCCATCGATGTGGATAAAATCATTAAATATGTCCTCTACGGTCAAGGGGAACACATTACCGGCCCCTTTGTAAAACAGACCGATTATTACGATCACCGCATCAAGCCAATCCCCTATGATCCCGCAGGGGCCTTGAAACTTCTTGCGGAGGCGGGGTGGAGGCGTAACAAGGAAGGCTGGCTTGAAAAAGATGGGAAACGATTTCAGTTCACCCTCATCACCAACAGCGGTAACGACCAGCGCAGGGACATCTTAGCCATTGCCCAGGACGCTTGGAAGCAGATCGGGATTGACTGCCGCACTGATGTCTTAGAATGGGCTGTGTTCATTCAAGAACGAGTGGACAAAGCAGATTTTGATGCCGTTATTCTAGGCTGGCAGATGGGTATTGACCCTGACCTATATCAGATATGGCATTCGAGCCAGACCAATCCCTATCAGCTCAATTTTGTGGGCTTTACAGATCCCCAAGCAGATTATTTGATCATCAAGATCAGGCAGGAATACGATCATGAGCAACAAGTGGCCTACTGCCACCGGCTCCACGAGATCATTGCCAGGGAGCAGCCCTATACCTTTCTCTATGTACGCACGTGGACGGCCGTCCTGGACAAGCGGATTGTGATAAAGGAGACCGATGCCGAGGGGAATGTGGTCTACAAAAAGATCACGCCCACAAAAACGGGGAACTATATCTTCCACTTCAACAAGTGGATAAAGCTTCCTGTAGCGCCTGTGTTCAGTGCAGAGGGCTAACAATGCTGTCATTCATCGGCCGGAGCGTCATCCAAAAGATCATCACCCTGTTTTTCGTCATGGTGATCTCGTTTTTGATCATTCACCTGGCTCCGGGCGAGCCGAGCCAGGTGGATCCCTTGAATCCCAAGTTCACGCCGGAGATGGTAGAACGGTTTCGCGAGGCCTTTCATCTGGACAAACCGCTCCACGTCCAATTCGTGTACTTCTATCGTGATCTATTCACCGGCAAGACCGTATCCTGGAAGGACAATGAGCCGGTACTGAAAAAGATAGGGGAGCGATTCCTCAACAGTCTCCCCCTCTTTATTGTGGGTACCATACTGACGTGGACCCTTGCCTTCCCCATCGGGATCCGTTCAGCCATTGCCCGAGGTGGCGTGTATGACCGCTCAGCCACCTTTGTCTCGTACCTCTTATATTCTATTCCAGGTTTCTTTTTTGCGTATATCCTTATCCTCCTGGTCGTCAACACGTTCCATGTGCCGGTAATCGGCATGAAGACCTTTGGATTTGGGGATGTTTCTGTGCTTCGCACCATCATGGACCGGGTGTGGCATCTGCTGCTTCCGTCCGTGTTGGGGGCTACCGTGGGTATTGCGGTGCTCTCCAGATATGTTCGCAGTCAGATGCTGGAGGTGGAAAGCCAGGACTACGTACGAACCGCGAGGGCCAAGGGCCTCCCTTCTGAACAAGTTCACTACAAGCACGCCCTGCGCAATGCGTTGCTGCCTTTTGTCACGATGTTCGGCCTCATTTTGCCGGGCCTCATAGGAGGCTCCGT
>CAZMFG010000151.1:0-4439 GCA_964565525.1 uncultured Thermodesulfobacteriota bacterium
CCGGATCTCCCTACTCCCCGCGCCTTCCCATCCCGGTTGGCCGGGACAGTGGCTCCTGCGGGTTTCGTCCCCGGTTACAGCGGCGGGACCGCTCCCGTCTTGAACGGGATTCCCTCTCAGGCCTTTGCGGCACCCACATCATACGTGATATTCAGTTGTCACCACCTCTATAGCATACCCCCTTCATAGCTGTCAACCCCAAAGACCTTGACATTGCCGCCCACCTTACATAGAATGCAATGCTTGGGGAGCGAAAGTATCTTGATCTGTGAAGGAGGGAACCTATGATCAAGAAACAACTCTTTTCACCAGGGCCCACCCCGGTCCCCGAACGGATTCTGCTCGCCATGGCCGGACCGGTGATGCACCATCGGGACCCCGCCTATGAAGAGCTCTTCCAGGAGATCAGGGAGGGACTCAAGTACGTCTTCCAGACAAAACAAGAGGTCCTGGTACTCACCTCTTCAGGGACCGGCGCCATGGAGGGGGCGGTGTGCAATACCCTCTCCCCCGGCGACGAGGCCTTGGTGGTGAGGGGAGGAAAATTCGGCGAGCGGTGGGCGGAGATCTGCGAGGCCTATGGCGTAAAGGTCACTCCCATCGACGTCACCTGGGGGGAGGCGGTGGACCCCGCCGCGATTGAGAAGACCCTCGACGCCAACCCCTCCATCAAGGCGGTCCTCGTGCAGGCCAGTGAGACCTCCACCGGCGTGATGCACCCCATCAAAGCGATCGCCGCAATCGTCAAGAAACGCGACGGAACCATCCTGGTGGTGGACGCCATCTCCGGCCTGGGGGTGTTCGAACTCCCCATGGATGAGTGGGGGCTCGATGTGGTGGTCAGCGGTTCGCAGAAGGCCTTTATGCTCCCTCCGGGGCTGGCCTTTGTGGCACTGAGCGAAAAGGCGTGGGGGTTTACGGAACAAGCCAAACTCCCCAAATTCTACTTCAATCTCAAGAAGGAATTGGCTTCGGCGCAGAAGGGCCAAAGCCAGTTTACCCCGGCCATATCCTTGGTGGTGGGGCTGCGGGAGGCCCTCCGGATGTTCAAAGAGGAGGGTCTGGAAAACTGCTTCAAGCGGCACGCAAAGCTCGCCCATGCGACCAGGGAGGCGGCCAAGGCCCTCGGTTTGGAGCTTCTCGCCCCGACAGCACCGAGCAACGCCCTCACCGCCATCAAGGCCCCTGAAGGGGTCGACGGCAAGAAGCTCAAGAAGAATTTCGAGGATATGTACGGCCTCATCATCGCCGGGGGACAGTCTCACCTCAAGGGAAAGATCATCCGTATCGCCCATATCGGTTATTTTCAAGAACTGGACATCATCCAGGCGATCAGCGCCCTGGAACTGGTCCTCAAGGATATGGGGTACCCCGTTGAACTGGGAACAGGGGTAAAGGCGGCTGAAGAGATATTAGGATCCAAGTAACAAGGGGGATACGAGATGAAGGTGCTGGTGAGCGACAACCTCTCACCCCAGGGGGTGGAGATCTTACAGAAGGCACAGGGGATAGAGGTCGACATCAAAACAGGCCTCTCACCCGAGGAGCTCAGCAAGATAATCGGGGAGTATGACGGCCTGGTGGTGCGCAGCGCCACCACAGTAACCGCCGATATCATCGACGCGGCCACTAACCTCAAGGTGATCGGCAGGGCGGGTGTTGGTGTGGACAATATCGATGTGGCGGCGGCCACCAAAAAAGGGATCGTAGTCATGAATACGCCGGGGGGGAACTCCATGGCGGCAGCGGAGCATACCATCGCCATGATGTTCTCCATCGCCCGCAGTGTCCCGCAGGCCGCCGTTACCATGTGGGATAAAAAATGGGAAAAGAAGCGCTTTATAGGGATGGAGGTCTTCGGCAAGACCTTGGGGGTTATCGGCATCGGGAACATCGGGGGGATTGTGGCTGATCGTGGCCTGGGGCTCAAGATGCGGGTCATCGCCTATGACCCCTTTGTCTCCCCTGATGTGGCCGCCCAGAAGGGAATAGAGTTGGTCTCACTGGACGACCTCTTGGCCAATGCCGATATCATCACCATTCATGTCCCCAAGAGCAAAGAGACGACGAACCTGATTAACGCCGCAGCCATCAGCAAGATGAAGGACGGGGTGATGATCATCAACTGCGCCCGCGGGGGGATTGTTGATGAACAGGCCCTGGCGGACGCCTGTTGCAGCGGTAAGGTCAGGGCGGCGGCGGTGGATGTATTTACCAAAGAGCCGACCCCTCCTGACAATCCCCTCTTGGGGGTGGAGAACATCGTGTGCACCCCCCACCTCGGTGCCGCCACGAGCGAGGCGCAGGAGAACGTGGCCATCGCCATCGCCCACCAGATGGTCGCCTATCTGACCGAGGGGACGGTCAGAAACGCCGTCAACGTCCACTCGGTGGATGCCCAGGTTATGACCACCTTGGGTCCCTATCTCAATCTCGGCCAGAAGATGGGGGGGTTCTTCGCCCAGACGTGCCCCTTCCCCATCAAGGACCTCAACATCGAGTATCAGGGGGAAGTGACCACGTACGAAGTGGCCCCTATCTCCTCGGCCATCCTGGTAGGGGTCCTCAAGGCCTACATGGACGAACACGTCAACGACGTCAACGCCCCCCTTATCGCCAAGGAACGAGGCATCACCTTTCGAGAGTCCAAGATGACGGAGGAGGCCGACTTCACCAGCCTCATTACCCTCAGGGCGAAGGCGGGTGGAAAAACCCATCAAGTGGCAGGCACCCTGTTCGGCAATAAAGAACCCCGACTGGTAATGATCAATGAGTATTTTGTGGAAGCCATCCCCGAAGGGAACATCTTGTTGGTCGATTCCCTCGATAAACCGGGGGTCATCGGGAACATAGGGGCTACCCTCGGGAACAGGGAAATCAATATAGGAAACATGCAGTTCGGCCGAGACACAAAAGGCGGCAAATCCCTCTGTATACTCCAACTCGACACCATCCCTTCCACAGAGATACTGGACGAGCTCAAGCGTCTCCCGCACGTGAATTCCGTACAACTCATTCAACCCTAAGGGGGATACTATGGCCTGTGTCATCGTGGTAGGAACACAGTGGGGTGATGAGGGGAAGGGAAAGATCATAGACCTGTTGGCCGAGCACGCCGACGTGATCGTCCGCTTTCAGGGTGGGAATAACGCCGGTCACACCCTCGTGGTCAAAGGGGAGAAATTCGTCTTTCACCTCATTCCCTCGGGCATCCTCCATCAAGGAAAACGGTGTATCATCGGCAACGGCGTGGTGGTTGATCCACAAGTCCTCATTGAAGAGATTGACAACGTAAAGGAAAAAGGATATCTGCAGGACGACTCCCAGTTCCTCCTCAGCGAGGAGGCCCACCTCATTTTTCCCTACCACAAGCAGATCGACAGCGGCAGGGAACGCATCCGCTCAGGCAAGATCGGGACCACGGGGATGGGGATCGGCCCTGCCTATGAGGACAGGGTCTCCCGGGACGGTATCCGGTTCATCGATCTCACCGACGAAGCGGTCTTCCGGGGTAAGCTGGAGGAAAACCTGGCCCAGAAGAATTACTACCTCACCCATGTCTTGGCGGAAAAGGGGTTGGAGCTGGAGCCCCTCTATCAGGAATACATGCGGTACGGGGAGAGGTTACGGAAGTATGTCACCAACACATCCGTCTTTATCTCCCAACAGATCCAGGAGGGGAAGAAGGTCCTCTTTGAAGGTGCGCAGGGAACGCTCCTCGACGTGGATCATGGCACCTATCCCTATGTCACCTCCTCCAATACCGTGGCCGGCAACGCCTGTGCCGGTTCCGGTATCGGACCGACGCAGATCGACGAAGTCGTAGGGGTAACGAAGGCCTATACCACCAGAGTGGGAGGGGGCCCCTTCCCCACCGAGCTCTCCGACGAAACAGGTGCAATGCTCCGTGAACGGGGTGGGGAATACGGGGCCACGACCGGCAGGCCGCGCAGATGCGGCTGGTTCGACGCCGTCGTGGTGAGGCATGCGGTCAGGGTGAACGGCCTCGGCGGACTGGCCGTCACCAAATTGGATACCCTCACCGGGCTCGAAACCATCAAGGTGTGCACCGCCTATCGGGTGGGAGACGACGTCATAACCGATTTTCCCGCCGGCGCTGAAGCAGTGGCCCGCTGTGAACCCGTCTATGAAGAGCTGGAAGGGTGGCAGGAGGAGATCACTGCGGCCAAGAAGGTCTCCCAGCTCCCCCCTGCTGCCCAACGCTATGTGGCGCGGCTGGAGGAGTTGACCCACACCCCGCTCCATATCGTATCGGTAGGGGCGCAGCGGGACGAGACCATCATCCGCCACAACCCCCTGCTGGGTTAACCTGAATAACCCGATACCCCCACCACCTTCTCTTCCCTCTTGAGCACCATACCTATACCCCGGTAACACTCTGCACGACGAGAATTTGCAATTTTATATCCCGCATGCTA
>CAZMFG010000152.1:0-4156 GCA_964565525.1 uncultured Thermodesulfobacteriota bacterium
CCTTGGCAGTCGTTATCCTGGGCTTCCTGACTTCTCTCTATGGCCTTTATCAGTACTTTTGGGGCTTTCATGATCTTATCGGCAAGATAGGGGAAACAGGGCTTTCTTATCCATCCCCCCTCAAAGAGGAGATCATCGGGCGCCTGGAAGGAGGTCGGGTATTTGCTACCTTTTTACTACCCAGCCATTTCGCCGCCTTTTTGGGCATAAGTATCCCGCTGAGTACGGCTTGTCTCCTAGCCCGCAAAGGGTGGATGAGATATCTTTTTGGGCTAGCGATGGGTTTGCAGATCTTCGTCCTTTATTTGACCAAGTCCTTCAGCGGGTGGCTCTCTCTGATCCTCGCCTGCGGGTGTTTTGCCTTTATATATTTTGGATATATAAAGAGAGTGAAAACTCGATATCTGATTGTCTCCTTCGGCGGTGTGCTTTTAGTGTTGGCCTTGATCTTTGCCGGGCTGAGCCTTACGAGGCCGGATAACCCGTTTGCCTCCATCGCAAACAATCCCATGGTGCTCAGGGTCTTAAACTGGGGCACTACGATAGAGATAATCAGGGATAACCCCTTGCTAGGGAAGGGTCTGCATACCTTTGGTTTCATCTATACCTCCTACCAAAAGATCGGTGTAAATGTCATTCACCACTCCCACAACACCTATCTCCAGTTAGGAGTGGAGATGGGGATTATCGGCACAGTAGTTTTCTTGTGGTTTGCCTGCTGGTGGCTCTGGCGCACGCTATACGTCTTTCGGAAATCAAAAGATAGAGCATCAAGGATCTGGACAGGGTCCCTGATGATAGCGGGCATGGCCTTTTTTATTCACCATGCCTTCGATTTTGAGTTCTACCTGCCCAGCGTGACGCTGGCGGGGTTTGCCGTCTTGGCCTTGGCCGTTGGTGCTCAGAAGAAGGATAAGGTTTATAAAATAACAGTAAAGAAAAACAGAAGACCGCTTTTCACAGCAGTAGGGTTCATGGGGGCAATAACGGCTTCCCTTCTCTTGCTCTGCCCCTTTTACGGGCAAAGGCATTTTCAGAGGGCAGAGAACCTCCTCGAATCAGGTTCCTATTTCGCACAAGGGGCTGCAGGGGAGCTCCAAAAGGCCATACGCCTGGATCCTCATAATAGTGAATACCATCACCGTTATGGGGTATTACTCGCTCAGAAACTCTCCCGCCAACAGGAGGGCGTTGTTGAGGTGCAAGAGGCCATACGCCTGAGCCCCTGGCGTCACTACTACCATTTTGATTTAGGTATGATATACTTGATCTCTGGAGAACGGGAAAAAGGCGTGGAGGAGATCAAAAAGGCCTCCCAGTTATATCCCCTGAATGAAGAATACCATCAATTATTGAGGTCTCTCTATCTCCAGATGGGAGCGAAGGCATTGGCCTCCCAGGAGGAGCAATGGATAGAACGGATACAGAGAGGGGACATGGATTGAACGTAATTTCCGTAGTAATCCCTATTTTCAATGAGGAGCAGAATATCGCCCCCCTCTATAGGGAGCTCAAGACCGTTCTAGGAGGTATAGGAACGGGTTACGAAGTCATTTTCATCGACGATGGCAGCGATGATGCCAGTAACGAGGTACTGCAAGGATTGGCCAAGGATGATAAAAGAGTCAAACTCATTCAATTTCGCAAAAACTTTGGGCAGACAGCTGCCATTGCTGCCGGAGTTGAGCATGCGCTGGGTGAGATTATTGTCACCATGGATGGTGATGGGCAGAACGATCCCCGAGACATCCCCCGACTTTTAGAGAAGATAAAACAGGGCTACGATGTGGTCAGCGGCTGGAGAAAAAACCGAAAAGACCCCTTTCTCAATAAAAAGTTTCCTTCAGCAGTGGCTAACAAATTGATCTCCTGGTTGACCAGGGTCAAACTGCATGACTATGGCTGCACCCTCAAGGCGTACCGGCAGGAGATCTTGAAGGATGTGCGCCTCTACGGCGAGATGCATCGCTTTATCCCTGCTTATGCTTCATGGGTGGGGGCGAGCATTACAGAGTTGGAGGTAGCACATCACCCCCGAAAGCATGGGAGATCCAAATACGGTCTTTCCCGAACCAGCAGCATAATCTTGGATCTTATCACCATATTGTTCTTACAGCGCTATTCCACTAAGCCCATTCGCCTCTTCGGTGGGGCAGGGATGTTATTGCTTGTTCTGGGGGGCTTAACAGGGTTGTTTGTCCTTTTGCGAAGGATCGTTTGGGGAGGGGTTTGGATCAGCCCCATGATCTTGATTTCCTTTCTCTTCATCACTATGGGGGTTATGTTTATTCTGTTGGGTCTCATTGCAGAAATCATCATCCGCACCTACCACGAGTCCCAGGGGAAGCCGATCTATGTCGTTAAGTCTATGATGAATTTTGAATAAGCGAGCTTTTTAGAATTTTACAACATGGCAAAATGGCGAGATAAGAGTAGAAAGTTCTTTGAATTAAATATACCCACATGGATTTTGTGGGTCGTCATTGTATCTTTCGTGTATGTTATCAGTCTTTTTATCGCCTATGATGTGGGGAAAAGAGTTCCACAATCAAAATATGGGGGATTTAAGGCACAAGAAACAAAAAGAGAAAAGGGCGATCCTATTAAGGTTCCCCTTTTTGTGCCGCCTGAAAAGGTACGTCACCATCCAAGGTTTCATTTCACCTTTGATAATGAGAAAGTCCTAACGCCCCTTCGAAAGAGGGAGAAGCTGGATCAGCTTATTGCTGGGGCGAAAACAGATATGGAGGTATTTCTCCGATTGATGAAGTGGGTCAGAGCTCAGTGGCTCCTGGGAGACCAGATCCCTACCCACCGATTGATGCGATGGCCATATTGGATAAGATACGGGCGGGAGAGACAGGAGGGTTTTGCGCCCAATACTGTTTTGTAATGGTACAATGTTTGCAAAGTTTGGGCTACAAGGCCAGGTATATAACGGTTAAGGGACATGAGGTGACAGAGGTCTGGTCGCCGGAGCTTTCAAGGTGGGTCATGTTGGATCCATTGTATGAGCTTTACATCAGTAAAGAAGGTACTCCCCTTTCGGTTCTTGAGATCCACGATATGATTTTAAGGGGTGAACATGATCTGGAGGTACATGCCAAAAAGGACCCTGGAGACCTGCGCGAGTATCTTTCCCGATATAAAAAGTTCGCTGTATGGGCAAAGAATGATCATGTCTCCTCACCCATCAATTTTTTAGATATCGACCGATATAAGATATACTACCTTGATGATCCGACTGAACGAATGCATGTTCCTGCAGGAAGCCTTTATACCTTATTCTCAGAAGACCTTTACTATAACCCACTCACGAGATAAGGAGGAAGTCTTACTATAAGGTCATGTGTGGCATTTGCGGGTTTTGTTTTTCCGATGAGAGACCGGTGGACCGTGACGTCCTGAAAAAGATGACTACGGCCCTACAACACAGAGGGCCTGATGATGAGGGGTATTATACCGATGCGGGCGTTGCCCTGGGACATCGGAGGCTGAGCATCATCGATCTCGATACCGGGAAACAGCCCATCCACAATGAAGATGAAAGTATTTATGTAGTATTTAATGGTGAGATATATAACTTTCCAGAGATAAAGAAGGATTTAGAGGAGAAGGGCCATAGGTTTTACACCAAGACGGATACAGAGGTATTGGTTCATCTCTATGAAGAGATGGGGGAGCAGTTGCTGGAGCGGCTCAATGGGATGTTTGCCTTTGCCATTTGGGATGGGAAGAAGAGGAAGTTGTTTCTCGCCAGGGACAGAATAGGTATCAAACCTCTTTACTATGCTTATAATGGAAAAGATATAGCATTTGCCTCTGAACCGAAGGCACTCTTACAACTTCCCTGGATAGAGGGGAGGCTTGACCCCCAAGGTCTAAGCCACTATTTGAGTTACGACTTCATCCCCGCTCCTTACTGCATCTACAAAGATATCAGAAAAATACCACCGGGTCACCAAGTCGTTTATCAAAATGGAGACCTCCGTTGTGAACGCTATTGGGACCTTGATCTGACCGATCGCTTCGAGGGGAGGCTGGATGAAGAGGAAATCTGCGAGCTGATTTGGGGTGAATTCTGTCGTGGAGTCAAGATGCGCCTTATCAGTGACGTCCCGCTAGGAGTATTGCTAAGTGGAGGCATTGATTCTAC
>CAZMFG010000153.1:0-3987 GCA_964565525.1 uncultured Thermodesulfobacteriota bacterium
TCGTGCGGGGCGAAGGAATGAGGGTATGGGACAGCAACGGCAAGGAGTACCTCGATTTTGTAGGAGGGATTGCGGTCTGCAACCTGGGGCATTGCCACCCCCGGGTGGTCCAGGCCTTGACGGAACAGGCCCACCAGCTCATCCACTGTTCTAACTTCTATTACATCGGGCCGCAGGTGGAGCTGGCCCGCCGCCTCTGCGAACATTCCTTTGGTGAACGGGTCTTCTTCTGCAACAGCGGGGCCGAGGCCGCTGAGGGGGCCATCAAGCTGGCCCGAAAATACGCCACCGAGCGCTCCGGCCCTGAGCGCTACGAGATTATAACGATGGAAAACTCCTTTCACGGGAGGACCATGGGGGCATTGAGCGCCACCGGGCAGGAAAGGCTTCGTAAGGGGTTTGAGCCCCTGTTGCCGGGTTTCCACTATGCGCCCTTTGACGACCTCGACGCCGTCGCCCGTGCCATCGGGCCCCAGACCTGCGCCGTGATGGTGGAGCCCATTCAGGGCGAAGGAGGAGTGAACCTCCCCTCCCCCGGCTATCTCAAGGGCCTGAGGGAGCTCTGTGACCGGACCGGCACCCTCTTGATCTACGATGAAGTCCAGGTGGGGATGGGGAGGACCGGTATGCTCTTCGCCTACCAGCACGATGACGTCTCCCCCCACATCATGACCCTGGCCAAGTCCCTGGCCAACGGGGTCCCCATCGGCGCCGTGGTGACCACGGAGGAGGTAGGACAGGCCTTCTCCCCGGGGAGCCACGGTACCACCTTCGGCGGCAACCCCCTGGCCACCGCCGTGGGCTGCTGCGTCGTCGACACCCTCGTGGGGGACGGCGTCCTGGAGAACTGTCGGCAGCAGGGCGAATACCTGCTCGCAGGGCTCCGGGACCTGAAGGGGCGATACGCTTTTATTAAAGACGTACGGGGCAAGGGGCTTATTGTCGGGTGTGAATTGGCGTTTGAGGGGAAGGGGATAGTGGAGCGCTGCATGGAGCGGGGCGTCCTCATCAACTGTACCACAGACAGGGTCCTGCGCTTTCTCCCCCCCCTCATCGTGACGAAGGGAGAGATCGACCGCTTGCTCGCAGCCCTGGATGCGGTATTTTCAGAGCGATGAAAAAAGACCTGATCAGCATATATGACCTCACGCGGGAGGAGATCGAGGCCATCCTCCAGAAGGCACGGGAGCTCAAGGAGATGCACCACAAGGGCCCCCCGTACCACCCCCTGGAGGGGCGGACCCTCGCCATGGTCTTCGAGAAGCCCTCGACCAGGACCAGGGTCTCCTTCGAGGTGGGGATGTACCAACTGGGGGGGCACGCCCTCTTCTTGAACCCCCAGGATACCCACTTGGGCCGGGGGGAGGCCATTGCGGATACGGCCCGCGTCCTGTCCAGGTACGCGGACGGCATCATGATCCGGACATTCGCCCAAGAGCGGGTGGAGGATATGGCCCGCTTCGCCTCAATCCCGGTGATCAACGGCTTGAGCGACCAACTGCACCCCTGCCAGATCCTGAGCGACATCTTCACCATAGAGGAACACCGGGGGGACTACGACGGCCTGAAGGTGGCCTATGTGGGGGACGGCAACAATGTGGCCAATTCCTGGATCAATGGGGCCCTGAGGCTCGGCTTCGATCTCTGGCTCGCCTGCCCAAGGGGGTATGAACCCGATGAGAAAATACTCTCCCGGGCGCAAGGAGAGGGATCCTCCCGGACCATCCTCACCTACGATCCGAAAGAGGCAGTGGAGGGGGCACACGTGATCAACACCGATGTCTGGGCCAGCATGGGGCAGGAAGGGGAGCGCGCAGAGAGGATCAAGGCCTTCAAAGGCTATCAAGTCAATGCAGAACTCATCCGGGGTGCCCAGGCGGATGTGATAGTGATGCACTGTCTTCCCGCCCACCGGGGTGAGGAGATCACCGACGAGGTGATGGACGGACCACACTCCGTGGTCTTCGACCAGGCGGAGAACCGCCTCCATGTACAAAAGGCCGTCTTGGCCCTCTTGATGGGAACAGGGTAGCGCCATGAGCACGGACGTCAAAAAGATCGTATTGGCCTATTCGGGCGGACTGGATACCTCGGTCATCCTGACGTGGCTACAGGAAGTATATGACTGCGCGGTGATCGCCTTTTGCGCCGACATCGGTCAGGGTGCGGAGGTGGAAGAGGTGCGCCAAAAGGCCTCTGCCGCCGGGGCGAGCGCGGTATATGTCGAGGACCTGAAGGAGGAATTCGTCCGGGACTTCGTCTTTCCCCTCGTCAAGGCCAACGCCGTCTATGAAAGCGGTTACCTGCTGGGGACCTCCATCGCCCGCCCCCTCATCGCCAAAGGGCAGATGGAGGTGGCGCGCACGGAAAAGGCCGATGCCGTGGCCCACGGCGCCACGGGCAAGGGGAACGACCAGGTGCGCTTTGAACTCACCTACTACCACTTCGACCCCCACATCCGCATCATCGCCCCCTGGCGTGAGTGGGAGTTCCGTTCCCGAGAGGCCCTCATCCGCTATGCACAAAACCACGGCATCCCCGTCCCCGTCACCCCCGCCAAACCCTACAGCAGCGACAGAAACCTCTTGCACATCAGTTTCGAAGGGGGTATTTTGGAGGACCCGTGGCAGGAGCCCGATGACAAGATGTTTGTGCTCACCACCGCTCCAGAAAAGGCCCCGGACACACCCCTGTACTGCGAGATCGATTTTGCCGAAGGCGTCCCGGTCCGCGTCGATGGGAAGAAGCACTCTCCGGCACAACTATTGGTTCGGCTCAATGAAGTGGGGGGGGCACACGGCATCGGCAGGGTGGACATGGTGGAAAACAGGTATGTGGGGATGAAGTCCCGGGGGGTCTATGAAACCCCGGGAGGCACCATCCTCCACTGCGCACACCGGGCCCTGGAATCCATCACCCTGGACCGCGAGGTGATGCACCTGCGCGATTCTCTCATGCCCAAGATAGCGGAGCTCGTCTATTACGGCTACTGGTACTCACCGGAGATGGACCTGATGCGGACGATCGTGGAGGAAACCCAGCGCGACGTCACCGGGACCGTGAGGCTGAAGTTATACAAGGGGAATTGCATGGTGGTGGGCCGAAAATCGGCGAAATCCCTCTACCACAGCGGCTTTGCCACCTTCGAGGAAGATGAGGTCTATCGGCACCAGGACGCCGAGGGCTTCATCAGGCTCAACGCCTTGAGGCTCAGGATCAGGAAGTTGTTGGGGCGATGAAGGAACGATACGACCCCGAGGGGATAGAAGAGCGCTGGCAGCGCTGGTGGGAAGGGGAGAAGCTCTTTCGGGCCGCCGAGGATCCGAAGCGGGAGAAATACTATCTCCTTGAGATGTTCCCTTACCCCTCGGGCAAGCTCCACATGGGGCACATCCGGAATTACTCCATCGGGGACGTGGTGGCCCGCTATAAGCAGATGCAAGGGTACAGCGTCTTACACCCCATGGGGTGGGATGCCTTCGGGATGCCTGCGGAAAACGCCGCCCTGGAACACAACATCCACCCCGCCCGGTGGACCCATGACAACATCTCCTATATGAGATCACAGCTCAAACGCATGGGCTTCAGCTACGATTGGGACCGAGAGCTGGCCACCTGTGATAGGGACTACTACCGATGGGAGCAGTTGATCTTCATCCGCATGTACGAGCGGGGGTTGGTCTACCGGAAAAAGTCCCTCGTCAACTGGTGCCCGGCGTGCCAAACGGTCCTGGCCAACGAACAGGTGGAAGGGGGGACCTGCTGGAGGTGCCACGGCGAGGTTGATAAAAAAGAACTTGAAGGTTGGTTTTTTAAGATCACCGCCTATGCCGAGGAGTTGCTGGAGTACTGCGATAGACTCTCCGGCTGGCCGGAGCGGGTCATCACCATGCAGAAAAATTGGATCGGCAAGAGCGTGGGGGCGGAGGTGGCGTTTCCCCTGGAGGACGGCACCGGGGCCATCACTATCTTCACCACCCGTCAGGA
>CAZMFG010000154.1:0-3918 GCA_964565525.1 uncultured Thermodesulfobacteriota bacterium
TTGCGGTTTCCCGATTTGATCACGTGGTTTGGGACCTTCAAACGAGCAGTGAATATCCACAACATCCTCGGTTTCACCGTGTTGTTTGATTATCTGCTCTGGTTTGGTTACTATGCGGTCACACGGCAGCTGCTCAGGCAATATATCCCTGCGCCTGAGGATTTTAGCGTCGGCATCCCCACGCAATCCGCCTACTACTTTGCCCGCATCTTCTTCGGCGACCCGGCTCCTTTTGCTCCTACACCAGAGGCCAAATTTAACTCCCTGCAGAAGATCACCTACTTCGGCGTCATGTTCGTCCTCGTCCCCCTGCAGATAGTGACGGGTGTCCTCTTGTGGGATCTGGAAAGATTCCATTCTATCATAGCAGAACTGGGGGGGGTACGGGTCCTCGACGCATTCCATATTATCATCGCTTACGTCGTTGCTGCCTTTCTCATCATGCATGTCTACCTGTCTACCTTGGGACACACCTTCTTCGAACATTTCAAGGCCATGATCGTGGGATACGAAGAAAACGAGGGGGGGCATCAATAGTCAATACACGCGAGGGCTGATTACGAGAGAGCCATGGGTCTGCTTATTCCCCATGGCTCTCTTTTTTGTTGCGCAATAGCGTCTCATTCACCCGATAACGGCCCAAATAATCAGGATGACGAAAAGCAATCCGATGATCAGGGCGCTCATTCCTATGGCCCCTGAGAGAAAGTTGGCAAAGATGCTGGGGAACGCTGTCTTTAACTTCTCCAATCCCCCTCTCTTTTTCAGCCGTTCGTACTCAATCTGTCTTTCCTCGATGAATTCCCATTTGTAGATCCTGCCGGTGAAGATGCAGTAGTTCATCGGCCACTTGGTAGGTACCCAGTGGGTGTTGAAGAAGTGGACGGTAAAGATGAAGATCACCGCCAGCAGGGCCTCATCGGAGTGGACGATGCGGGCGATATTGATCCACCATCCCGGCAGGAACTTGGTGGTGATATGCGGCACCCACATGATGATGCCGGATATGCCGATGGCGGCCATCCCCCAAAAGACTGCCAGAAAGTCGAACTTCTCCCAGTAGGTCCAGTGGTCGAACCGGGGGGGAGGGCCCTGATCCACAAACCATTTGCCCATGGCGATAAAGTCGTCCCAGTCCTTTTTCCTCGGCAGGAGGGTATATGGGCCGGAGAGTCTCTCCTTCCAGTTTTTTCCAGCCTTTTTGTTGAAGAAGGTGAAGTGGAAACAATACCCCAGGACGATGAGGAATGCCACAATGAGGATAAAGGCACAGATCCGGTGCAGGAGGGCGGCGACTTGGAAGCCGGCTATGAGGTCGAGCATAAACTTGGCCCAGGGGGCATCGGTGAACTTAATGGGAATCCCTGTTGCCGCCAATCCGAAGAAGGTAAAGATAACGGCCAGATGTAATATTCTGTCCCTGATCGAAAAGCGGATATAGGTCTCCCCCGGGTTTTTGATTTGGTCGAGCTTGTCGGAGATCAGATGCCCTTCGGCTAATAGCCGCTGCTTTTCCCAATAGGCCTTCCGCCACCACAGGAAGGTGTGCGCCCAATAGAAGACCAGCACGACCACGAGCAAGGTGACCATGAAGACCGTGGTCCAAAAGAGTTGAGGGTATTTCACCCGATCCTCGAAGGCGGCATGGGGGATGAACTTGATGAAATTGGCATTGGCCCCCTCGTGACAGCGTGAACATACCTTAGTGAGATTTTTCTCGTTGATGGTAGATTCGGGATCTGACTTAGGGAGGATGTTGTGGGAGGTGTGGCAGTCGGCGCATCCGGCTGCAGCATAGCCCACCTTTTGGATTTTTCCATGGATGCTGTGTTCATAGGTCTCAACGGCGACGGTGGTCAGGTTGTTCTTCTTCATCAGTTCTTTGTTTCCATGGCATTTATTGCATGCCCCCGTATAGAACTCACGCGCCTCCACGGGATACGTGCGGCCGGCCGTGTGCCAGATCCTCGTGTCATGTAAACCATGACAGTCAGAGCAGACGGCGGAATCGTTGTTCCCCTTCATCACCGCCCGTTCATGGCCGCTGGCCACATAGGTCTCCTCCTCGTGGCAGGAGGTGCACTTCTCTATGATCCGAATCTTGTTCCCCTCCCACGGCTTCACATAGTGGATGTCCGCGTGGCATTCCACACATCCGAAGTTCTCCCTGATATGGTGGACGCTGCTGGTGTATTCCTGGGTCTCCTTCTCGTGGCAGATGCCGCAGTCCACCGCTCGGGGGAGATAGGTCCCCTCTGCGTGTTTTTTCACGTCGATGATATCCACGTGGCAGCTGGTACAGGCATTGGCCCCGTGGACCGAGTTGGCGAATTTCGCCCCTGCTATGGCGTCGGCGTGACACTCCATGCAGTCCCTGGCGGGGATGGACCTCTTCATATTGACATCGATGGTGACCTCGCGCGGGTGGGTGACGGAGGAAAGAGGGAGGAGGAGAAACAGGAGCGCCATCAGCAGGATGATCACTTGGGCCTTGAAGGTTTTTTTTCCCATGGGCAAACCCCCTTCTCGATGGGTATTTAAGGGTTCTTATAGCACATATTCGCAACATTAAGGAAGGGGAAAATTACCCCGTTCCTTATTATTTTTTAGGCATGGTATCCCATTGGGTGCATGCCCTTACCCAGGCCTGTCTGTCCTGGTGTTTTTCCTAATTTTAGTGATAAATTGTCCCTCTATGAGATCGGCAATACCCTTTATGTCGTTGATGCCTAAACAGGGGATGTCTATCGTAAGAGAGACATCGCTCACCACGGCGATAACATTCTCCAGCTCGGGCGCCAGGGGGTGGGGATGGATCTCCTTTCTGAAGACCTCCACCTTGGGGTGGCCTTCTCGTTTAAACCCCTCGGCAATGATGATATCCGCCCCTCGGATAAAGCGGGTGGCAAGCTCGTCAAGGGAAAGATCATGAGGGGAATCTTCTATCAGGGCGATTTTCTGGGGTGAGGAGATGACCACGGTGTGGGCACCGGCCGCTTTGTGGCGCCAGGTATCTTTCCCCTCATGGTCTATGGGGAAGTCGTTCCCATGGTGTTTTATCGTTGCTACGCGATAACCGCGTTTGATGAATTCCGGGATCAATTGTTCAATGAGTGACGTCTTTCCGCTCTTGGATCTGCCGACAATGGAGATGATGGGCATCATGGCTTTGTATACCCCTTGAACTCTGAAGGCTCCTCATACTACAACCGTCCTGGGTGATAGTCAATATCAGATCAGTTTGCCCTTGAGGTTACAGTACTGCCTGTGTTAAAAATAGTTCATGACCTCGTATGAGGAAAATCCGGCGCGGATAGAGCGAGCGGATATCGTCGTCGGCATCCCCTCCTACAATGAGGCTAAGACCATTGCTCATCCCACCACCCAGGCCGGTTTGGGGCTCCTGCAGTACTTCGGCGATAAAACATCGGTGATCATCAACTGTGACAACAACTCCACTGATGGGACGAAGGAGGCCTTTTTGAACGCCCCCACCGAAGTCCCCAAGATATACCTTTCTACCCCCCCGGGTGTGAAGGGAAAGGGGACCAACCTGATGAACCTCTTTGCCAAGGTCGATGCACTGGGTGCCCAGGCCTGCATCATCATCGATGCCGATCTCAAAAGCATCACCCCCCGGTGGGTCAGGAACTTGGGAGAGCCCCTCTTTATGGATTTTGGCTTCGTCGCGCCGCTCTATGTCAGGCACAAATATGACGGCACCATCACCAATAATATAGCCTATCCCCTCCTGCGCACCCTCTACGGTCGACGCGTGCGCCAACCCATTGGGGGGGACTTCGGCATTTCAGCGGAGCTGGTGCGCATCTATTTGAAGCAGGAGTTTTGGAGCGATGAAATAACCCAGTTCGGCATCGACATCTGGATGACCACCCAGGCCATCGCCCACGCAATACC
>CAZMFG010000155.1:0-3877 GCA_964565525.1 uncultured Thermodesulfobacteriota bacterium
GAGGGGTTTATCATAGCCGAATTTCTCCCTGATTTCTGAGATCGCGTTGACCAGCTCTTCAATGGTATTTGCGACACTCCGCTGGGTGATGCCGAAGCTGGAGTCTCCAAAGTTCGGCTTCACCAGCACGGGGAAGCCAAAGGGGAGCTCAAAGGTGCTGTCCTCCGGCTTGATAAAGAAGGCCTCGGGGACCGGGATCTCCATCTCTTTCGCAATGCCGCGGATCAGGGACTTGTCGTAGCAAAAGGCAAGGCATTGCGGCCCTGAGCCGGTGTAGGGGATACCGAGCATTTCCAGCACACTGGGGACATGGAGCTCTTTTGTGGCATCGTTATAATACCCTTCATCGCACAGGTTAAAGGCAAAGTCGATCTTTCCGACCCATTTCATCAATTCAGTGATGATGGTATCGTGGTTATGCAGGTAGGTAAAATGATAGCCCTCGTTCTCCCGCAGGGCGGACTTCAGCTGATCAATAGTATAGAAGTCGTCATCATCGAAGATGCGCAAAGGCTTTAAGGGGTCCGGTTTGTTGGGGTCACCCATCAGCACCGCCACATTTTTTACCGCCCCCTTTTGCCTTCGTTTGAGAGGCGTCCATTCCTTTTTCACGACACTGGTCACTAGCAGGCGACGCTCCATCATGCCCAGGTCTTGATTCCGCTGAGAGTTGGTTGCAATCTCGGTCTGAAAGACGATGTTACTGAAACCCACCGTTTTTAACAGCCGGGAAAGACCTTCCCGGGTATAAAGCCTTTCCGCATAGAAGTGGTCCGCGACCATGCCCCTTTCAACGTGGTTGACCATCTCCCTGGATATCAGGCGGTCTCCGTCGGCGGAGAGGGAGCGCTCCCGGCAGACAAACCGCTTCTTGTCTATCCATTCCCAGGAGTGCGGTTTGAACTGATCTTTGAGATATTCACCATCCGCTATATCGATAATGAACCTCCCCCACGGCTTCAAGACCCTGAATACCTCTTTTAATACCTTGAGGTCCTCTTGTGCGGCCTCAAAGTATCCCAGGCTATTCCCCAGGATCATCACCACATCAAAGGTATCCGGAGGATAGGGGATATTGCGCGCATCTCCTTCGCGGAACCGAACCCTCAGACCTTCTGTCTTGACGGTCGATTTGGCCTTTTGAATCAGGTAATGGGACCGATCCAGCCCCTCGATATTTCTATATCCTCTCCGTGCCAGTTCGAGGGAGTGTCTCCCCTGCCCACAACACAGATCCAGTATTTTGTCCTCCGGTGCAAGCTTGAACATCTCGGAGAGGAGATCAACTTCTTGCCGGGTGAGGTTCTGGTCATCTACGACATCCGCATCGGTCTTCAGGTACAGATAATTAAAGATATTGCGCCACCATTCGGGGTGGACATGCTCCTCGAGGTCTTGGACAGGTCCGAGTATCTTCCGTTTGACCTTCCCGTTTTTCCCCCGTTGTGGGGGTTTTTCAGGTGATGTCTTGGTTTCCACAGGGGGGTTATCGGCTGATGCCTTGCTTTCTATATCGGTTTTCAGGGAGAGATGGTTAGAGATATTACGCCGCGAAGCGGGATGCTCGTGTTCCTCAGCGTCTTGGTCAGGTCCGATGATCTTTTGTTTGGCCTTCCCGGGTTCCCTCCGTTGCGGAGGTTTGTCGGGTGATGCCTTATCTTCCATGTTCCGCCTCCTGCTGTGAAAACGTCCCCTTTCTCGGGGACGCCGTTTATTTTCTTATAGCAGCTTTTATAGATTTCGCAAGTCTTTTTTTCACCTCTTCTGGTCTTGTCAATCGTCCACTACCCCACGCCCCGGTTACGCGATCCCCAAGTTAAAGAGGGTGATACTCCCCACAACGTAGAGGACAATCAGGGAGATGGACCCCCAGCCGATCCGCCAGGGGACCCGTTTGGCCCGGTAGATGAGATCGATGATGACGACGTTGGTCATGACGATCCCCAGCACGGCCGTCAGGATGTGGTTCGGAGAGACGTGGGCCAAGATAGGCCCCTGGGTAAAAAAGATATCGGTCACGGGGATGATGGCGATATTGAAGATATTGCTACCCAGGAGGCTCCCGATGGCCATATTGAAGGCCCCCCTCCTGACCAAGGGGATACCCACCGCCAGTTCCGGCAGGGAGGTGACCACGGCGAGCATAAAGCTGCCGACAAAGGACCGCCCCCACCCCGTGTCCTGTGCGATGGCATCGGCCGTGTGCGACAGCCAAAAACCGGCACCCACGATGGCGAGGGCACCCAGGGCAAAGAAGAGATAGGGGGATTTTCCGCCTTCCGTTTGGGCCGTTTCTTTGGCTTGGGCGGGCTCGCCCTGCAGGCCGAGGACCTCGTGGCGGTAGAGGATCCGTATTGCCAACAGGTATATGAAGACCAGGATGATGCTCTCGATCCCTATCCATAACAGGTTGAGATTCAACCCCAGGCCGATGCCGAGGATGGCGATCCCTGCCAGCACTACCCCGAAGCTGGCGGCGATGACGTGCCCCGGGGAGAGGAGGTCGAGGATCGCCCCCCTTCCCTGGACGATATCAAAGACCGCGATCAGGAGGAGGTTGAAGAGATTGCTCCCGAAGACGTTGCCGAGGGCCAGGTCCGGCTCGCCGACCACCGAGACAGAGGTGATGCAGACGGTCAATTCCGGCAGGGAGGTGATGGTGGAGAAGAGGATGATCCCCAAAAAGGTCTGACTGATGCCGGTGCGTGCGGCGATCTGTTCGCCGTAGCGGGAGAGTTTATACCCGGCACCGATGATGATGAGGGCGGCTAAGAAAAACTGAAGCCAGAGCATGTCGCAGTACTATTACACGTTGGCGCCGGCAAGACCCTTCGGTTCAAATTTTGAGACTAGGGCGGCAAAGTCAGGGTCCTGCAGGACCTTTCGGGCAAAATGCATGTACTTCGTTACGATAGCCCTCACCGCCAGTTGCAGCTCGTACGGCTTGATGGGCTTTTCCAGGAGGTGGGCGACATCCGCAGCAACGCACATATCGACCACCTCTTCGCTGGCGTTTCCGGTGATGATGATGGTGTCTTGAGGGGCCGAGGTGAATTTTTCCTTGATGATATCGAGGAAGGAAAAGCCGCTCTGTTCGCCGAGAAAGACGTCCAGGATGAATATGGCGATGCTGCTCTCTCGGCTGAGGCAGTAAGTTATCGCCTCATTGACCTTGGTGAGGCTGATGACGTCACCCCACACGTAGAAACGTTTAACGGTCTCTGCGATCACCGTGCAGAGATTTTTGTCGTCGTCGACGATGATGACATCCAATCCCTCAGACATACCTCCACCTCCATGCGCTTAAAAAGGGTTCTGGTATATTCGATGATTCAATCCCACCATAAGCGGGACTAGACCCCCTGTCTCCTCATTGTACTATACTCCAACGTCCATCCATTACAAGGCATTTTTTGAAATCTGAGAATCAACCGCTCCTGCCCCTCGGCCCAGGCGCAGGCCAGGGGCAATAAGGCATCAAATTCCAGGGGGTAGATGGGGGTCACTCCACCGCGATCATTACATTAGTCGCCTTGATGACGACCGCAACCTCTTTGCCCTCCCCCAGGCCCAGGGTTTCGGCTGAGGCCTTGGTGATCACCGATACGATATCAACTCCGCCCGGCAGCGCCACGGTGACCTCCGAGTTGACCACCCCGTGCGCCACCTTTTTTACCTTCCCTTTAAAGACGTTCCGCGCGCTGATCTTCATGGCGTACCTCCTCTCACCATTCATGCTACTAGTGTATCACGGAACGGCTGGTACTGAAAGCGTCTGAGGCAGGAAGCAGGAAGGAAAGGAAGGGATACACACCGCCCCGTGATCTCCGCCCATCCTCGGCATCATTTCCCCACACGCTGCAAGACCATCGGAGCG
>CAZMFG010000156.1:0-3839 GCA_964565525.1 uncultured Thermodesulfobacteriota bacterium
CCGGCGTAAAGATATGCCACCCTGCGGGTTCCGTTTCATGTTTATGTATCGCTTCGATAACGTCCTCATCATCGTAGTCAAGACCAAACCATGCCCGCCATTTTTGGCCGTGGCGTTTCAGCTTGCCTGCGTTATCGAGCTCAATGCCCAGAGAATAGCGGTTTAACCCCTGCAGTCCTTCCCAGGCGCTGACGCCCGCATGCCATGCTATCCTGTCAAAGCCAACCAGTTGCGTAATGCCCCCGTCTCTCCCTACCACGACATGCGCCGATGCCTTGCTTGCCGGGTTCGTGAGGGACTGAACGGCGTTTTCTGCAGAGGGCGAGGCGGTGTAGTGTATCACGAGGTAGTGATGCTCGACGCCCCCCCCGCGGTTGGGGCTTTGCACAAAGGGGTATGCTGTGCCGTCGTCGTTGTGCAGGCGGTGTCGAACGATCTTCATAATCAAACCTCCTCATTGTCCATGGTTTGGTTTGATAGGGCGCTCTCTCTTGGCCGGAGGAGGCAGATGGTCGCCCCCCACGATCCTGCTGCTTCCCCCCCTAAGCGGAATGAAACCACCTCAGGCAGGCGGGCGAGTACGGCGTGGACCGTCCGCCGCAAGGCGCCCGTCCCCTTGCCGTGAATGATGCGCACCTGGAGGATTCCCCGTTCCCGACAGGCGGCAAGGTAATCAATCACCAACTCTTTTACCTCGCGGGGATGAAAAGCATGCAGATCCAAGGTGCCGTCAATGGGGAATTCAATGGGCTCAGGATCAACCACGGTTCTCTCTTTTTATCGTGCAGGTTGAACCCCGATGATGCGTCATTATCTCGCCTGAGCGAATAAGCCCAAGGGACGTCTTAATAGGCTTTACCCTTTACGGCCTTAACGCCGCACCATGAAAACCAATTTGCCGCCCAGATGGCCGAGAACTACGGCGAGGGGGAGCGTGGAGAGGTTCAATGCCAGAAAAACGATTCGCGCCACCCCCCTCTCATCCACTACGCCGGGGGAGAAACCATACCAGACCGTACAGATGGCACCCACCACCATCAGCCCTATCCCCGAGCGGATCTTCTTTGAGAAGATACTGGTCATTACCCCCTTATATCTCTGCTTCCAGTCAACGAGCCCTGTCAGATATGAAATGGGACTGGAGATGGTCGCCAATACCAGGATATAGAAATAGGTCTGCCGAAATGAATCATTTTGAGAAAGAAAATAGAGCACGAGAAAAAAGAACGCCACGGGGAACAGGGCGTTGGTGAAGTGTACGGCTATGGGATGAAACAGGGTTTCGAATTTGCCGATTCGCATTATTCTCCTCCTTTTTTGATTGTATTACTTCGTCTATCCCCTGACCATTGGAATCCGCCCGCTTTGCGCACTCCTGCTATTCGATTACTCTTATGCATGTGATGTCGCTCCCGCTCTTCAGTATAGCAGAGGGACGGCGGTCGCAGCTGCCCCTTTGACCAGATCACGAAGCGAGAAAAGCGACAGAGCGGGATTGACCCGTCGAGCCTCCTATTTAATGAGACCGAGGCTGACAATACCGTACAGGATGAGATAGATCGCAACGATGTAGTGCAGCATCTTGGGCATAATCAAGATCAGTATACCGGCTATTAAAGCCAACAACGGTACTAAGGCATGGGTATTAACCATGGATACCCTCCCCTTATGTTTTTGTGCTTCCCCTGCGCTTCGGCGCACGGATTGCTTATTGACAGAAACGCAGTTTAAGCAAATCAGATCACGCGGCAAATGTCAAGAGATGATTCACCCTGCTTATCGGGCTGCCTAAAAATTCGTTTGCTTTCCGGGGTATCATGTATATAATTCAGGGGCGGAAACATGGGAGTATAATGATTCTACAAGCAATGTGTTCCTTAGATAATTTAGACACCGAAAAGACGATGATGCATTGCGAAGATATCGTGAAAGCCATAGTTGATCCTCTCACGTGCTGTGATGTTTGGACCGTTTCTATCGATGCCCTCGGCAACCGTGAGGCGGCGTTCTTCCAGGGTTTTATGCCGACCGCCAAATCGGCCGTTGTGCTCGGTCATCATGTAGTAACCGAAGAGGAGTGGCAATGGTACGCCATGGAAGACGGTGGTGAACGCTGTGCCGCGGATGACCATACCAAGGGGGTATGTAAGGATTTAGAACGTGCGCTCGAAACACACGGCTACCCCGCAGAGATTGTGCCGTATCCTGGCGAGAGCGGCCTGCAGTTTCGGTTTGTGGCCCAGGCAGCAGGCGCAGGCGAGATCGGGACGAATGCGTTTCTCCTGCATCCTGCATGGGGACCGTGGATACACCTGCGCGTCCTTGCAACTGAAGCCCACACGAAGTCGAAGAGGAAAGCAAACAGCGTCCAGGTCTGCGATTCCTGCGGGGCGTGCATCTTGGCGTGTCCTGCAGGGGCTATCCAGGACGCCGTGTTTGACGGACTCCTGTGTCGTCGATATCGTGCGGCACAGGGAGAATACACCCCTGTCGGACCTCAGCGGGCATTGCGATGGTGCACACTATGCGCGGACATCTGTCCGCTTGGACAGAGGCCAAGACCGCGAGAAGGGACTGTCGAACAATTATCTGAACCCGACAAGAATCACAGGGCACAAAGGAAAACCCAATGAATGAGGTGAGGATACCATGAACGGAGCTGAAGCACTTATCAAGACCGCCATCGACTGTGGAATTGAGATATGTTTCGCCAATCCCGGGACAACCGAACTCCCAATCGTCGAAGCCTTCGACCGGATAGCGGGCATCAAGACCGTGCTTGGACTCTTTGAGGGTGTCTGTACCGGCGCGGCGGACGGATTTGCCCGAATGGCGGGAAAACCGGCCATGACCCTGCTTCATCTTGGCCCTGGTCTTGGCAACGGTATCGCCAATCTCCATAATGCCAGGCGTGCCCATACGCCGGTTGTCAATATTATCGGGGAACATGCCACATGGCACCGACCCGTGGATCCCCCCCTGGCCATGGACATCGAGGGACTCGCCGGGACCGTGTCGGGCTGGGTGCACACTACTTCCTCAACTGAAGAGCTGCCCGGAGATATGGTGGAGGCCGTGCGGGCCGCTTCCCGCGGGTGTATCGCCAGCCTCATCGTGCCCCACGATTATCAGTTAGGGGAATGCACAGCCAAAGCCCCTGCTTTCTCAAAGAATGAATGTGACCCTCTTGACTTCACGGAGATTGAGGCAGCGGCAAAACTGCTGAAAACCAAGAAAAAGACCGCCCTTATCCTCGGCAACAGGGCCCTGCGCGCAGATGGGCTGGCCTTAGCCGCACGCATCCAGGGGATGACGGGTTGCGATCTCTTGGCTGAGACCTTCCCGGCCAGAATGGAGCGGGGCGGCGGCCTGCCAATCGTGGGACACATCCCCTATAACCAGAGATATGCCCAGGCCATGCTCGCGGGCTACGATGGCGTCGTCCTGGCTGGGGCAAAGGACCCGGTGACCTTCTTCGGGTATCCAGGCGTTCCCAGCCGAATTCTCAGTGCAGACCAGGAAGAGACGGCCATCGGCACGGGCGGACAGGACCTCGTGGAAGCTCTGGCCTCATTGGCCGATAGTTTGAAAGGGAAGGGCACGGGCGCTGAAGCCCCGGCCGGCTCTGTGCAGGTAAAGCGCCCCTCGATTCCGGAAGGGGCACTGACCTCTGCCGCTGTCTGCCAGACCCTGGCGGCCTTACAACCCGCTGGAGCCATTATCGTGGATGAGGGGGGTGCCACCTCCGTTCGGTATTATCTCATCGCTGACGTTCTGCCGCCTCATACCATCCTTCGTATTACCGGGGGTTCCATCGGCTACGGCATGCCCTGTGCCGT
>CAZMFG010000157.1:0-3783 GCA_964565525.1 uncultured Thermodesulfobacteriota bacterium
AAGATCAGGAACGTCGGTATCTTCGGTCACGCCGGCGACGGAAAGACCGCACTGGCGGACGCCATCCTCTTCGATACCGGGATGAACAACCGCATGGGGAGGGTGGATGACGGTTCGTCCCTCCTGGACTACGAGCCCGAGGAGATCAATCGTCAGATTTCCATCAGCGCAGCGCTCGCCTACTATGAATGGGATAAGCATCGCGTGATCCTCATAGACACCCCGGGGGACGCCAATTTCAGCTTTGATGCCAAGGCATCCATGCAGGTGGTAGAAGGGGGGATCATCGTCGTCGGGGCCAACTCCGGGGTCAAGGTCCAGACCGAAGTGATGTGGGGAGAGGCCAATAAGCTGAACCTGCCCCGTATCATCTTTATCAACAAGATGGATGTGGAGCGGGCCCGGTTCGCCGAGACCGTCAACGATATCACGGAGCACTTGAACACGATCCAACCGCTCCCCCTGCAGATTCCCATCGGGCAGGAAAAGGATTTCAAGGGGATCATCGACCTGTTGGATAATAAGGCCTACATCTATGAAGGGGACGGGAGCGGAAAATATCGGGAGGAAGCGATCCCCGCCGACCTTGCTTCGGAGGCGGAACAGCAGCGAGTAAAGGCCATCGAGACCCTCGTGGAGATGGACGACGCACTCATGGAGCGGTATTTGGAGGGGGGGGAGGTAACCGTGGCAGACCTCCACCAGTGTCTGAAAAAGGGGACCGTAGGGTGCAAATTCGTCCCCCTGGTCTGCGGCTCCAGCGCCAAGAATATAGGGATACACCCCCTCCTGAACCTGATCAACATCTGTTTGCCCTCCCCTGCGGAAAGGGGCCCCAGGCTCGGCAAGAACCCCCGCACGGGCGAGGAAGAGCACAGAGAGGCCACAGAGGACGCCCCCTTTGCCGCCTCTGTCTTTAAGACCATCGCCGACCCCTTTGCCGGCCGCCTGACCCTCTTCAGGGTCTACTCGGGGGGGATCAGCGCGGATACCACCCTCTACAACTCCACCAAGGAAGCCAAGGAGCGCGTTGCACAGATCTTTATGCTCCAGGGAAAAAAACAGGAACCCGTCGGGTTCGCCGGCCCCGGGGACATCGTGGCGGTGGCCAAACTCAAGGAGACCACAACCGGGGATACCCTGTGCGACGAAAAAAATCCCATTGTTATTGAAGGACCTCCCCCATCCTCGGCGGTTATGTCGTATGCCATCAGGCCCAAGGCCAAGGGGGACGAGGAGAAGATCGCCACCTCCCTGCAGAAGCTCATGGAGGAGGACCCCACCATAAGCATCTCACGAGATCCGCAGACCAAAGAGATCATCCTCTCCGGCATGGGGCAGGTCCACGTGGACGTGGTGCTGGAAAAACTCAAGCGCAAGTTCGGTGTAGAGGTCGCTTTGGAGGCCCCCAAGGTTCCCTACAAGGAGACCATCAAAAAATCGGCCAAGGGGGTCATCTATCGACATAAAAAGCAGACCGGGGGGCGAGGGCAGTTTGCCGAGGTCCACTTTGATATCTCTCCGTTGGAGCGGGGGAAGGGCTTTGAATTCGAAAATGCGCTCACCGGTATGAATGTACCGCGCAACTTCGTCCCGGCCGTGGAAAAGGGGATTGCCGAAGCCACGACCTCCGGCGTTCTGGGAGGGTATCCCGTGGTCGATGTGAAGGTCCGTTTTTACGACGGCAAGTCCCACGAAGTGGATTCTTCCGAGATGGCCTTTAAGATCGCCTCCATCATGGGCTTCAAGAAGGGTGCCCGGGAGGCAAGCCCTGTGCTCCTGGAGCCGATTATGAGCATTGAGGTCGCCGTCCCCGAGGAAAACGTCGGAGATGTCATCGGGGATCTCAACGGCAGACGGGGGAAGATACTCGGGGTGGAGGCCAAGGGGCACAATCAGGTCGTCAAGGCCAATGTCCCCATGGCGGAGGTCCTGCGCTACGCCCCCGACCTCATCTCAATGACCGGGGGGAAGGGGAGCTTCGCGATGGAATTTTCCCACTACGAAGAGGTCCCCGCCCACGTCAGTGAGCGGATCGTCGCCGAGATCCAAAAGGAAGAAGAAGGATAATAGGCATATCCCATTGCAGGGATGCGTGTTGTCGTCCAAAGGGTAAAGAGGGCTCAGGTCTGCGTCGAGGGAAAGGTCGTCGGCGAGATCGGGGGTGGCCTCGTCTGTTTGGTGGGTGTGGGGAAAGGAGACCAGGAGGCGGACGCGGACTACCTGGCCGCCAAGATCCCCCACGTGAGGATCTTCGAAGATGACCAAGGGAGATTCAATCGCTCGCTTATCGATATCGGGGGCGGAATACTGGTGGTCTCACAGTTCACCCTCTACGGCGACTGCCGCAAGGGGCGCAGGCCGTCCTTCACCGATGCCGCCGAACCCCGGCGGGCAGAAGAACTCTATCACTACTTCATCACCAAACTCAAAGAAAACGCGATCTGCGTGGCCACGGGCGAATTTCAAGCCCGCATGGCAGTAGAATTGGTCAACGATGGGCCGGTTACCCTCCTCCTCGACAGCAAGTCCTAGCAAAAATATAAAAGCTGTTACCGTAACGGACTTTTAGGCTTCTTGATGATATGGGGTGATATGGTATAATTACATAGACAATAAACTTCCGTAGGTATCACAGGTATGAAGAGATGGATTGTGATTCCAGCGTTAATGTTATCCCTTATCCCCTCCGCTCTCTGGGGGGGATCAAGGGAAGAGGGGAAGACCATGGCTGGAAAAAATGTGAGGGAATCGGTCATTGCGGGTTCGTGGTATCCTGGTAATCCCTCCAGGTTGACCCAGGATATCCAGGGGTATCTGGCGCAGGTACCGGAACACAAGTTAGAGGGGGAACTCATCGCCCTCATTGCGCCCCATGCGGGCTACGTCTATTCCGGGCAGGTGGCCGCCCATGCGTATAAGCTCCTACAAGGTAAGCACTACGATATCGTGGTCATCGTCGCCCCCAGCCACCGGGCCTACTTTAAGGGCGCCTCGGTCTACCCCGAGGGGGGGTATCGCACCCCCTTGGGGATCGTCCCCGTCGCAGAGGAGATCACCGAGGCCCTGATGCAACAGAGCCCTCTCATCAGTGCCGTCCCCCAAGCCCACGCCCAAGAGCACTCCCTGGAGATCCAGCTTCCCTTCCTCCAGGTGGTCCTCGGCGAGTTTCGCCTGGTCCCCATCGTCATGGGGGAACAGGATTTCCGTACCTGCGAGGAGGTGAGCAAGGCCGTCGCGGCGGTGATCAAGAGGAAGAATGCCCTCCTGGTCGCCAGTACCGATCTCTCGCACTTCCATCCCTACAAAGAGGCGGTGGGGTTGGATCAGGCGGTCCTGAAGCGTGTGGACGCCTTTGACCCCGAAGGCTTGAGCGAAGACTTAGGGAAGGGGCGCTGTGAGGCCTGCGGCGGCGGGCCTGTCGTAGCGGTGATGCTGGCGGCCCAGGCCCTGGGTGCGGACCAGGGTGAGGTCCTCCACTATGCCAACTCCGGCGACGTGACCGGGGACCGCAGCAGTGTGGTGGGGTATATGGCCGGAGTCCTGTATAAAAGCGCCAAGGCCCACAAGGCACATAACAAGAAAAAGGTGGGGGTAGACCTCGGCCTGAACGAGGAGGAGAAAAAGACCCTCCATGAGATCGCCCATACGGTGATCTGGAACAAGGCCTCGGGCAAGGAGGTGCCGGAGTTCCACGTGAAATCAGAGCGATTGAAGGAGCTTCGGGGGGCCTTCGTGACCATCAACAAAAAGGGCTCCCTGCGGGGGTGCATCGGGCACATC
>CAZMFG010000158.1:0-3613 GCA_964565525.1 uncultured Thermodesulfobacteriota bacterium
GGGCGCAATACCCCTCGATATGCTCCTCAGAGAGGACTGGCGCCCCAGCCACCACCCACCCGACCAGAGGCACCCAGACGGATCGGACCCCTCCCACGGGCACTATCCCCCTGGAGCGGCCAGGGGCCCTTTTGATATACCCCTTCCGCCCCAGGGCATCGAGGAGCTTCTGCACCCCTGCCGTGCTCTTTTTACCCGTCAGGGCAACCAACTCCCTTACTGTCGGAGGATACCCCTTTTCCCGAACGAACTGCCTGATAAGCGAGAGGAGTTCCCCTTGTCTCCTGGTCAGGTGATCCATGTCTCAAGTGTGGTACAAATGTTCACCTTTTATATCACCAGAGGGGTACGATGTCAAGGACCACCTGAGGGTTGCCTTCCGACGGGAGTTATATTATCGTGAGACATTCCAACATGAGAGGGGCAGTTGAAGCTCGTACGCCACTTGCTCATAGCCGTTATAGTCATCCTCATACTCCTCTTCGCGGGGACGACGGGCTATCGTTTGATCGAAGGGTGGCCCTTCCTCGACGCCCTCTATATGACCGTCATCACCATTACCACGGTGGGGTACGGAGAAATTCATCGGCTGTCGGAGACAGGGAGGATATTTACGGTATTTCTCATTATGTCCAGCTTTGGGGTAATGGGGTATATCGTGGCGAGCACCGCGCAAACACTCATCGCCGGCCAAATCAGAATGGCCCTAGGGAGGAGAAAATTGGAGAAGAAGGTTAAACGGCTCAAGAATCACTATGTCTTATGCGGGTATGGACGTATCGGTTCTTTCATTGCAAAAGAATTTGATGCAGAGGACGTCCCCTTTGTCGTGATCGAGAAAGACCCGGAAAGGATAAAGCAGCTCGAGGAGGATGGTTTTCCCTATGTGGAAGGGAATGCCACCGATGATGAGATCCTCACCAGCGCAGGGGTAGAGCGGGCCACGTGTCTGGTCGCTGCAACCGGCACGGATGCGGACAACCTTTACATCACCCTCTCCACCAGGTCGTTAAACCCCGACATCTATATCCTGAGCCGGGCCGGGGAGGAAAGGGCGGAGCGAAAACTGCTCAGCGCCGGGGCCAATCGGGTCGTATCGCCCTATCTGATAGGTGCCGCCAGGATGCTCAATGCAGTTCTAAGGCCGAATATCGTAGAGTTCGTCGACCTGGTCGTCCAAAGGAAACATTTGGAACTCCAATTAGAGGAGATCACCGTTGAGGACGATTCCAAATTCAAGGGAAAGTCGTTGCAGGAATCGGGGATCAGACGCGAGCTCGGATTGATCGTCGTGGCCATCAAAAAGGCATCGGGGGCCATGTTCTTCAACCCCTCCTCTGAGACCCTCATCGAAAAAGGGGACATCCTCATCGTACTCGGAGAAAAGAAGCACCTGGGGATGCTTGAAAAACTGGTGCAGTCTGCGGAAATGCTCCCCAAAAGAAAATCCCGATGATCATCCACATCACCGTCCCCTATGAAATCCTCATCCAACGTCTCGATGAGCTCATCGGTCTGGGGGTCAATCCTGAGATATATTTTAGCTCTGCCGCCCTGGATACGTGTCGGGACGCGGATGTGCGTCGTATGGGCGAGGCGTTAAAAAAGGCCGATCTCTCCTATACCTTCCATGCACCCTATATGGACCTGGCCCCCGGTGGGGTGGACAGCAAGATCAGAAAGGTCACCCGGGAGAGACTGGAGCAGGTCCTTCACCTGGCCGCCTTGATCAGGCCCAAGGTCGTGGTCTTTCATCCGGAATACGAAGAGTGGCGGCACGGAGAGGCGTTCGATCTGTGGTTTCAGGGGAGTCTTGAGATGTGGAGCCCTTTGGTGAAAGAGGCGGAGAAACTCGACGTGACGCTGGCCCTGGAAAATATCTTCGATGAAGGACCGAAGGTCCTCACAAAACTCCTGAAGGAGATCAACTCACCTCACTGCGGCTTTTGTTTTGACACCGGTCACTGGCTCATATTCAGCAAATCGGATTGGAGAGAATGGATCGAGGCCTTGGGCAATCGATTGGTCGAGGTACACCTACATGACAATAACGGAGAAAAGGACCAGCATTTGCCTCCCGGCGATGGTACATTCGAGTTTCCCGAATTCCTTCACCTCTTGAGGACACAACGACTTACACCCCTCTATACCCTCGAGGTCCATCAGGAAGAGGATTTACCGAGGGCCCTTGAAACGGTGCAGGGATATCTCACAGCCTCGCACAGTACCTAACGCAACCTAACGACAACGCCTATTGCGAATATAGATCTCCTGTTACAGCGGAAGAAGAACCGTGCAGATCAACATCAGAAGGATGGAGAGACCGTTCACTGAGCCATCGTTCAAGCAAAGGTTGAGGAGGTTCCTTCGCCTTTCGGATGGTGATAAGCAGTTCTATCAAGCCTTTCACGTCCCCCCCCAACGCCTCATATACCTGCTGGAGCAGGCCCACCGACGAAGGAAGGTAGCGCCGGTAGGCCAGGACCACGGCGTTGTTTAACCGTTCTATTCGACCTGAAAAATCCTCAGCCGTCAACTGTCTGCTGAGCTCGATCAAGTCCTGTTGCCCGTGGGAGAATATCTCTTGTCTCGTTCTCAATTTCTCTTCTCGAGATATATCTTGAGCATAGAGCCCCTTGAGCGAATCATATAGTCCTTGGAAAAACCCCACCACCACATCCTCATCTCGGGCACGGTCCTGAGCAAAACGGTAGCAACTTGAAGAGGAACCAAACCGCTCCTCGATAAACATTAGGGTGCCTTTCTCTGCGATAAACGAGGCTATCTGTTCGTTGAATTCCGTCTCGTCCTTAAAAAAAACGGTATTATGGACAAGTTCGTGGATGATGATAGTGATAACGACAACGGGGTGGCGCTCCACGACAGTGGAATAGAGGGGATCACTCAACCACCCCAGCGTGCTGAAGGTAATGGCCTGCTGCAAGCAGGTATCATATCCCTTCTCTTCCAGTTTCCTTATCTCCTTGGTGGCATCCTTCTCGCTGAAAAAACCCTTATATTCCACCTCCCCCACAATGGGAAAACGCCAGGTATAGGGTTCCAGGCTGTCTTGAGGGCAGGCGCTCGCCAGATAGATGAGGGCGTCGCCTTTGACCCGATAAAAGGTCTCATAGCAGTTATCGAGGCGCAGCCCCCATCGCTGTTGGGAGAACTCCTTCACCTCCTGAACGAGGCGAATCCCTTCCTTGATCTCCTCCGAGACTTGCTCATCGCTCAGAACTTCCTGGCAGGGAACACTCCCCCCGAGAATTTTCGCCTCACCCCATGCGAGCTTCCCTATATAGAGGGTATGAGCGCACGAGGTAAGGCAAAGTGGGAAGAGGAAGAGGATTATAATTGAGCGCTTGGAAATCGTGAGATTCATGTCCAGCAAAAAGGGACAGCACCTGGTTGGGCTGCCCCTTTCCCCTGACAAACATATATTCCGGTTTTAATCCTCCAAAACGAAAATAACCTCCATCCTCACCCGGTACTCCAATATCTTGTCGTTCTCGACCGACACCCTAAACTCCGAAACCCGCATACCGGTGATCCCCCTGAGGGTCTTTGATGCCCGTTTGAAGCCCTGTTGAATGGCATCCTCAAAACTCTT
>CAZMFG010000159.1:0-3528 GCA_964565525.1 uncultured Thermodesulfobacteriota bacterium
CTCTGCCCGTTGGAGACGACCTGCCATCAGGAAACAGAAGGGCTCTTCTATAAGGTCCTGCGCCTCTTACAGGCCTACTGTGTGGCGGGAGATATCCTTCCCCACTCGATCTTGCTCAACCTGGTGGACCAATTAATCGAGGATCTGGCGGCAAAAAAAGAGGCATATAGGAAATTGCGGCACTAGACCTTCAGCCGACAGTCTCCACAGCGAGAGATCCCAGGAAATAAAAGGGCCAACAACTCTTCCCGCTGTCCCTCACCTTGACAATCCACGCCCCCTCTGCTATCTATTGGCGAGCATTGCACACGCTCTCTATGAGGAACTGACCATGACAGAAAAGGAACTCGAACAGACCCTCGTCCTCATCAAGCCGGATGCCCTGAAGAATTCTCTCACCGGCTATGTGCTGTCGCAGCTTTCCGAATTCCACAGCGGCCTGCGCTTTGCGGGGTTAAAAGTGGCCTGCGTCTCCCGGATGCTGGCAGAGGAGCACTATGCGGAGCACCGGGGCAAGGTATTCTATCCCTCGCTCATCGAATACATCAGAGGGCGCATTCATTATCCTGACGCCCCGCATAAACAAAGGGTGATCGCCATCGTGTACCAAGGCCCGGGTGCCGTCAAAAGGGTGCGGGACCTTGCCGGGCCCACCAACCCCCACGATGCAAGGCAGGAAAAACCCGGCTGTATCCGATCCTTGGGGACCGTCGTTCCACTGACCGACGCCGAAGGGAAAATAATAGGGGAGCGCATGGATAACCTGATCCACGCCTCGGCAACCCCCCAGGAGGCCGAGTACGAGATCAAGCTCTGGTTCAGGCCGAGTGAGATCCCCCCGTTCATGCGTGCGTTCCCTGTCCAGCAAAACGCGGAGGACCATTTCTATTATAAGGACGATGCGCTCTTTACGCACCACGAACCGGGCAGCACCTGTGTGCTCGCCCCCGGCGATGTCGTGTGGGAATCTGATTTACAGACCCTGCTCTTGATCTCCCAGGGGAAATCAGCCCCCTGCTCTCTGCAGGCAGTTGTTGCAAAGTATCTCACCAATGAGACCCCTGAGAGCCATTGATTGCCCCTCATCTGCCTCATCTACGTCTGGATTTGGGGGTATCTGTTTGATTTATGTAGATTAACGCTGCACATCACCGGTAGCGAAAAGCAGAGCGAGGAACAAACGGCGCTTTTTGCTGTCCGAGTGCATGTGATTGTTAGCAATCTTCCGTGTTAAAGCTATGGACCAATCCCGGACGGACCACCTTGTTAAATGCCGCACGAAAAGACTCAAGCTCAATGTTTTGTAATACGGGTTTGAGCTTGCCGAATAGATATTGGCTATCTTTTGTTATTCTTGGATAACGGAGTAAAGTTACGGGTATATCCGTATCTGAAAGCGCAAACAGAAGTTTATAAATTTGCCTTAGGAGCACTTCTTCCTGTTTTCCTGGTTTATTAGACTTCGTGTGCCACAAGCCGCCGGGAAAAACTCTTGGCCGAATAGTGTTTTTTAGTCTTTGGCCTAGTGTCAGTCTTGCTGCACTAGTCGTTGATACATACCTTCTACTTTCAGCAGCTGCATGCAGATTCCTAATAGGAATAAAAACGTGCTCGATGACAATATCATCTTGGTGTATTATATTTTCTGCATAATCACAGAAATGCGGGCTCTTTACTATAAACGGACAGTCATTTCTCCTTATGTTCCGTTCTAACCCAGCGCGTGCTTCGTGGCATTTATTATTCGCAAGGTCATCAATGCTAAATCCTGTTTCGATCCCTAAATGCGTGAAAAGTTCTACCAAGAAGGTAGTTCCAGCTCGCCCAGTTCCAGTTATGACTATATGATGTCTTGGGGACATGATTTCTCCTGATTGCTAACAATGAGTATATGGTTTCTCTATAACACCCTTGGCCCGCAAAGTTGTGATTTCTGTATAACACACCTGGTCTTTCATTCACAACTCGTCTACTTTCTTTAGCAGATTCCGGAGGATTGTCCACCCCTCGAGCTTTCCCTTATCCTGTCTTCCTAGGCAAGAGTACCGTACAGGTAGTCCCCTTCCCCTCCTCACTCTCCACCGAGATGGAGCCGAGATGGGCCTCGACGATATTCTTGACGATGGAGAGCCCCAACCCGGTCCCCACGATCCCCCGGGTCTTCTCCGACTTCACCCGGGAGAACTTGTCAAAGATCCGGGCCAGATCCTCTTTGGAGATACCGATGCCGGTATCCTGCACCATTGTCTTGACATAATCGCCGTCGGGACTCACCGTTATCTGTATCTTTCCGCCTTTCGGCGTATATTTTATGGCGTTGCCCACTAAATTGGTAAACACACCCTCCAAATTGTCCTTGTCCCCCAACACCGGCGGGAGATGGGCATCAACCCGGGAGGTGAGGGAAACCCCCTTGGCCTGGGCCTCCGCCTCCATCAACTCCGCCACCGTGCGCACCACCTCTTCCACTCGGAGGGGCTCTTTGCACTGCATGGTCACGCCCGCCTCTATCTTGGATATCTCCAGCAGGTCAGCGATGAGATCGAGGAGCCCCTTGGAACGTTCCTTGGCCCTCGAAAGGAGGTGGCGCTGCTTTTCGGTGGTTTCCCCAACCAGGCCGTCCAGGATCAGGTTTATGTTCTGGACGATGGCCGAGATGGGGGAGCGCAGCTCATGGGAGACCATGGCGATAAAATCCCCCTTCATGCGGTCGAGTTCCAGGAGATAGGTCATATCCTCCAAGACCGTTACCGTCCCGAGCACTTCCCCCTCTTCGCTCTTGACCGCCGCTGTGTGGGCTCGGATGAGGGAATCTCCGATCTGGAGTTCTTGGGAGATGGTGGTCACGTCGGGGTTCGCCGGCTCCACCACCCCCGCCACGGCCTCAATGAGCTTTTCATGACCCACGGCCTCTCGCAGGGGTTTTGCCAGGCTCGCGGCCGTCTCAATGCCGAGCATCCTCCCTGCTGCCGGGTTGGTGAGGACGATTCGCCCCTCCCGATCCGTCACCAAGATCCCGTCCGCCATGCAGTGAACGATGGTCCTCACCTTGCTCTGCTCCGTGGCTACATCCCTCAGGCTGCGGGCTGCCTCCGCCCGTAACTGCTCCGCCTCCAGTTCCAGCCGCCGCTTCTCCTGAACTCGGCTGACGATCAAGCGGAGTTGATCCGGCGAGAAGGGCTTCGGGAGGAAGTCGTAGGCCCCTTTCTTCATGGCCTCGACGGCCGAGTCGACCGTTGCGTACCCGGTGATAACAACGACTAAGAGTGAGGGGTTGACCTCCAGGGCGGCCTCCAGCACCTCCATCCCGCCCATCCCCGGCATCTTCAGGTCCAGGAGGACCACTTCAAACCCCTGTGGGTCCCCCTTGATCGCTGCCAGCCCCTCCTCCCCATTGGGTGCGGTGAGGACCTCACACCCCTCGGTGGCGAGGATCCGGCAGCAGCCGTCGCGCATGACGGCCTCGTCATCGATCACCAGGATCTTTCTCTTCTCATCCACGGTTTACCCTCCGCCCTTTAAGGGTGC
>CAZMFG010000160.1:0-3520 GCA_964565525.1 uncultured Thermodesulfobacteriota bacterium
GGGGGAGCTGTACAAAAATTAGTAAGCTTCCCCTTTTTATTCTTGACATTATTGTAATTTTGTTATATAAAATGTACTTTGTGCCATGAGGGAGAGAGAAAGGTGAGTTTTGAACTTAGTGCAAAGAATGGCGATATACTTTTAAGCCTATGAGAAAGGTCCTCTATAGCCCCGCACAGATCCAGCCGATTGCCATCAGCGTCGGCTGATTTTAGATGGGGGCATTGATCTGGAAAATAGCCATGAGTGAGCTGAGGGACTCAGACTGAGGAAGGAAAGGAATAAAATGGCACGTACGTTTGCATTTATGATCCATCCCAGGGTCATCGATGATTTCGGTCGCCGGGTCGGCAAGGTGCTCAGAATCGGTGAAGAGCTGGGGATGAAGATCACCCCGAAAAGACCATCGGAGTGGGTACTCAAGCACTTGAAGGGCAGGATGGGCTACACGATCTGTTCCCATTTTGATGTCTTCGGCGGAAAGGCCGAGGGGTACATCGTTGCCGTTCTTTTGACCGGCAGGCAAATGAAGGCGTTGGATCGCCATTTCGTGGAGCGACGGATTATCGACGCCATCCGCTTTACGCAGGACAAGCTAGGGGCCGAACGCATCGGTTTAGGGGCCTATACGGCGCCCATGACCCGCAACGGCCTGTCGGTCCTGAAGTATCCCGAGATCACGGCCAAGATCACCCACGGCGATGCCTTGTCGGCGGCAAGCGCTGTTCCTACCGTTATCGAGTGTGCCCGGCTTAGGGGCATTGACATTACCACCGCTACCATAGCGGTAGTCGGTGCCTACGGCATTGTGGGCAAGGCCGCGACACTCCTCTTGGGCGAGCAGAATCCGCATACCATGATTCTTACCGGCCATAACCACAATAAGCTGGCGGCTGTGGGCAGGGAATTGAGCACCTGTTTTCAGGGCGAGATCGTCTGCTCCGCGGACAATTCCGCAATTCGGAAAGCGGACATCGTGATCTTGTCGGTCACCTCCGATGGTTACATCGTCGGTCCGCAGGACCTGAAGAAAAACGCCGTGGTCGTAGATATGGCCCAGCCCCATAACATGAGCCACGAGGTCTGCACCCAGAGGCCCGACGTGCTTCGTGTCGACGGGGGCTACATGTCCATAGCCGATATCAATCTCCGCTTCAAGATGGGACCGCCTCGTGGCACGAGCTTCGCGTGCTTGGCCGAAACCGTCGTCAGCACCCTTTCCGGCGACCATGATCACCACGTGGGGCCGGTAGACATGGACTTTGCGCGGGGTATTATGCCTCTGGCGAACAGCCTTGGTTTCGAGGTGGCGCCCTTGACCAACTTCTCTCGCCCCATCGATCGTAACGTCCAGTTCCAGAAGGCGGGCGTCTCAATACCTCGAAAGACAAAGCGGGCCGCTTCACTGTTGTTAGATAAAGACACGGTGGCAGGTATTGATACGTGACGTAATCAGCCTCTTAGCTTACCATACCTCGACCTTCTCTAATTCAAACTCCACATCCCCCACGCCGGGGAGTTCCAGGGTGATGTTGACGGGGAATCGTCTTTCATCATCGGTATACCAAATCTTGATGGCCCCTTCTTTGTCTCCCAGGCTGCTGAAGGGGACCTCGGATTCCAGGCATACGGCCTGAACCTCACCGTAGAGGGGGGTGGGGATCGCCATGTAGGTGGCAGCGAAGGTGACCTCTCTCAGCTTATTCCCATCGTAAATAGTCATCTCTATCTGGTTACCCTCTTCCACCTCCGCTTCCAGAAAACATTTGAGGAAGATGGCCAAGGGATCATAGGTGTGGGGGGGGAGGGATATCTCTTCTACCGCAGGGGGGTCCGTGCGTTCTACCGTTACCATACAGTTATCATTGTCAAAGATAAGGGTATCGGTGTAGAGTTTTTTCTGCGAAAAAATTCCCTTTTGATCTATTTCTTTCACATATCGATACGGCTCTAAGCCGTCCTTTTTTACAAATGAGGAAAAACGATTGTGCATTCGGAAGAAAGGGCGAATGAGACCGGTGGTATCCACGGCGGCCTTTAACACGTAATGGAGATTGCTACGCTCTATGGAGAGCGAAGCCCTGATGATGGTGGTCCCCAGCTTCTGGGCCCGGTAGTGGAAACGCACTCCTTCCCATGACGGGAAAGAATGGACTGCAGCGGAGGGGAGGTTCGCGAACAGGAGGAGGGAAGACAGAACGAGGATCATCATGCTCTTCATCACCCTTTAACCTCCCCCCTTGTGCGCTCTTCAATTATTTTCTGCCATTGATGTATTACCAGTTTTTCCGGAAACGTGGGATGCCGGAGGTAGGGGAGGGCGTTTTGTTCAAATGATCCCAGCAAGGTTTGTATTTGTTCTTCCTTGTCAGCCCCTCTTACCCCTATCCGGATGAGTTCCCGCTGATAGTTTACTTCCACTCCCAGGGCCTCCTTGGCCTCCTATTCTAACGGGCTGGAGGGACAGATGGCCTTGAGATGGTCCGAGGTCACCTTTATCCGTCCCTTGATCACCATCTTCAAGTTCCAGAGGTCCGCATAATACTGAGTGCTCTCATCGGTAACCTTCAGCAGGAGGCCGTTATCCAAGGTCAACTCTTTGAGCAGACTCTCCACAAGCTCCTTCCTGTGCAGCGCTGGCTATTATATCCGCTCAACAAGGCCAAAGGCAAGGGTTAAACCAGGGCGTTTAGAACTCCTCTTCTTCCCTTCCAAGCTCCATTTTCCTGGCCGCGGGGACGAGCTTCACCGCTCCTTCTAGCTGATTACCTGGTCTCCACCTTTTGAACTTCGATCCCTGTTTTTTTATTGACAAGTTTTTATTTTTATTATAGAGTACATTCTTTAATTATACTAGACCATTACTATATAAAGTGTATAGTTACACTATACAATCGGTGGTAATCATGTAGCGCTACAGGATGTCAACATGTTAATCCCGCAATAATTTGGCATCTTCTATAAAAAACCTATATACAGAGAGATGAAGAGGCAAAAAACACATGCGCGATAGGCCATGGCAGCGTCACTATGACTTTGATGTCCCCACAACCTTTCGCTACCCCAGGGTTCCCGCCCATCAATTGCTGCAGCAGTCGCTGAACGTGAGAAAAAGCGGTTCTTATGAAGCGCCATACTGAGAGAGGAGAGAATAATGGGAAAGAGAGTACTGAAGACAAAGTTGTGTGACATGTTGGGGATCGAGTACCCTATCCTGAGCGCTGGGATGGGTCCCACCCTGATCGGGGAAAAGACCGGCGCTCCGGTAGAACTGGTCGTGGCTGTGTCCGAGGCCGGAGGCCTCGGCGTGTTGGGAGGAAGCGGTTTTACGGTGGATGAGCTTCGCGATGCCATCCGGGAGATCAAGGCGCAGACGGACAAGCCCTATGGAGTGGACCTCCTCCTGCCCCCGCGCGTGGACAGGAGAAGCCCGTTGAAATCGGAGGGGCCGCAAGAGATCTCTCTCAACGAGGTCCTCAAGACCCTCCCCGAGCCCTACCAGGATTGGCTCAACAAGGTG
>CAZMFG010000161.1:0-3518 GCA_964565525.1 uncultured Thermodesulfobacteriota bacterium
GGAGGGACGACGAGAGCTGTTAATCCGTGAAGGCTCCGAAGGCCGCCTCCGTCGCCACAGACTCTTAAACCCCACAGGACTGTGGAACAAGACCGCTCAACCAAGCCGACTGATGGGCAGGGGTGAGGTGCTCCTCGTCAAGGAAAAGGGTGGGGAGGTGGCCGTCAGGAAGTACCGGCACGGGGGGCTGTTGCGTCGTCTCACCGGCGACCTCTTTTTCTTCGGCGCCCGTCCGTTTCAGGAAGTCGCCGTCACCGAAGAGGTGAAATCAGCCGGTGTCCCTACCCTGGAAATCCTGGTGGCCGTCCTGGAGCGGGGATGGGGGGGGTGGTACCGGGGGTATCTCATCACCGAGTATCAACCATCAGCAACTGACCTTATCTCCTACCTCGATAAGAAATCAAAGAGTAAAAAGAGGCAAGAGGTCATTGCGAAGGCCGCCCAGGCCGTGCAAAAAATCCATGCACGGGGGATCTACCACGCCGATCTGCACCTCAAAAACTTCTTGGTCGAAGAAAAAGCAGGAAGGGTTTTGCTCATCGATTTTGACAAATCCAAGGTCTTCACCCGCCTCAAACCATCAAGAAGAATGAAAAACCTCAAGCGGTTGGACCGCTCGGCGGAAAAACTAAAAAGACTCGGCCTACCCTTGACCAAGGGGGACAAGGAAATTTTCTGCCGCGCCTATGCCGCAGGTGATCAAGAGATCCGTCCGTATCTAAAGACCTATAGGGAGCGGTATCGTTGGTATAAGCTTCTGTACCGTTGGGGGTGGTGGATCGCCAGGGTTTTGTACCCCCGTCACAAACCCTGGAGAAAATCGATCACATAATCCGCCAGCCGACCTTCCCTCCCCCACCAGAAGTGATCGGCGCCCGGGACTATATGGATCGATCGCGGCTGCGGCAAGGAACTGACCAGCTCCTCCAGTAGTGTAATGGGGCAGACAAAGTCCCCATCCCCTGCCACCAGGAGCTTCGGCCTCTCATAATCTCTAAGAAAAGAAAAGTCATACATCGCAATCGGCGGTGAGATACATACCAACGCCCTGACCCGCTCATCCGCCGCCACGGCCTTGGTCCCCACCGCGGCCCCGAAGGAATATCCCACAAGAAAGAGGGGACCATCCTCCTTCTCGCTGACAAATTGAACGGCACCCCGCACGTCCCCCTCCTCGCCAATACCGTCGGCATAGCTTCCCCCGCTCCCCCCTACCCCTCTAAAGTTGAAACGGAGAGTGGAAAACCCCTTCTCAGCCAGGGCCTTCTGCAGGGCCCCAATCACATTGTTATGCATATCACCGCCGTACAGGGGGTGGGGGTGGCAGAGGATGGCCCCCCCGCACCCTTCCGCGCCTTGAGTGTGGAACCCTTCGAGCTGCAGGTCGTCCTGGGTGGGGAACGATACCGGTACCTCCGTCACTCCTTCCCCTTATAGGGGAGGGCCTCGTCGATGAGCATCACCGGGATATCATCCTTGATGGGGTAGACGAGCTTGCATGACTTGCAGATGAGTCCGTCTTGCTTTTTCGTCAGGACGATATCACCCTTGCACTTGGGACACGCCAAGATATCCAGCAATTCTTTGTTAATGGCCATCTCCTTCCTCCTTTTTCTTCCTTCCTGTAATAAGATCCAATAACTAGCCTCGAGAAGGTCCTGGGCGACAAAATCCGGCTGAGCCCCTTGCCAGGTCTCCAACTCCTCCCCGCCATAGCCTGTCAAAACCAATATCCCCTTTCCCTCTACTCGCTGGATGGTCTCGACATCGCTGGCCATATCCCCGGCCATATAAGAACGGGGAAGATCTATCCCCAATTCCCCCGCGGCCCGCAGCAACATACCCGGCTCGGGCTTGCGACAGGTGCACCCGTCATCCGGAAGATGAGGACAGTAATACACCCCATCGAGCGCGGCACCCTCTTGTTCCAGCGCGAGGCTCAAACGCTTGTTGATCTCATCAACAATGGATGCGGGAAAGTACCCCCGCGCCACCCCCGATTGATTGCTCACCACCACTGTCCGCAGGCCGAGGTGATTGAGCAGGCGGATGCCTCGGGCGGCCCCGGGGACGAGCACAACAGCCTCGGGGTCGCTCAAATAACCCGCCTCCTCGATGATGGTACCATCCCGATCGAGAAATATCCCTCCCCTCAGATCCATCCCTTCTGCTCCGCTTTGATACGGGCCAGCTCCTCGGCCAAGGCAGCCACGTAATCCCTCCCCTTCTCACCATTTTCCAACGGTTCGAGCCACGCCGATGGAATCGAGGAACGACCGTAGTACGCACCGGCAATGGCCCCGGCCATGGCACCGATGGTGTCGGTATCGCCGCCGCAGTTGACCGCGGTCAGGACCGTATCCTGAAAATCAGTGTTCATGACAAAAGAGGCGATGGCCGCCGGCACAGCCCCTTTGGCGCTCACATCTCTCGGAAAGGTGGCCGCGATTCTCTCGATCTTTCTCTCGAGACCGCCCCCCTGTCCCATCTCCGCGATCCGCCCCAGCTCTTGTGTCACGCCTCTGTCCACCCCTTTCACTCCCCGGGCAATCTCCTCCAGACAGACGATCTGATTAATGGCCTCACCATTGATCCCTTTTTGTATAGCCATCCCTACTGCCAGGGCTTGGGCCAGGGCGCCGGCCACCCCCTGGGGATGTCGATGAGTGATGTGGGTGCACTTAAGGGCAGCGTCATGTAATTGCTTTTGGTCGTCATAAAAGAAAAATCCGATAGGGGCAATGCGCATGGCCCCACCATTCCCCCAGCTGTCGGTCCCCACCTGGTCCCAGGGTGCCCCCTTGCGCAGTCGGTCCATGATCCCGTAGATCCGGGCCCCGTAACCCCGGAAGGGGTGAAAGTTCGCCAGAAACCGCTGGGCAGTGCGGGCCGGATCAAAGCCGGGGTCTTCTTTTAGGGATTCCATGATCCCCATCATCATCTCGGTATCATCGGTATAGACCCCCTCCCCTATCCCGTTCAGGACTCCATGCCGGGCCCTGATCAACTCCCAGGGCCAGCCCTCCACCTCCCTCCCCATGGCATCTCCTACAAAGGTGCCGAGTGCCGATCCTTGAAAGCGGTCGATGAGTGTTGCTATAAGGTCATGTGATTTCACTCTGGCTTTTACGTGCTTATAATATAGGTTTCAAATCCCCGATTCCCTTTTTTCTAAAGAGGGGCGTGGAAAAATGTCAGGTAGAACGATTTGTTATCGTAATATTACTTTTTCTTTTTCAAGTTTCCAAGCACAATATCCAAATTGAAAATCTGGTTCAGGACGACAGCGACAATGGTCGTCGTGGGCAACGGGTCGGTAAAAAAGGTTTGGATGAAGTGAGGGGCACGGGCATAGAGACTGGGTAGAAATGCGGTGCTCAACCCGAAAAAGAGGGATATACCCACCACAAAGGTCTTGCGTGGGTTCCATTCTTCACCGAACATTTCCAGAAGACCGGTGCATATCATGAAACTTCCGGCAAAAATGATAGATGCCCCCATAACAGGTTTGGGCATCA
>CAZMFG010000162.1:0-3321 GCA_964565525.1 uncultured Thermodesulfobacteriota bacterium
CCTTCCCGACCTTAAATCGCTCGTCGATCCTCCACCCCCCCACCCAGCAGATCGAATCGCCCGAGATCACCACCGGTATCTTCACCCGTTCCTCACGGGGGATCTTCAGATCGATAAAAAACGCCTTGAGCTTCTTGTGGCCGTCCATCCCCAGCGGTATGAATCTGTCGCCGGGTCGGTACGACCGCGCCCGCAGGGGAAAGGCCAGTCGGTGGTAGTCGAGGTAGGCCACCGGGGGATCAGCCGGCGGATCTGGATTCCCTGCCATGATGGCGGCCTCCAGCTCCACCCCCAGTCCGTCCAATCTCGTCCTGCCCGGAACGGCGAGGTCAATTGCCCTCTCTATCCCTTCTGATATCTCCTCTCCTTTTCCCAGGAGGAGGGTGTCGTAGATTCTTTGTGCCCAATAGCCCCCTGGCAGGGCGAGCCGTTTGTTCCCCCCGCCCCCCTGGATCAGGTCTTTGATGCCCTTGACATGGGGGTATTCGAGCACACCCCCTGAGGAGAGGCTGGTAAAGGCGCGCTGCAGGACCCTGAGCTGCAGGGCCGGCGGGAGGGAGAGGAGATGGGGGACGGGGATGGAGCACCCTTGGTCCCCGAACACGATCCCCCTGGCCGCCTCATCGGTCAACCCTTGGAGGTAGCTCTCGTCCTCGCCCAGCACCTGGGCCAGGTGCAGGAGCCGTTCTTTGATAGCGGGATTATACTCCTGCAAGGCCGGCAGGAGCTCATGGCGGACCCGGTTTCTGAGATAGTCCTTCTTGAGGTTGGAGCTGTCCTGGACAAACGAGAGCCCCTGGTGCCGGGCGTATGCCAGGAGCTCTTCATGCCATACCTCGATCAGGGGGCGAATGTACCTCCCCCTGACAGGGGGTATCCCCTTGAGCCCCCGTGTCCCCCCGCCCCTGATGAGCCTCATCAGGACGGTCTCGGCCTGGTCGTCCGCGGTCTGGCCTATGGCCACCTTGTCCAGATCGTGGGTCTCTATGGCCTCCTCGAAAAAACGATACCTCAGCTCCCGGGCCGCCGCCTGGGGGGAGAGGGAGTTCTCCTTTCTATAGCGGGGGCAATCGACCTCGTGGTCAACGTAAGGGAGGGCGTATTGCGTGCTCAACGCCTGGACAAATCGCTGGTCTCTGCGGGCCTCCTCTCCCCTCATCCCGTGATTGAGGTGGAGCACGGCCAACGCAAGGTGGAATTCATTCCTCAAGCTCGCCAGCACGTCCAAGAGGACCACCGAATCGACCCCTCCGGACACCGCTACCCCGATACGGTCGCCGGCTTCCAGCATGTGGTGGCAACGGATGGTCCCCACAACCCGGGAGAGGAGGGCGGGGACGGGGCTGCGGGGCATATTAGGTTGCCTCGGAGACGAGCCGCGTGAGCTCGTCCCCCTGGATGACCTCTTTCTCCAAGAGGATCTGCGCCACCGAATCAAGGACTTTCTTCTTTTTGGTGAGGATTTTTCTGGCGCGCTGGTGAGCCTCATTTATGATCCGCTTGATCTCCGCATCTATCTCGCGAGAGGTCTCCTCGCTGTACTCCGGGGAGGAAGAAAACGGCGCGGTCTGCAGGTAAAGGGACTGATGATCTCTCTCGAAGGCCACCAGCCCCATCGACTCGCTCATGCCGTATTCCTTCACCATGCTGCGGGCGATGTCCGTTGCCTTGACCAGGTCGTTCTGCGCCCCGGTTGATACCTCATCAAAGGTCAATTCCTCCGCCACCCTCCCTCCCAGCAGGGTGGTGAGCTTGTCGATGAGCTCGGATTTGGTCATGAGATATCGATCTTCGGTAGGGCGTTGGAGGGTGTAGCCCAGGGCCGCGATCCCCCGTGGGATGATGGAGACCTTTTGGATGGGATCGGCGTTGGGGACGGAGAGGGCCACCAGGGCATGTCCCAGCTCATGATAGGCCACGATCCGACGCTCCTGTTTGTTCATGACCCGCGTCTTCTTTTCCAGACCCGCCACGATCCGCTCAATGGCCTCCTCCATCTCGGCCATCCTCACGGCCTTTTCACCCCGTCTGGCGGCCAGCAGCGCCGCCTCGTTGATGACATTGGCCAGATCGGCCCCCACAAAACCGGGTGTCATCCCTGCCAGGGCCGCAAAATCCACGTCTTTGGCCAAGGTGACCTCCTTGGCGTGGATCTCGAGGATGGCCTGCCTCCCCTTGATGTCCGGTCGATCCACCAGGATGTGGCGGTCAAACCGACCAGGCCTCAGCAGGGCCGGGTCCAAGATCTCCGGACGGTTGGTGGCGGCCATAAGGATGACCCCCTTCTTGGTATCGAAGCCGTCCATTTCGACCAATAGTTGGTTTAAGGTCTGTTCCCGTTCGTCGTGTCCCCCCACGGGGTTGATCCCCCTGGCCTTGCCGAGGGCGTCCAATTCATCGACGAAGATGATACAGGGGGCCTTTTCCAGGGCGCGGGCGAAGAGATCCCTCACCCTGGCCGCCCCCACCCCCACGAACATCTCCACAAACTCCGATCCGCTGATGCTGAAGAAGGGGACCTTGGACTCCCCGGCCGTGGCCTTGGCCAAGAGGGTCTTGCCGCACCCTGGAGGCCCGACCAACAAGACCCCTTTGGGGAGTTTCCCGCCGAGCTGGGTGAATTTCTTTGGATTCTCCAGGAACTCGACGATCTCCTTGAGTTCCTCTGTGGCCTCATCCACACCGGCCACATCGTCGAAGGTGACCTCCAGTTGATCCTCGGCGAGAATCTTGGCCTTGGAGCGCCCGACGGACATGAACTCAGGCCCCCTCCCCATCCTGCGTATGAGAAAGACCCAGATCCCTACAAAGAGGAGGAGGGGCAAAACCCACGCAATGAGGCTGTTGAGCAGGGTGTTCTCACGCTTCCCGGAAAAGGTGACCCCGTGCCGGCGCAGTTCCGTGACCAATTGAGGATCTTCGACGCGTATGGTTACAAAGGCCTTTTCTTCCTCTCCTTTTTCCTTCTCGCCGGCCATGAGGGCCTTTCCCGTAATCCGCTCCTTCTCTATGGTCACCTCTTTGACGCGACCGGCAGCCAGCAGGTCCTTGAATCGGCTGTAGTCGATTTTGGTCTCCTGGGGGACGGAAAGCACACTTTGTAACAGGAACACCGCCATCACGGCGAGGAGGATATACCAGATCGAAAAGCGTATTCGCTTCTTTGTCGTCATCTCTGCGCCCTGTGTTTAATCTCTCTTTCTGTGTCTCGCGGAAACAATGCCGGGTATCGGTATCGTCGGCCTCCCCTATTAAAATATACCGAAAGCCCCTCTGCGTCAACCTGCCTTCCCGCTATCCCCCACCATTTCTCCCGCACCT
>CAZMFG010000163.1:0-3315 GCA_964565525.1 uncultured Thermodesulfobacteriota bacterium
TGCCTTTTGTCACGATGTTCGGCCTCATTTTGCCGGGCCTCATAGGAGGCTCCGTAATCATAGAATCCATCTTTTCCTGGCCCGGCATGGGAAGGATGGCATACGAGGCCATTTTGGCCCGCGACTATCCCATTATCCTGTCGGTCAATTTTATCTCTGCGGTGCTGGTGCTGATTGGCACCTTTATCTCTGATCTCCTCTATATGGTGGTGGACCCGAGGATACACCTGTGATGAAGACAGATTCGAAAAATCTTTTTCAAAACAAAGATATAGAAGGCCCCTCTGCCCCACAGGAATCTCGTTGGCAGGAGTTCTGGCGGCTCCTCAGACGAAACAGGCTTGCCGTGGCGGGTCTTATCATCTTCGTGTGCTTTCTCTTCATCGCCTTGGGGGGGCTTGTGCTTACCTCCGGTACCAGGCCGGTCTTTGATCCCGCCATGGTGAGGCTTCAGGAAAAACTGCGTCCTCCGCTCTCTGCGCCACGGGTGGAAGATTTGCGCCCTGAAGAAATCCCCACGCTGGGGATCTACCTCTTGGGCACCGATGATCTGGGCAGAGATGTCTTTTCGCGGATGCTCCAGGGTGCCTGGGTCTCTTCGACTGTTGGATTTGTGGCGGTAGGGATTGCGGTCCTCATCGGCATCGTGATGGGGGGGATAGCTGGTTATTTTGGGCAGAACCACGTGAGGTTTAATCAAATTTTTGTCACCATAGCTCTGCTTGCGGGCGCGGGGTTACTGATGGCAGGAATCATAGTTCTAGGGATAGCTTTTCTCGTTGTAGGGATTACAGGCGCAGCTCTTTCCCGCCAATGGAAGAGAGGATTATTGAAAGGGCGCCTGAAACCATGGGATAAAGTGTTTTTTGCGAGGACCATCTCGATAGACACATTAATCATGCGGCTTGTCGATATCATGCTCTGTTTTCCGGTCTTCTTCCTCATACTGACCGTTGTGGCACTGCTCCCCGCCAGTATGTACAACATCATGATTGTCATCGGGCTAACGAGCTGGATGGGCACGACGCGCTTTGTGCGGGCCGAATTGCTCTCGTTACGGGAGCAGGACTTTGTGACGGCTGCCAAGGCCCTCGGCGTGAAGGACTGGCGGATCATATTTCGCCACATGATCCCCAATGCCATGGCGCCGGTGCTCGTTTCAGCCACTATCGGTATTGCCAGCGCCATTCTCATAGAAGCGGGCCTCAGCTTTCTTGGATTCGGCGTCCCCCCCCCCCATGCCACGTGGGGGAACATCCTGTCTGATGGGAAGCGGTTTATATTCGATGCCCCCTGGCTGACCTTTATCCCCGGTTTTGCCATCCTGATCGTAGTCCTCGCCTTCAATCTCTTCGGTGAGGGTCTGCGGGATATACTAAACCCCAAGCTCAGGGAGCGATACTGATGCTCTCGGTACAGGACTTAAAAGTATATTTTGTCAGCGACTCTACGGTCGCCCGCGCCCTGGACGGAGTGAGCTACGAAGTCCGCACGGGCGAGACCGTGTGTTTGGTCGGTGAGTCGGGGTGCGGCAAGACGGTATCCGCCCTGACCATCCTGGGCATTCTCCCCCAGCCGCCCGCACAGGTCAGGGGGGGCAAGGTCCTGTTCGAGGGGCAAAATCTCCTGGATCTCGACGAAGAGGAACTGCAAAAGATCCGTGGGAACCGTATCGCCATGGTCTTCCAGGAGCCCATGACCTCTCTCAATCCGGTCTTTACCATTGGGGATCAGATCAGTGAAGCCATAATGATCCATGAAAAGGGCGGTGAAAAAGAGATACGCAAACGGTGTATCAAGCTCCTCCAGGACGTAGGCATACCGTCGCCGGAAGAACGCCTGAAGGATTATCCCCATCAGCTCAGCGGTGGGCAGCGGCAGCGGGCGATGATCGCCATGGCACTCGCATGTAATCCCGATTTGGTGATCGCCGATGAACCCACCACGGCCCTGGACGTCACCATCCAAGCGCAGATACTCAACCTGTTTCGCGATCTCCAACAAAAAAGGCGGATGTCCCTTTTGTACATCACCCACGACCTCGGCGTAGTTGCCACGATTGCCGACCGCATCTACGTGATGTATGCGGGGGTCATCGTGGAACAAGGTGATACCGCGCATATCTTCCATGACCCTCGTCACCCCTATACCCAGGGGCTCCTCGCGTCACTGCCGACGCGCACCAAGCGGGGGGGCGCGCTGCACACGATTCCGGGTACCGTGCCGGACCCCGCCTATAAACCGGCCGGCTGTCCATTTCATCCCCGCTGTCAGTTTGCCATCGACAATTGCAGGAGCCAATTCCCAGGGATGTGCGATTACGGCGAGGGGCACCTCAGCCGCTGTCCGGTACTCTATGAACGAGCGAGGCCTCCCCATGGCGCGGCGTAAATCCTCTCATACCCCCGTACTGACGGTCAAAGGGCTCAGGAAATACTTCCCGGTCCAGAGGGGTTTCCTACAGAGGGTCATTGGGTGGATCAAGGCTGTTGACGGCGTCGATTTCACGATCGAGCGAGGCAAAACCTTGGGGTTGGTGGGAGAGAGCGGATGCGGCAAGTCGACGATCGGCCGGCTCATCCTGAAGCTCCTGCAAGCGGATGAGGGGAGGATCATGTATCAGGGACGTGATATCAGTGGCCTTTCCGAGGAGGAAATGAGGCCCTTGCGCAAAGAGATGCAGATCATTTTTCAGGACCCATACGGTTCTCTCAACCCCCGCCTGACCGTCGGACAATCCGTTGAAGAAGGGCTGCGTGCGACGGGTATAAAAGGACATGGTGAACGAAAGACGCGGGTGGCCCGTCTCTTGGAGACGGTAGGGATACGGCCGGACGCGGCTGATTTCTATCCCCATCAGTTCAGCGGCGGGCAGAGACAGCGGATAGGGATTGCCCGCGCCCTGGGCGTTGATCCGTCTCTTATCATATGCGATGAGCCCGTATCGGCCTTGGATGTATCCATACAGTCCCAGATCATCAATCTCCTTAAAGACCTTCAACACACCTTGGGATTAAGCTACCTCTTTATCTCTCATGACCTGAACGTGGTCGGCTACCTCAGTGATACAGTCGCGGTGATGTACCTCGGTCATATTATGGAGTACGCACCGGCAGAGGTCCTCTATGACAACCCCCTCCACCCCTATACCCTGGCATTGCTCTCGGCCATACCTGACCCCGAGTCGGGTGAGGGGCATCATGTGCCGGCGCTCACCGGTGATGTCCCCACCCCCTTCAACCCCCCGCCGGGTTGCAAGTTTCAGGGGAGATGCCCCCTGGTTGAAGACCGGTGCCGAAGGGGAGAGATTGCCCT
>CAZMFG010000164.1:0-3262 GCA_964565525.1 uncultured Thermodesulfobacteriota bacterium
CCCCCCCCATCTTTTTGATAAAGATGGAACCGCGCTCCCACATGTGGATAACGGTTCCCCTCAAGGTCGGCATGCGGTAGGGGGGGAGCTCCAGAACAAACGGTGCGATCTCCCCCCTGAAGAGGGTCCGTTTGAAGATCTGGCCCATCAAGATGGCCATGGCGATGCCGATGAGGTAGATAGAGAAGATGACGTTGCCCGCCCGGGCCCCAAAGAGGGCCCCGGCGATGAGGACATAGACGGGGAGCCTGCCGCTGCAGCTGATCAAGGGATTGATCAGCATGGTGAGGATCCTGTCCCTCCTGCTTTCCAGCACCCTGGTCGCCATGATGGCCGGCACGTTGCATCCGAACCCCATGATCATAGGGATGAAGGATTTACCGTGTAGCCCCAGGGTGTGCATGATCTTGTCCATGATGAAGGCGGCCCTGGCCATGTACCCCGTGTCCTCGAAGAGGGCGATGCAGAAAAAGAGGATGAATATATTGGGGAGAAACACGGCAACCCCGCCCACGCCGCTGATGATCCCGTCGACGACGAGGCCCTTGAGGAGGCCTTCTCCCATCAGCCCCCCCACGAATTGGGCGAGGAGCCCCACCCCGGCGTCGATCCAGGCCATGGGGTAGTTTCCCAGGTTGAAGGTAAGCTGGAACATGGCCCAGATGAAGAAGATGAAGATGGGGAACCCCAGAAGGCGGTTGGTCAGGACCGTATCCACCCGGTCGGAGAGGTAGCGTCTGTCCTTGCGGGTGTGCCGCAGGGTTTCTGTAAGGGCACCATGGATGAAGCCGTAGCGGCGATCCGCTATGAGGGTCTCCGGGTCGTCACCCAGTATTTTTTGGAGGTGTTCGGTGCTGTGTTTCCGCTGGTCCAGAACGGCCTTTGTTCGTGGTTTCTTTTCAATGGCCTTGATGACCTCTTCGTCGTTTTCCAGGAGCTTGATCCCCATCCACCGGGCGTGGTGCTCGTCCATTGATGGTTGGGCTGCTCGGATAGACCCTTGCACTGTTGCGATCTCCCCTTCCAGCTCCCTGCCGTAATCGATATGGATGTGGCGGGTGATTGATTCCCTGTCCTCCGCCACCCTGACGATGGCCTCGAGGAGCTCCCGTGTCCCTTCGTTCTTGCTCCCGACGGTAGGGATGCAGGGGACCCCCATGAGGACGGCAAGCTGCTCATGCTCGATGATCTGCCCCCTTGTTTGGGCCACGTCTATCATATTAAGGGCGAAGACCAGCTTTACGCCGAGGTCGATGAGCTGCGACGCCAGATAGAGGTTGCGCTCCAGGTTGGAGGCGTCGATCACGTCGACGACGAGATCAGGGCTTTCGTTGATAATATAGTTTCTGGCGATGATCTCTTCCTGTGAGTACGCGGTCAAGCTGTAGGTCCCGGGGAGATCGACCACCCGGATGGTATAGCCGTTATGGATTGCGGTTCCCTCTTTCTTCTCCACGGTGACGCCGGGCCAGTTCCCCACCTTTTGATGCCCGCCGGTCAGGTTGTTGAAGATGGTCGTTTTTCCCGAATTGGGATTGCCCGCCAGGGCGATGGTGAGTGTTTTGGCCATTAGTCCTCTTTCTCCTCTTCCTCAGCTCCTCGCACCAGCACCCGTTCGGCCTCTTCATGCCTCAGGCTGATGTGGTACCCCTTGAGGACATATTCAATGGGGTCCTTCAGGGGCGCGTATTTTTCCACCCAGATCTCCGTCCCCGGGACAAACCCCATCTCCATGAGCCGCTGTCTGAACCTGCCCGTGCCGGTGATCCGTACAATGATGCCCCGTTCTCCGGTTTGTAGCTCATTGAGCTTTCGCGCGGTCATATTCCCTACCTCATTCGCTCTCGTGAGAGGCTGTCGTCACTAAGATCTTTTTGGCCATGCCGGCACCCAGGGCGATTCGGGTCTCCCGAGAGGCCACAATAAGCGGTCCTGGCCCGCTGCTCTTGATGACCTCCACTTCGGCACCCCGGTTGAGGCCCATACTTGTTAACCGTCGCTCCATCCCCCTGCCGCCGTGGAATCCCACTATACGCACCTGCTCACCGGGGGAGGCCATGACAAGGGGCATGACCGCCTCCCGTTTCCGCAGGCAGTTGGAACAGAGCCCATAGATTTCCATGCGGTGCTGCAGGTCGTGGAATCCCATGCGGCGGGCCGTCTCCGCCTGGAGGGCCTCGAGTTCCGGATTGTAGAACTCCAGGATGGAACCGCACCGGACACAGATCAGGTGATCGTGGTGTTTGCCCAGGTGATGATGTTCATATTGTGTCGCCTGGTCGGTAAAGTGTTTTTCTTGGGCAAAGCCGTATTGGGCAAAGAGTCTCAAGTTTTCGGCAACAAACTCCTCCGAGACGGAAACCCCCTTTGTTTTCAGGATACCCGTCAACTCCGATGCAGTCAGGTGGTTTTCGGTGTCGAGAAAGGCTGCAAGGATCGTTAGTCTCTCATCGATCCGATCGAGCCCTTCGCCCTCGAAGATGACCTTGAACTGCTGATAGATATCGCTGTGGTCTTTGGCAAGTCTTCTGCCGCGCATGCGTGCTCTCATGTCTCGTGCCTATTCAATCATCCAGGCCCTCTTGAAACCCGACGGTAGGGCGTTCTACAGCGGCGAGCTCACCTCGCTTCACCTTTTCAATGGCAGCGCTGACTGTTCCGGATACGACGGTATAGACGTCTATGCCGGCTCCCGTGAGGGTGACGAGTGCGTTGTGCCCGATATTCTTGACGACAACCGCATCGATATCCTCGGCAATGAGCATTTGGCATGCTCGAATGCCGGCGGCATTTTTTTCACTCTGTCCGGGATTTTCAATCGCCTCAGTCGTCATCGATTGTGTATCTAATACCAGAAAGTACGGACAGCGACCGAAACGGTCGTCAACGCGCGACGATATGGTCTTTCCCTTGGATGCAACGGCGATTTTCATCTGCTGGTATTCCCCCTTTGGTTATGAGGGTTCTTGGTTTGCATGCTCATATCAACGGCCTGCTGCCTCGTCGATACCTTCGGTGAGGGGCCTCTGGTGGTGCCCGCTCCGTGTTTCTGCAAGCACTGGGAGCAATACCCTAAGAGTTCAAAACGATGTGATGTTATGGTAAAGGCGTACTTTTTTCCGATTCGGTTCTGAATGGTTTCGATTGCATCATCGACAAACTCAATGATCCGCCCGCAGCCGAGGCATCGGAGGTGACAGTGGTGCCTGTGGCCATAGATGTGCTCATAGTGGAGATGGCCGTCCTCGAAATAGACCTCTTT
>CAZMFG010000165.1:0-3218 GCA_964565525.1 uncultured Thermodesulfobacteriota bacterium
ATGACGAACGAGGAGCAGGCATGACGAGCGCTCAGTTGGAAAAGATCTTGAAGCGGCATGACCATCAGAGCTCAAACGTGCTGGCTATACTACAGGATATCCAGGCCTCGGAAAACTACCTTCCCCGCAAGACATTGGATGAGGTAGCAGAGAAATTAAATATTTCTCTTGCGAGGATTTACAAATTGGCTACCTTTTACCGGGCCTTAAGCCTTACACCGAAAGGTCGCCATCTTGTCAATGTCTGCATGGGTACGGCATGCCACGTGAGGGGTGCAAGAATGGTATTAGAGAGGTTAGAAAGGGATTTGGGGGTGCAAGAGGGGGGGACCACGCAGGATCTCAATTTTAGCCTCGATACTGTACGGTGTGTAGGTTGTTGTAGCTTAGGGCCGGTGGTCGTCATCGATGGCGAGATTTATGGGAGGTTAAATCAGGAAAAGGCCTCTAAATTGCTTAAAGATTATAGTTAGAAATCCGTAAAGGGTTTAACACATTTCCTTAATAATAATATTTTTTAGGGAAGAGAAGGGAAGCGAAGAGTTTGAAGGGTGAAGGAATGAGGGTTAGAGGCTTAGATGATTTAAGAAAGCTGCGAGAAAAAGGGCTCAAAAGACTCTATCCAGATAAGATTAAAATGACCGTGGAAATGGCTACCTGTGGGATCTCTGCAGGGGCACATCATGTCTATGAGGCCATAAAGGACAGGATCAGAGAGAGAAAATTAGATATTACCTTGGCAAAATCCGGGTGTATCGGTTTTTGTCAGCGAGAACCTTTGGTGGATGTCTGGATACCGGGAAAGCCGCGGATCATCTATCAAGAGATGACACCGGAAAAAGGGGTTGAGCTTATTGACCTGATAGCGAAAGGGGACCTACAGAAAGAGTGGGGATTATGCCGCACAGAAGAGGAGGTTATCTTCTTTGAAGATGAGCCAAGGAGGTATACCATCGAGTCGGGATTAGAAGGCAGAGAAGATATTTCCCTCTACCAGGATGTGGAGTTTTACAAGAAGCAGTTCAAGATTGCTCTCAGAAACTGTGGATATATTGATCCAGAGAGTATTGATGAATATACCGCTCGAGGTGGTTATTTTACCCTCCATAAGGTCCTTCACGAGATGAAGTCGGACGAGATTATTAATGAGGTCAAGAGATCAGGATTGAGAGGGAGAGGAGGGGCAGGGTTTCTCACCGGCAGAAAATGGGAGTCCTGTCAGAAGGCCAGAGGCGATAGAAAATATGTGGTGTGCAATGCGGATGAGGGGGACCCAGGGGCGTATATGGATCGCAGTGTACTGGAAGGTGATCCGCACAGCGTCCTGGAGGGTATGATAATTGGCGCTTACGCCATTGGGGCCCATGAAGGCTATATTTATGTCAGAAATGAGTATCCCCTCGCCGTTAAAAATATCGGAGTCGCCATCAAACAGGCTGAAGAAAAAGGGTTATTGGGAAAGGATATACTAGGATCGGGGTTTGATTTTACCGTCACAATCAACAAGGGTGGTGGGGCCTTTGTTGCAGGGGAATCCACGGCCCTCATGGCGTCCATCGAGGGGTATGTGGCGGAGCCGAGGGCCAAACACATCCATACGGTGGAGAGTGGGCTGTGGGACCGGCCGACGAACCTCAACAACGTGGAGACCTGGGCCAATGTCCCGGTCATTATAGAAAAGGGGGCTGATTGGTTCAGCAAAATCGGCACAGAAGGGAGCAAAGGGACCAAGATCTTCTCTCTGGTCGGCAAGATCAACAACACCGGGCTCATTGAAGTCCCCATGGGGATGACGCTGCGGGAGATCGTCTATGAGATTGGGGGCGGTATCCCCGACGGCAAGCGATTCAAGGCGGTGCAGACCGGCGGACCATCAGGGGGTTGTATCCCCGAGGCATTGCTCGATCTGCCGGTGGACTTCGATGCTTTGACCGAGGCCGGTTCGATGATGGGCTCCGGCGGGATGATCGTGATGGATGAGTCCACCTGTATGGTGGATGTGGCCAAGTACTTCACCGATTTTCTCAAAGATGAATCGTGCGGCAAGTGCACGTCCTGCCGTGACGGAACCCTAAGGATGTATGAGATTTTGGATCGGATAACCAAGGGCGAAGGGAAAGAGGGGGATATCGAGCTCCTGGAGGAGATCGGCTGGGCGACAACGGAGGCCTCCCTGTGTGCCTTGGGGGGGACGGCCGCCAACCCGGTGCTCTCCACCATCCGCTATTTCAGAGATGAGTACGAGGCCCACATCAGGGACAAACGGTGTCCTGCCGGTGTCTGCCCGGCGCTGATTACGTACACCATTGATCCCGAGGCCTGTATCGCCTGTGGGAAGTGCAAAAAGGAGTGCCCGACAAAGGCCATCACCGGCAAAAAGAAGGTACCCCACGAGATCGACCAAGCAAAGTGCATCAAGTGCGGCACCTGTAAGGAGGTATGCCCGGTGGATGCGGTGAAGGTGAAATGATGTCTGAGAAGGAACTGGTTAGGTTTCAGATCGATGGTCTTGAGGTGGAGGCGGAGAAGGGGCAGATGCTGCTCCCGGTGGCCCTGGAGTACGGCTTTGAAATTCCCCACCTCTGCTATCACGAGGCCGTCTCCCCGTATGGGGCGTGCCGTCTCTGCCTGGTGGAGGTCACCAAGAGGGGACGTACGCGGATGACCACCTCCTGCAACTATCCGGTGGATGCTGGTATAGAGGTCGCCACCGCTACCGAGAACGTGTTGCGCGCCCGCCGTATGATGCTGGAGTTGATCCTTGCCCGAGCCCCCCACTCTGAGAGGATTCTCGCGATGGCTCGGAGCGTAGGGGTGGAAGGGACGAGGTTTCCTATAATAGAGGAAGCCGAAGACTGTATCCTCTGCGGCCTCTGCGAGCGTGTGTGCCGAGAAGTGGTTGGGGCCAACGCCATCACCTTCGTCAACCGGGGGGATAAGCGGGAGGTGACCCCTCCCTTTTGGGATCCTATAGCCTGTATCGCCTGTGGGGCGTGTGTATATATTTGCCCGACCGACTGTATAAAGATGGAGGAACGAGGGGACGAGCGGACTATTGTCAGGTGGAAGCGGACCTTGAAGATGCAGCCGTGCAAATCCTGCGGCAAGCCCTTTGCACCGCTGTTTCAATTGAACTGGATCATCGACCAAGTCCAGTTGCCCAAAGACTTTTTCGAACTCTGTCCTGTTTGCCGTAAGCAGAAAAAGTAAGAGCAGCC
>CAZMFG010000166.1:0-3186 GCA_964565525.1 uncultured Thermodesulfobacteriota bacterium
GGGATCAGGGTGTGGATAGTGGTGGACTCTGCCGCCCCCTCCCTGATGGGCGAATGCGATGCGGTCATTGTGGGGGCCGACGCCATCACCCCTGAGGGGGTCGTGAACAAGATCGGTACCTATGCCCTTGCCCTGGCAGCCAGGGAGAAGGATGTCCCATTTTATGTGTTGGCCGGCACGGAAAAATTTCTTCCCGCCCCCTTTGCCCAGTCCTTGCGCATAGAAGAGAAGGATCCAAAAGAGGTCACCAATGAGACAATCCCCAATAGTGTAGTGGAGAATCGTTACTTCGACATCACCCCTCTGAATCTTATCACCGGTGTGGTGACGCAGGAGGGGGTGATCGGGGGGGAGGAGGTGCAGAAGCGCTTGAAGGAAATGAAAATCAGCAAGGGGTTGCAGAGGCCATGACCACGCTCTTTTTGGTGCGCCATGGGCGCACCGGGTGGAACAAGGAGCAGATCTTCAGGGGGACCAAGGATGTCCCCCTCGATGAGGTGGGGAGAGCGGAGGTCCTGTTGGTTGGTGGGCGGCTCAAAGGGGAAGAAATCAGGGCCGTCTATTCCAGCCCGCTCTCCAGGGCCAAGGAGACCGCCGAGGCCATTGCCGGGTTTTATAATGTAGAAGTTCAGTGCCTGGAGGGTCTTACGGACCTCCATTTTGGCGAGTGGGAGGGGCTGTCTCTCAAAGAGGTGCAAAAGCAGTACCCTGATCTCTATCAGGAATGGCTGAAGACACCCCATCAGGTCTGCTTTCCCGGAGGGGAGGGATTGGCAGCGGTCAGCTCCCGGGCCATGAAGGCCGTGGAGGATATCATAAAACGCCACCCCCAGGAGGCAGTAGCCCTGGTCTCCCACCGGGTGGTGCTCAAGGTCCTAATCTGCGCCCTGCTGGGATTGGATAACTCCCACTTCTGGAATATCGCCCAGGACACCACTGCCATCAACTGCTTCCATCATCGCAATGAAACCTGGATCTGTAATTTCCTCAACGACACCTGTCATTTGAAGGGGGTGGGGGAGGAGAGGGGAAAGGTGGATTTTTGAGAAGAAAGGTCTTTGAATTCAAAAATGCAAGACCTACCCCTTACTCCCGAAGAAGACTACAAGAAAGAAAGGGACGTTGGTTCTAAAACAACTTTAGTAATCCCGCGGGCGTTTTTTGAAGTCAAAGAAGGGTATCTCGAAGGTGTCTCGCAAGGCCTGGATGGCGGCGTCGAGGTAGGCGGCCTCGATGACACAGGAGACGCTGGATATGGAAGTGCTGATGGCGATGACGTTGATCCCGTTGCCGGCCAGGGCATTGAACATCGCCCCGGGGACCTTCGGTTTTTCCCGCAGGTGCGGGCCGAAGACGCTCAGCACGGCCACGTCGGGGACATAGGAGATCCCCTTGGCATCGATGCCGTTCTTCACCGACTCAAGGACCCCCAAGGCGGCGTCGAGGTTTTTTTGATCGATGCAGATAGCGAAGTTCCCATCCCCCTCGATATCCGACCCTTCGGACAGAAACTCGATATTGACCCCGTTCTGCCCCAGGACGCTCAGCAAGGTCCCGGCCACCCCCGGCCGATCAGGCACGGAGTGGACCTTCAAGAGGGCCCGCCCTTCGCTCTGCATTACCCCGCCGATCTTTATCTTTTCCATCTGCGAGCAGACCTCGCCTTATTCCCACTCACGGTGATCCACGATCTTTTGGTGCCAGTCGGGGATGCTCCCCGGCGGTACGACCTCCACCTCACCCTTGACGGTCAGCATATCTTTGATGGCCCGTTCCAATCTCCCCTTGAGGAGTTTTTTATCTACTGTCTCATCTTTCACCTCGGCCACAAAGGTCATGACGTCGGTGTGATTTTTGCGGGTGACGACTACCTGGTATTTGAAGATCTCGGGGAATTGCGCGGCGATCTCATCGGTCTGCCAGGGGTGGATGAAGGTCCCCTTTACCTTGGTGGCCTGATCAAGGCGACCTAAAATTTTCTTGAGGCGGTACGAGGTACGGCCGCAGGGGCATGCTTCCTGTATCAAGGAGGAGAGGTCTCCGGTGGCGAATCTGATCATCGGGAAGAGGGGGTTAAAGTTGGTGGCCACGACCTCCCCGGTCGTCCCGGGCTCAACTGGCTTGCCGGTCTGCGGATCGACGATCTCCACGAGTATGTCTTGCGGGAGATGGAGCCCGTTTTTATAATAGCACTCATACCCTAGACACCCCGTAAAGACCGTGCCGTACCCCTGCCGCACGATCATGCCGAACTTCTCCTCCAACCGCTCGCGCAGCCCCTCGGGGAGCATCTCGGCGGAGCAAAAGCCGACCTCAAGCTTGAGGTCCTTCTGTAAGTCGAGACCCATGGCCTCCGCCCGCTCGGCCAAGGTCATGAGGAAACTGGGGGTCCCGATAAATCCAGTGACCGCGAGGGTCTGCATGACCTTGATCTGCATCAAGGCATTGCCGATACCGGCCGGGACCCCGGTGATCCCCAACTGCTGCAGCGATTCATCGAGGGTGAAGGCGAAGGGCCACAGGTGATAGTTGAAGGTGTTCTGGACGATATCGCCGGGGCGCATGCCGCACCCATAGAGGGCCTCTGCCCAGCTCTTGATCTCGTGCTCCCCAATTGCCGGTTGAAAGACGAGGCCCGGGCTTATGTAGATCCGACGCGCCTTGGAGGGGGGGGCCGTCTCGAACCCCCCGAAGGGGACCTCTTCCTTCTGCCGGGCGACCAGATCGTCCTTGCGTATGAGGGGGATCTTTTCCAGATCGTGGAGGCCCCGGATATCGGCTGGTGCTATTCCTTTTTTATCGAGCGCTTCCTTGAAGCCTCGCGAGTGTTTATAGGCGTACTGGACAAAGTCCAGCAGTTTCTTGGAGAGATGATCCTCCCGTTTCTGGGGGGAGAGGGTCTCCAGTTTTGTATCGAAAAAACCCTGCTTCCTCTGTTCAAGATCCATTGTTCTCCTCCTGTTTTGCAAAACAAGAAGAATGGGCTCTCTATGATCCTGGTATACGTTATTTACGTTACTATAAGAAGGGGTATTATTGCAATCTTTGAATTTTTGGGACGCCATACTTAATTATTTACGTGGTGAACATCCAGAGGCACAAAGGGGAACGCTGGTTCTAAAATAATTTAATAATCCCGCGGGCGTTTTTTGACGTCAAAGAAGGGTATCTCAAAGGTGTCTTGCA
>CAZMFG010000167.1:0-3171 GCA_964565525.1 uncultured Thermodesulfobacteriota bacterium
CCCTATGCCGAGGCGACGTGGGTCGGTTCCGGTGCCTCGGCAATCTCTCCGAATTTTGACTCGTATTTGCTTACATTTTCACTCAGTGCCTTGATGATCCTCTTCATGTGACCTGGGCTTATGATGACCCTCGCTGTCACGATCCCCTGCGGCGGAATGACATTGATGAAGTCGACGAAAAACTCCTCCTTGGTATGCGCGACAACCATATTATTGGCATATACGCCTCTGAGGATCTCGTCCGTGATCTTGATCCCCAACTCCTGCGGTTTCTTCCCCTCCGGCATGACTGGCCTCCTTGTGATTATCTGTGCTGCCTTTGATTGAGCACTGTGAAATGAAACTCTGGGATGCTATAAGGCCATTATAGGGCGTTTAGGGGGGCGGTGTAAAGGCATTTCACTATGATTCCCTTTGTTCACAGACAGTTGCCAAAAGGACGTACAAGGGCTATACTAAAACAATTGTAGGATTACCCAAAGGCGTACGCCTTGCAGGGGGCGATGCATGGTCGAAATGAGGGGTCTATTTTATCCTTATGCAAAATGGGTTGCTCCCGCTCCCATCAGATGGCCGAACAGGGGGGCCATTACCTGACATAATTCAGGTGTCTCTTTTATAAAAAAATTTCTATATACATCAATTGATAATTAGTGTATAATAAACCATTACAAAAAAATTCCCTTCTCTCTTTTTCACCCTCGAAGGCACGTAACGACAGGTAGCGAAAGGAACAACGATGAAGATACTCCTAGTCTATCCCAGGTATCCCGATACCTTCTGGGGCTTCAGGCATGCCCTGAAGTTCATGTCCACACCGGCCTCCTTCCCCCCTCTGGGGCTGGTGACCGTAGCAGCAATGCTCCCCAAGGAGTGGGACAAGAGGCTCATCGACATGAACGTCAGGTCCCTCAAAGATGAGGACCTCCGATGGGCCGACTATGTCTTTATTAGCGCTATGACTGTCCAGAGGGAGTCGGTGCAAGAGGTGATCGATCGATGCAAAAAAATGGGCGTCAAAATGGTGGCCGGAGGCCCCCTCTTCACCGCCGACCACGAGGCCTTTGATGATGTCGATCACTTGGTCATCAACGAGGCCGAAAGGACCTTCCCCCCATTTTTGGAGGACCTCAGGAAGGGAACTCCCCGACACCTCTACACCACCCGTGAATGGCCCGATCTCAAAGAGACCCCGATCCCGCTCTGGGGACTCCTCAACATGAAAGAGTACGCCTCCATGAACCTCCAGTATTCCCGGGGGTGCCCCTTCAATTGCGAGTTCTGCGACATCATCGTGTTGAACGGCAGGGTGCCCCGGACAAAGGGCATGGAACAGATCGTGGCGGAGTTGGCGAGCCTCTATGACCATGGGTGGAGAGGGGCGCTTTTCTTTGTCGACGATAATTTTATCGGAAACCGAAAAAAGTTAAAGGCTGAGATCCTGCCGGCCATCATCGAGTGGCAGAAGGAACGCAAGTATCCCTTTTCGCTCTTAACCGAGACATCCATCGACCTCTCCGACGACGAAGAGCTGATGGGCTTGATGGCGCAGGCGGGGTTTGACGTAATATTCGTCGGTATCGAGACCCCCCATGAGGAGAGCCTGGTCGAATGCAGCAAGTTTCAGAACAGAAACCGCGACCTGGTGGCCAGCGTGAAAAAGCTCCAGCACAACGGCCTGCAGGTCATGGGGGGATTTATCGTGGGCTTTGACCAGGATCCTCCCTCCATCTTTGAGAGGCAGATCAGCTTCATTCAAAAGAGCGGCATCGTCACCGCCATGGTGGGGCTGCTCAATGCACCCCGGGGGACCCGTCTTTACAAGCGCCTGCACAAAGAAAACCGTCTGTTGCATGATATGACGGGCAATAACACCGACTGCTCCATCAATTTTATCCCCAAGATGGGTTATGAGACGCTTGTGGATGGCTACCGCAAGATCATGAAGACCATCTACACACCGAGACATTACTATAAGAGGATCAGGACCTTTTTACGTGAATATAGACCGTTACCGTTGCACAGGCGACGTGTTCACTTCAGTGCTCCCCACATCAGGGCATTTCTGAAGTCCTTATGGCTCTTGGGGGTACAGGGCAGGGAGCGATTTCAGTACTGGAGGCTCCTCGCCTCCACGCTGATCAGGCGCCCGCGCTCCATCCAGCTGGCCGTTACCTTTGCCATCTATGGCTTCCACTTCCGGCGGGTCTTCAAGGAGCTCGTGCGGGTTCCCCGTCAAAGAGGGATGGCATAGGAGAGTATCCCCACCCTTCATCTCTGTTCTGAAACATATGATGCCCGGGAGAACTCTATGGGTGATCTGAGGAACCAGATCGCCCAGACCGTCATGATGGGGATCGACGGACCTGCCCCTTCTCCAGAGGAAAAGAGGCTGATCGAGCAAGGGGTGGGCGGCGTCATCCTCTTCGAGCGCAACTGCCGCCATCCGGCCCAGGTGGCCGAGCTGATCGAGCATCTGCAGGAGATCGCCCGCGCCAAGGGGAAGGGGCCCGGGATACCCTTGAGCATTGCCATCGATCAAGAGCACGGCCCGGTGACCAGGATTAAGGAAGGCATCACCCCCTTTCCCAGCGCCGGGAATATGGGCAAGATGGGGGAGAGCGATCTGGTGCGCAGGGCAGCCCACATCACCGGCCATGAGCTGGCCTTAATGGGGATCACCATGAACCTGGCGCCGGTGGCCGATCTCCTCCTGCACCCGCAGAACCGCGTGATCGGCAAGCGGAGCTACGGCAGGAATCCCCATATTGTAGGAACGATGGTGGTGGCTGCCATCGAGGGGCTCCAGGCACAAGGGGTGGCTGCCTGCGTCAAGCACTTCCCCGGCCATGGGGCCACTCAAACGGACAGCCACGAGGCCCTCCCCACGATTGAGCGATCCAGGGAAGAGTTGGAACGGGCCGAACTGATCCCCTTTCAGCGGGCGATACAGGCCAATGTGGCCGCATGCATGCCCGGGCACCTCCTCTGCCCCCCCCTCGATCCTGCGCTCCCTGCCACTTTTTCCTCTGCCATTATCCAGGGCCTGCTGCGTCATGTGCTCGGTTTCGACGGCCTGGTGATCTCCGACGATCTCCTCATGGGTGCTTTGGAGGCATGGGGGGGCATAGAGGAACGGGGCGTTGCAGCCTTGAAGGCGGGCGTGGATTT
>CAZMFG010000168.1:0-3063 GCA_964565525.1 uncultured Thermodesulfobacteriota bacterium
ATGGGTAGGAAGGAGGCTGAGAAATAGTGAAAGGGAGTGAACTTCCTACTATATCTCCTGGTTGAGCGTAAACCCCTTCTCGGTAAAGAGTCTCGCGCAGACATCGACAACATCAGGGTCATAGTAGATGCCCCTGTTCTTTTTGATCTCCTCTAACGCAACCTCAATGCCGAGGGCAGAGCGGTAAGGTCGGTGAGAGGCCATGGCCTCTACCACATCCGCCACTGCCAAGATGCGGGCCTCCAGCATGATCTCTTCCCCCCTAAGTCCCTGGGGATAGCCAGAGCCGTCCAGCCGCTCGTGATGCTGCAACACGATCTGAGCAACGGGCCAGGGAAAGTCTATCTCTTTCAGTACCTTGTAGCCTGCCTGCGGATGAGTCTTGATAATACCGAACTCGGTCTCGCTGAGACTACCGGGTTTGTTGAGGATCTCAGCGGGCACGCTGATCTTGCCGATATCATGGATCAGCCCGGCCATGCGGAGCCCATTAAATTGCTCCTCCGTCAGGCCCATCTCTTCCGCAATGGCACAGGCAAGGATGGTCGCCCGCCGTTGATGACCTGCGGTATAAGGATCCCTCATTTCAACGGTTGATGCAAGGGTGTTGACCGTTGTAATCAAGGATTCCCGTAACTTATGGTAACTTCTTTGCAGCTCTTCTTCCGCCTGCTTGCGCTCGGTGATGTCGCGAGCAACACCACGGAATCCGATCGGTTTGCCTGATGAATCTTTTCGTAAAGATATAGATACTTCAATGTATCTTTTGGTCCCATCTTTTCTTATAATCTGCCAATCGAATTCTTTGGTGGGTTCCCCTGTTCTGTAGACTTCATTAAACGTTTTAAAAAGTTTTTTTGCGTTATCTTTGTCTGTAAACTGACGGTTATTCATGCCCATCATTTCTTCTTGGGGATACCCAAGGATTCGGCACATGGAGGCGTTGAAAAAGGTGAAGTTACCATTAAGTTCTACTTCGTAGTAACCATCTTCGATATTTTCCAGAATGTTGCGATATTTTTCCTCACTATTTTTCAGTGCGTCCTCCGCCTGCTTGCGCTCGGTGATGTCGCGCGCCACGCGCAGGATGGCTTTCTTCTTGCCGAGCTTGATAGGGTGAGCGTTGACTTCGACCACGATCTGCCATTCGCTGCGCGACATGTAGGTCGTCTCGAACCTGCACCAGCCGACCTTAAGGGTTTCCCTGATGTGATCGGCAATTGAGGCACGGTTCTCGGGAGTCACGATTTCGCGCAGATTTCTGCCTACCAGGTTTTTCGCAGACCATTCGAGTTGTTGTGCGCCGATCTCATTGATGTGGAGGATGGTGCCCTCATGATCGTGGACCAGGACGGTATCGGGAATCGCTTCAAAGAGCGTTCGGAACCTGGTTTCAGATTCGCGCAGCGCTTCCTCCGCCTGCTTGCGCTCGGTGACGTCAATCCCCGTACAAACAACACAGGTGGTATTTTCAAATTTTGTGCGTAGTCCTGTGAGGTAAAAGGGAGTTTTCTTTCCGGGTTTCGACAGTACGTTTATTTCTAATGAAGACCGGCCTTTGTCGAAGACCTCCTGCATTGCCTCGGCAGCAGGCTTTTGATCCTCTTTTGCAACGAAATCAAGAACATTCATTTTTGATATCTCTTTTGCAGAATATCCGGTGACTTTCTCTGCATTCCTATTCCATTGTATAATATTTCCCTTATCGTCAAAGACAAAAAGGAGGCCTGGTGAACTGTTCATTACAGCGTCGGAAAAATTCTTTTCTCTTATTAAAGCTGTTTCTGCCTCCTTGCGTTCGGTGATGTCGCGGGATACCCCGAAGACAGCGGTGATGTTATTCTGTCCATCGCGCAAAGGGATTATGGTTGTCTCACAAATGCCTTCAGTTTCATCCTTGCGGGTGAAGTTCATCTCACCGATCCAGCGCCCATCGCGTAATTTTCCTTTAATAAGCCGCGTTGACAGTATACCGAGCGCCTTCTGAAAGACCTCATCTTGATAGTAGCCGAATATCCGTTCTGCTGCCGGATTCCAACGTATAATGTTGCCTTCCAGGTCTGCCACGATGATGCCATCGTGTATATTCTCAAAGATAAGGGCCTGGCTACGCAATTTTTCCTCTGCTTGTTTGCGCTCGATGGCATAGCAGATGGTGCGCACCAACGCATGGCTATCCAGGTGCCCTTTCACCAGATAGTCCTGCGCCCCTTCCTGAACGGTCTTAATGGCCAGTTGTTCATCGGTGAGACCGCTCAACACCACGATCGGCACCCGTGGGGCCTGTGCGTATGCCTTGGCAAAGGTATCAAACCCCTGGCTGTCAGGCAAGCCGAGATCCAATAAGACCAACCCGATATCATTGTCAGCTAAGCGCTCCAAACCGGTTGAGAGCTGCTCAGCGCATACCAACTTAAACCGTGCATCCCCTCCCTCGGCCAACATCTCCCGTATCAGCCGGGCGTCTTCGGGGTTGTCTTCGATCAGCAAAACAGTGGCGGATGTATCGCTCATATCTCTTATTTCTCTGGCAGTGTTGCGGCCGTCAGCCAGAAGTCGTCGATGGCCTTTATGACAACAATGAGTCCATTCAGATCGGCTGGTTTGACAACATAGCAGTTTGCTTGCAGATCGTAGGCGCGCCGGATGTCCCCTTCTGACTTAGAAACACTAAAAATTATTACTGGGATTTTTTTTAAACCGGCATCGGCCTTGATCTCCGCCAGCACTTCAAAACCGTTCTTCTTCGGCATGGTCAGATCGAGCATGATGAGGTTCGGGCGCGCCGCATCGGCGTACTTCCCCTGCCGGCGCAAAAAGGCCATGGCCTCCACGCCGTCCCCCACCACATGCAGGTTGGCGCGCACCTTGGCGTCCCGGATGGCCTCATGCGCCAGGCGCACATCGCCGGGGGTGTCCTCTACCAACAAGATGTCTTTTGACCTCATTTTTTCCTCCCTATCTCTCTTCTTTTGGAAATTTGCCTGTCATTTTGTATACCACATCGACAATTTCAATCCCTTTCTTCCAAACATCTAACTCCTTTTAGCTTTTGATCTTCAT
>CAZMFG010000169.1:0-3063 GCA_964565525.1 uncultured Thermodesulfobacteriota bacterium
ACCCGCGCCCTGGTGCAGATGAGCAATGACGGGATCCTCGTCTTCGATGAGGACCACTCTATCGCCTTCACCAACCAGATGGCCACGGTACTGACCGGGTATCCCCCGGAGGGGCTTTTGGGGAAAGACGTCTGCGTCATCCTGGGCAAGGAGGTGGAGGAGATCCTCGGGCAGCTCAAAGATCCGGGGGATAAGCTGTGTCAGGAGGTCAAGATCACGACCGCCGGGGGGGAGCAGAGAGATATCACCCTCTGCCTGGCCCTGGCCGACGGGGGGAAGGGTGCGGTCAAGGGATGCGCTTACCTCACCGACATCACCGAGCGCAAGAAATTTGAAGAGCGGCTTAAGGTCTCGGAGAAGCGGTATCGGGAGCTCTTCGAGCAGGTTGGAGAGGGGCTCTTCATCAGCAACCCGGAAGGCAAATTCATAGATTGTAACCAGGCCCTCCTGGATATGCTCGGATATGAGACCAAAGAGGAGCTCTTACAGATAGATATCGCCACGGGCCTCTATGCAAACCCCGAGGAACGCCGGGCATTCCAGGAGATGATGGAGCAGGAAGGCTCGGTCAGGGAGTGGGAGGTGGAGTTTAAGAGAAAGGAGGGGGGGAAGATCACGGTGCTCCTCTCCGCCCATGCCATCCGCAACAGCGAGGGGAAGGTCGTCGGATACGAGGGGGTCAACATCGACATCACCCAACGCAAGCAGCTGGAACGGGAGCTCAGGGAGACCAATGACTTCATGCGGATGCTTATCGAGAGCTCTCCCTATGCCATTATCGCCACCGACATCAAGGGTAATATCATAGTCTTTAACAGGGCGGCTGAGGAGCTGAGCGGGTATAAGGCGGAAGATGTGTTGGGGAAGATACACATCACGCACATCTATCAGCCGGGCGTAGCCAAAGAGGTGATGAAGAGGCTGCGCAGCTCCGACTATGGGGGGACCGGCAGGTTGACGGGTTCGGAGTTTACAATGGTGGACAAATGGGGAAAGGAGATCCCCATACACCTTTCAGCCGCCATCGTCTATCAGGAGGGCCAGGAGGTGGCCTCGGTGGGGATCTTTACCGATCTGCGTCCCCGGATCATCATGGAACAGAAGCTGCAGGAGACGCACCTGCAGCTCATCCAATTGGAGAAGTTGCGATCCTTGGGTGAGATGGCGGCCGGTGTCGCCCATGAGATCAACAACCCCTTGGGGGGTATCCTCATATACTCCAGCCTGTTGATGGAAGCACTCCCACCTGATGCTGCACAGCGGGCGGACCTGGAGAAGATTGTCCAAGAAACAACGCGATGTCAGGAGATAGTAAAGAGCCTTCTCGAATTCGCCCGCCAGAGTGGGCCTAAAAAGGAACTGATCGATGTCAACAGGGCCATAACCGATGGCCTCCTCTTTCTGGAGAACCAGGCCACCTTCCACAACATCGAGATCATCAAGGAGCTCGATACATCCCTTCCTCCCATGTTGGGTAATGCCGGTCAATTAAAGCAGGTCTTTCTGAACATCATAATCAATGCGGCTGATGCCACGCACGGACGAGGGGCCCTGACGATCAAGACGTTCCCTTCCGAAGATGGCGATAAGATTGTTATAGAATTCATCGACACCGGTGGGGGGATCCCCGAGGATATCCTTCCGAGGATATTCGATCCTTTCTATACGACGAAAAAGGTGGGTGAAGGGACGGGATTGGGACTCTCGATGTCGTACGGCATCGTGAAGGAACACAAGGGGAGTATCGAGGTCGACACCGTGCTGGGCAGCGGGACGACCTTCCGTGTCCTGCTGCCGGTGGAATATGAGGAGGCGCCTGCGCACGAGGGTGCAGGAAATCAATAAAAACCCCTTGTGTCTTATTTCAAAATTGCTTACAGTGGGGGCTTATTGTGACTCACGAGAAGGAGGTTTCCCATGGGGTGGCGTAAGCGGCTGGGGAGTGGTGAGTTTTTAACGGTGGTGGAGGTCTTACCTCCCAAGGGCGTCGATGTTAAGGGATTTGAGGAGCGATTAATCCCCCTCAAGGGGAGGGTGGAGGCCATCTCGGTACCTTCCCTGCAGGGGGGAATCATGCGCATGAGCTCCTGGGGGGCGTGTCAATACCTCCACGAAAAGGGGTACGAGACGATCTGTGAGGTCTCTTGTGCCCATCAGAACCGCGTGGCGCTGCAGGCGGAGTTGCTGGGCGCCTATCACCTGGGCATTGAGAATATCATGGCGGTCACGGGGGATGATCCCAAGCTGGGAGATCATCCCGAGGCCAAGGCGGTTTTCGACATAGACCTGCCGCAGTTCTTAGGGACTATCAGAAATCTCCAAGAGGGTCACGATATGAGCGGAGGAGATCTTGAAGGCCGCCCCCATTTTTGCGTGGGTACGAAGCTCGATGCCAGTGCTCGCGGTCACGGCCTCGATGCGGAGATACGGGGGATGGAAGAGGAAATGGGGCTCGGCGTGGAGTTCTTCTTGACGACCTCGGTTTACGATCTTGCACAATTCGAGGCCTTCATGCAGAAGGCGCGGAGCTTCGGCGCCCCCGTCATCGCGGGGCTCATGGTGCTGAAGTCAGCCGGCATGGCGAGATATATAAACAAACACGTTGAAGGGGTGGTGGTTCCCGAGGGGATCATTGAGCGGTTGCTGAAGGCGCCGGATAAGATAGCGGCCTCCGTTGAAATAGCAGCGGAGATTATCAAGGGGCTCAGAGGCATATGTCAGGGGGTGAGCATCGTCGCGATGGGGTGGGAGGAGAAGGTCCCCGCCATCTTGGATGCGGCGGGATAAGGGGGGCGATGCTCACATCGCCCTTGGAGCTGAAGATCAGGTGAAGTGAACGCAGGGGTATAACATCCTGTTGCCTTACGGGGAGGAGCAGATGTTTTTCACCATATCCGTATACCTTGCCCTGGCCATATTCGGAGCAGGATTGCTCTATAAGGTCTTTACCTGGTTCCGAAGGTCCATCAGTATAGGCTCATGCGAAATCCCCCTCTTGAAGAGGGTTTTATCCACCTTTAGGGGGATGCTCTATACGCTGTTCAGCGCAAAGTTTTTCACTCT
>CAZMFG010000170.1:0-3061 GCA_964565525.1 uncultured Thermodesulfobacteriota bacterium
ATCTGTCAGCAGTGCGGCTATCAGGCACCCAAGTGGCTGGGGCGGTGTCCCGATTGCCAGGGGTGGGGGACCCTGGTGGAGGAGGTTATCGGGGAGGAGGCCCCTGAGGGGGATGCCCGGCAGCGCTGGGGGACGGAGGAAAGCCCCCGTGCCATCGGGGAGGTGGCGGAGGAGGAAGAGGGGGAGCGGCTCGGCACTCGCCTGGAGGAGTTCAACCGGGTGCTGGGGGGCGGGATTGTGGCCGGCTCGGTGGTCCTGCTGGGGGGGGATCCGGGCATCGGGAAGTCCACCCTCATATTTCAGTGCCTCCATGGGCTTGCCGCCCAGGGGAGGAGGTGTCTCTATATCTCCGCTGAGGAGTCCCTCAGACAGACCAAGCTGCGGGCCAAGCGCCTGGGGACGGTGAGTCCAGAGCTCTTCGTGGCCGCGGAGACCTCACTCGAGCGGATCATCCAGGGTGCCGAGGAGATCCAGCCCCAGGTCCTGGTGGTCGATTCCATCCAGTCCATCTACACCTCCCAGCTGGGGTCGGCCCCGGGGAGCATCAGCCAGGTGCGGGAGACCTCGGGGAGGCTGACCTATCTGGCCAAGGGCTTGGGTGTGGCGACCTTTTTGATAGGGCACGTGACCAAGGACGGGGCCATCGCCGGTCCGAGGGTCCTGGAGCACATCGTGGATACCGTCCTGTACATGGAGCGCAGCGCGGACAGCCCCTTTCGCATCCTCAGGGCCGTGAAGAACCGCTTCGGCTCCACCAATGAGATCGGGGTTTTTGAGATGAAGGAGGAAGGATTGGTGGAGGTGGTCAATCCTTCGGAGATCTTCCTGGCCGAGCGGCCTCAGGGGACCTCGGGAAGCGCGGTCATGGCGAGCATGGAGGGTACCAGGCCCATCCTGGTGGAGGTCCAAGCCCTGGTGGCCCCCACGGCCTTTGCCGTGCCCAAGAGGATGGCCACCGGGGTGGACTACAACCGCCTCTCCCTCCTGGTGGCGGTGATGGAGAAGAAGGTGGGGATGAACCTCTCGCACCAAGATATCTTCGTCAACGTGGCCGGGGGGTTGCGGATCGAGGAGCCCGCCGTCGATCTGGGGGTAGTGGTCGCCGTGGCCTCCAGCCACCTGGATCACGTCGTCCCGCCGTCTACGGTGGTCTTCGGAGAGGTGGGGTTGGCCGGGGAGGTTAGGGGGGTGAGCTTCGGCGAGCTGCGGGTGAAAGAGTCGGCCCGTTTGGGGTTTGAACAGTGTATCCTCCCCCGCAGCAGCGTCCGGGGGATCAAACCACCCCAGGGGATGGAGCTCATCGGTGCCCGTGATTTGCGGGAGGTGTGGGGGCACTTGTTTCCGGGATGAACGCTTGTTGATATTCTTTTCGATATCATTCATTTGAATATACGGTAAGGGATGACGGCGGAAGAGCTCAAAAGGACCATCAACCGCGTCGACGGCAGGGGGTATAAGGCCTATAAGGATATCAAAGGTCAGTATGCGTTTGGCCTCTATACCCTGATCATCGATCACGTCCAGGGGGACCCCTTTGCCGCGCCTTCGCGGGTGCGGGTGCGGCTCCCTCTCGAGCGGACCGGGTTTCCCCAGGGGCTTTGGAGCACTCGGGTGCGGAGGATCGCTTTGTGCGACTATCTGGCCCGTCGTTTTCATGGGGCCATCCGCCGCTGGGCCAAGGGCAATCGCGGCATGGGGAAGAGCGGCCTGGTGGCGATCGACAAGGGTGGGCAGGAGATCCTGGAGCGCACCGCGGTGGTTATTGATAGGGAGGACCTGGAGGTCCGCTTTGTGGTGGGGCTCCCCGCGGCAGGCCGGACCATCCTGGGGAGGGAGGCCTTGGGGATCTTCTTTGAGGATTTCCCCAAGGTCGTGGAGGGATCCCTCGTGTACCGGAAGATCGATCCCGAAGAGATCGGACAGCACGTCGCAGTGGCAGAGGACCAAGATGCCATGCGGGAGCTTTTAGAGGATAGGGGACTGGTGGCCTTTGTGGCCGATGGGTCCATCCTCCCCCGCAGCAGCGGGGTGGATGAGAGGCCCTTAAGCTCGGGGGCCGTTCCCTTCAAAGGACCTCCCGAGCTCGAGGTGGAGCTGGAGCTCCCCCATCGGGGGCGGATTCGGGGGATGGGGATCCCCCAGGGGGTGACCCTTATCGTGGGGGGCGGGTTCCACGGCAAGTCCACCCTGCTCGACGCCATCGAGCGAGGGGTGTACAACCATATCCCCGGCGACGGAAGGGAATACGTGGTGACCGACGGGTCGGCGGTGAAGATCAGGGCGGAGGACGGCCGCCTGATCGAAAAAGTGAATATCAGCCCCTTCATCACCAACCTCCCCTTCGGCAAGGACACGGTCAGGTTTTCCACCGAGGACGCCAGCGGCAGCACCTCGCAGGCGGCCAACATCATGGAGGCCTTGGAGATGGGGGCGCGGGTCCTCTTGATCGACGAGGATACCTCGGCCACCAACTTCATGGTGCGGGATGCGCGGATGCAGGAACTGGTGGCCAAGGCAAAGGAACCCATCACCCCCTTCGTCGACAAGGTGCGCCCGCTCTGTGCCGATCAGGGGGTCTCCACCATCCTGGTCATGGGGGGGTCGGGCGATTACTTCGACGTGGCGGACACCGTCATCATGATGGACAACTACCGACCCCACTGCGTCACCGAGCAGGCTGGTGAGATCGCTCGCAGGCATGCCAGCCGACGGGCCGACGAGGGGGGGGACGGCTTCGGCGAGGTCACCCCGCGCCGCCCCCTGAAGGGGGGATTCGACCCCAGCCGCGGCAGGCGGGAGGTCAAGATAGACGCCAAGGGGCTCAGGACCATCCTCTATGGGACCACCGCCATAGACCTCTCGTACCTGGAGCAACTGGTGGATAGGAGCCAGACCAGGGCCATCGGCCTCATGATCCACTACTACGCCGAGCAATATCTGGAGCACTCTACGTCCCTAAGGGAGGGGATGGATCTCGTGATGCGTGATCTCCACGAACAGGGGCTCGACTGCCTCCTCCCCTATCGGGTAGGGGACCTCGCCATGCCCAGGCCCTGTGAGG
>CAZMFG010000171.1:0-2904 GCA_964565525.1 uncultured Thermodesulfobacteriota bacterium
AATGTGGGACAGGGGTATCTCCGCGAGGGGTGGGGACTGGAGGGAGACGCCCACGCCGGTCCCTGGGACAGGCAGATCAGCATCTTCCCACTGGAGGCCATGGCCCTGGTGCCCCCCGATATCATGCCTACCATCGCCGAGGGGGACTACTCGGAGAACATCACCATCAAGGGCATCCCCTTGAAAGAGCTGGGGATCGGGCGCAAATTGCGGATCGGCGAGGCCGAGGTCCTGATCCGCCACATCGGCAAGGAAAAACCTAAACCAGAAGGACGACCCTACATCGTCAGCCGCGAGGGGCGTTTCGGCACGGTGATCACAAGCGGGGGGGTGAAGAAGGGAGATTCAGTGATTCCTCTTGAGGAAGAATGATGGAGTTCTTTCGGGTCCAGACCACGCAGCAGGTCAAGGAGATCATCAAGGGTATCAGTCCCCTCGGCGATGAAGCGGTCTCATTGGAGGCCGCCGTGGGGAGGGTATTGGCCGAGGACTGCGTTGCCCCGCATGCCTTCCCCCCCTTCGACCGCTCGGCCATGGATGGGTATGCCGTGCAGGCCCAGGATACCTTCGGGGCCTCGGAGGGCAACCCCACACCCCTGGAGGTATGCGGGGAGGTGAAGATGGGGGAGAGGCCCTCTTCCCCCATACAACCCGGGGGGGCGGTAAAGATCGCCACCGGAGGGATGCTCCCCGAAGGGGCCGATGCCGTGGTCATGGTGGAACACACCCAGGTCATGGATGAGGGCACTATCCAGGTTTTGCGGGCTGTGGCTCCTGGCGAGAACGTTATCCACCACGGCGAGGACCTGAAAGAAGGCGAACGGATACTGGAGCAGGGCCACCTGCTGCGCCCTCAGGACCTCGGTGCCCTGGCCGCCCTGGGCAAAGGGATGGTGCGGGTCTATCGTCAACCACGCGTAGGTATTATCTCCTCAGGTGACGAGATAGTCCCCCTCGAGACCGTCCCCCAGATAGGGCAGATCAGGGATTCCAACCGCTACGCCCTCTGGGCCTTGACACAAGAGGCGGGAGCACGGCCCTTTCACCTGGGCATCGCTCGGGATGACCTCACGGACCTGCGAACAAGGCTCGAAGAGGGCCTCTCTCAAGGGGACGTCGGCCTGATCTCCGGGGGGAGCTCGGTAGGGACTAGAGACCTTACTGTCGAGGTTATCGAGTCCCTGCCAGGGGTCCAAATCCTCTTGCACGGGGTGGCAGTAAGCCCCGGCAAGCCGACTATTCTCGCTCAAGCAGGAGAAAAACTGATCTGGGGTCTGCCCGGGCATCCGGTATCGGCCATGGTGATCTTCATGGTCCTCGTGGCCCCCGCGCTCCGGCGCATGGGGGGGAGGAGGGATTGGGAGGCGTTGCGCCCCTGGGCCCTCAAGGCCCTGGCCTCCAGAAACATCCCCTCGGCCCAGGGGAGGGAGGACTACGTGCGGGTCAAGCTGAGCGAAAAAGACGGTCAGTTAATGGCCACACCCATTTTCGGAAAGTCAGGCTCCATCTCAACTATGGTTAAGGGGGACGGCCTGCTCAGGATCGCCATGGACTCTGAGGGGGTCGAGGAGGGGGAAGCGGTAGAGGTCTGGCCGTTCTGAAAACCGTTCTCAAAGAAATTCGTTTCTGACATCCCAAAAAGATTATGCTACAATAACAAGATCCTCATTGACAGGGACGACAAATAATGCGGTAACGCATCAAAAAGAGTATCTCAGCTTATGTACAAGGGAGGTGAATAATGACGACCTTTACTGCCTATATAGAGTGGGACCCGGAAACAAAACTGTATGTGGGGATTGTGCCGGGGATTCCAGGAGCCCATACTCAGGGTGCTACTCTTGATGAACTACAAACAAACCTCAAAGAAGTTTTGGCGTTATGTCTGGAAGAATACACGGGGTCAACCGACGAACTCCCTCGCTTTATGGGCCTTCAGCAGATTGAGATAGCAGTATGACACGTCTTCCCGTTGTTGACTCCAAGACAATGGAGAAGGTGCTCCTTCAACTCGGTTTTAAGAAAGCCCGGCAAAGGGGAAGCCATTGTTTTTATCGCCACCCTGATGGCAGAACAACGTCCGTGCCTCATCATCCAGGGAGAGATCTCGCCCAAGCTTTAGTCCGTGAAATCATCCGTGAGATCGAGCTGACGCCTGAGCAATTCAGAGAAGCGCTAGAGAAGAAATAAGAACCTCTACAAGTAAAGATTGGACCCTTTTTAAAAATAAAAAAGGGCGGGGTCGCCCCCGCCCTGTGAATCCGGCAATATAAACGCCTGAGATGGGCGTTTTTCAATACGCTGTCAGATCCAGAACCCCATGGCCATGATCCCCCCCGCCACCAGGGGGATGGTGAGGTTGTCGTCCAGGCCGGTTGGGAGGAGTTCAACCAAGGTGGCCCCCAACACCGCTAATACCCCCCACCAGAAGTAGTCTTGCATTGCTGAGTTCCCCCACAGGAGTTTGTCTTGCATGGCAAGGACCACGATGATTATCCCGCTGACAAAAAAGGCGATGCTCCCCTCCAGGGTCTTTCCAAAGATACGGATCCTCCCCCAGGCACTCCCCACCAGGCCCGCTGCGGCATCGCAAAAGATGAGGATGTAAAGGCTCGCGATGGCCACCGGCTTGGGGAAGATGATGATGGAGGCCAGCGCCCCGAAGATGAAATAGCTGGACCCAATGAGGCCATGCTTCTCATGTTCCCGCAGGAAGCGGGAGGTGATGACCCGATCGAAGAATTTCTTAAAGCCCTGATGAAAGTGTCTGAAGATGTCACAGAAGACATAGAATGCGCAGATGGGGAGCATGATCAGCAAGGCCGTCTCCTTTGGGATGTAGCGATAGGCAATGGGGATGATGATGGGCCAGGTATGCATGATCTTGCGGCGGATCTCCAGCCA
>CAZMFG010000172.1:0-2816 GCA_964565525.1 uncultured Thermodesulfobacteriota bacterium
TGGAGAGGCCGGAGATCCGCAACACTTTTTCCCGGGAGCGCTGGCCGGCGATGATCGCTATCTGGGCGGGGGGGATCCCCAGTTGCTCGGCGAGGAACGTTCGCACGGCCTTGTTGGCCTTCCCCTCGAGGGGAGGGGCGGTCACCCTGACCTTGAGGGCATCCCCATGCATGCCATCGATCCCATCCCGGGAGGCCCGGGGCTGAAGATGGATCTTGAGGGTTATTGCCGCCTCCTTCATGTTATCCGAACCGATAGGCAAGCTGGACCAGTGTTCTTACCACGAAGAGTTTTAGTAAGTAGATGACAAGGATCACAATGAGGGGGGAAAAGTCGATCCCGAACCCCCCGATGGGGAGTACCCTGCGCACCCGCCAGAGGACCGGCTCGGTGGCCCGGTAGAGAAGCCGAACGATGGGGTTGTACGGATCGGGGCTCACCCACGAGATGAGGGCCCTGATGATGACGATCCACATGTAGATGGTAAGGCCGAGGTTGATCACCTGGGCCACGGAAAGGATGAGTTTGCCCTCAAGGCTTTCGACAAACATACCAGCCTCCTTATCACAGCATGATAAAACTCAACTGTCTCCCCGGTTTTTTGTCCCGCCGGTAGGAGAAAAAGAGGTCTTCCCTGCAGGCGGTGCAGAAGGGGATGGTCGCGATATTCGCTGAGGGGATCCCCGCCTTGGTCAATTCTAGCTGAGCGGCACTCCTCAAGTCAAGGTACTGCCGCCCCTCCCGTTCCTGGATAAACTGGTGATGGTCCTCGTGGGAGCCCTGAAAGAGGCTCTTCACATCCGTACCCACCTCGTAGCAGCAGGGGCCGATGCCGGGGCCGATCCCGGCCACGATGTCCGCAGGCGAGCTTTCAAAGGACTTGGTCATCGCGTTTACGGTCCTCTCTATGACCCCCCGCCACACCCCCCGCCAGCCGGCATGGACGGCGGCGATTACCTTTTTCGATCTATCGATCATCAAGATGGGGAGGCAGTCGGCCGTCCAGATCCCCAGGGCCACCCTTTTCTTGTCCGTGATGACGGCGTCATAGGGGAGGGGGTGAGTCAGGATTCTGGTGTCACCCTCGAACACCAAGACATCAGCCCCATGGACCTGTCGCAGGGTGAGGAGCCGCTCCAGCGGGATGCCGAGGGCCTCCAGGACCCCTTTTTCTCCCCTGCGGGTGCAGAAGGCGTGCCTTTTTCTTCGAAAGAAGGGGAGTTGAAAATAGGTGGTCCCGCCTTGCTCCTTTACCGTTACCTTATGCTCTTGTGCCACGCAACACCTCCAGAACTGCTTCCATGTCCGCCGGCAGGGGGGCGGTGAACTCCACGGTCTTCCCCGTGGCCGGGTGGCGGAAGGCGATGCGGGAGGCGTGCAGGGCCTGCCTCCCCAGGGCCTCGATCCTCCCCCTCAGTACGGGATCCTCTATCTGGGTGAATCTCCTCTTTTTTGTGTAGAGGGGGTCCCCTACCAGGGGGTGGCCTCTCGAGGCCATGTGGACCCGGATCTGATGGGTCCTGCCTGTCCGGGGCGATACCTGCACGAAGGTGATCCTCTCGAACTGTTCCTTCACCCGCCACTCGGTCAGGGCCTCCTTGGGTTGCCGCGTGCGCAGGGAAAACCGCTTGCGGTCTATGGGGTGCCTCCCCATCGGGGCGGTGATGGTGCCCTCCGCTCCCTCCACCTTCCCATAGACCAGGGCGAGGTAGATCTTTTGTACCTCCCGCCCCTTAAACTGGCTTACCAGGGCCTCGTGGGCCCGGTCGTTCTTGGCCACCACCATGACCCCTGAGGTCCCCTTGTCCAGGCGGTGGACGATGCCCGGGCGCAGGACCCCTCCCACCCCCTGGAGGTCACGCACGTGGAAGAGGAGGGCGTTGACCACGGTCCCTGATTGCACCCTGCCTGCCGGGTGGACCACCATGCCGGCAGGCTTGTCCACCACTACGATATCTCCATCTTCATAGATGAAGGGGATGGTGAGTTCCTCGGGGAGGACCTCCGAGACCCTGGGCGCCGGGAGGTGCCCCGTGATGAGGTCTCCCGCCTTTACCGGGGTACCGGCCTTGGTGTGAACGGCGTTGAGCACAATATACCCTTCCCGGATGTATCGCTGGATCTGGGCGCGGGATTGCTCCGGGAGATGCTCGGCCAGGAATACATCGAGCCTTCTGCCGTGGGCCCCTTTCTCCACCGTGAAGGTGAAATCTCCCGCGGATGTGGACATCTCTACGCGCTGATCTTCCGGAGGGCCTGGGCCATGGCGTGGGCGACCACAGAGAACTCATCTGCCTGGATGGTCCTGAGATCCAGGCAGAGCCGGTCATCGCTTATCCTGGCGATAATGGGCGGGGCCTGATTCCTCAGCGCCGCCTCCAGGGCCTCGACAGATGCCTTTTTGGGCTTCACGGCCACTGCCCAGGTGGGCAGGTCTTGCAGGGGGAGGGCCCCCCCACCAACCTGGGAGGTCGCCTGGACTATCTCGATAACGGCCCCTTGCGTTTCTTGTTCCAGGAGGTGCTGGAGGCGCCTCGCCCGCTTTTGCAGCTCCGCCAGGGGGATGGTCAACATGCGGAGGGTGGGGATCTCTTTGATTGCCTCCCCCTCGCTCAGATACGCGATGAGAGTCGCTTCCAGGGCCGCTAAGGTGAGCTTGTCTATCCTGAGGGCCCTGTTCAGGGGGTTGGCCTTGATGGTATCGATCAGCTCCTTTTTGCCCAGGATGATCCCTGCCTGGGGGCCTCCGAGGAGCTTGTCGCCGGAGAAGGTCACCACGCCGGCACCTGTCTTGATGGCCTCTTGGACCGTCGGCT
>CAZMFG010000173.1:0-2794 GCA_964565525.1 uncultured Thermodesulfobacteriota bacterium
TGATCCCCACCTTTGGATCCTTTACATCCCCCTTGAGAGAGAAGGGGATGGTGAGTCGTCCCTGATTGTCGGAGAAAAACCTCCATCCCTTGCCGGAGAGGTCTCCGGTTACCGACTGGGGCAAATGTGCCTCCCCTTCCATTTTTACTGTTGAGTCCAGGCCGATATCACCAAACAGCCTGATATCCATATCCTCGTGAGAGATGCGGAGGTTCGGGATCGAGATCCGTCCATTCCGGACGGTAAAATTGCCTATGAGGTCTTCGAATGTGGTCTTGTCCTTTCCCCAACCCTTCCCTCCAAAGGCCTGGACTATTCGGCCGATGAGGTTCAGCCACGTAAGCTCTCCCTCCTTGACCTGGACCGTTCCATCGCCGGAGAGGTTTTTCTTTATGGAGTCGAGGGAAAGCCCTGTTCCCCCTAAGGCAATATCTCCGGTAAACGTTCCCTTCATCATACCCTTCCATGACGTGAGGGTGCTCAAGAGGGCATTGACGTCCACCCCTGTTACTTTCGTCGTTATGCGGTATGGAGAGGGCTCTCGTGCCATATTGATGTTTCCGGCGCCTTCCAACGTTCCCTTAAAGGCCGCAAAAGAAAACCGTGTGATCCTCACTTCCCCTCCCTGCATCTCCCCCCTGCATATGAGATCTTTGAATGCGGTCCCTTCAAAGGTTCCCTCCTTGACCCTAAAACTTCCCCGCGCATCGAAGGGGCTGCGCTGTGGAGACTGTTTACCCCCCGCAGTTTTCTTTTGAGGTGCGGGGGCTTCTTTTGTTGCCCTCTTTTTCTTTTGGGCCAAGGCGATGTCCATGCGAGGGGAATTGGCATCCAGAGAGAGGAGGGGGGTTCCTTGGCCTGGTAGGATAAAGTCTCCCGTAAGGTCCAGTTTTCCTTTGATGGTGACCGCCTGATGCAAGGCTGGGAATTTGGGTCCCAACGCATCGAGATCGATGCCCTGTTGAGAGGAAAGGGTCAGCTTGCCGACGGGCCTTCGTTGAAGATCTCTGAACAGGCCGTTGATCAGGAGGGGGGTTTTGTCTATCAGGAGGGTTGCGGTCAATTGTAGCCGCTCCGCCCCCCCTGTAAGGTCGGCCTCAGGTCGTAACAGGATATCGAGGTCCTCGATTGCCCGCTCCCCCTTTTCTCCCACGGAGAGATCCTTGAGGAGTATTTCACCCTGGGCCTTGAGGGTGGAACCGGTATCCCCTTCGAAGTTCAGGTCTGCCTGTAACGCGCCCTCAATGGCACCTGCCCCTTCACCCCTCAACTTTTTCATGAGGCCGTCGAGCTCGGGAAAATCCGCCCGTAGCCTTCCTGCCACGGGGATATGTTTCAGATCGATGGTCTTGCCCAGGGGCCCCACCCATCCATCGAGCGATATTTCCCCTGGTGACCATTGCAGAGAGAGCTTGTATTGTATTTTTTTATCCAAGGAGAGATCCCTCAGCTCCAAATCGATCTCTTCTATTTCGGTTCGATTGGCAGGCGTCGTACTCCTATCCAGATAGATCAATTTTCCTTTCGTTAAGGAGGCCTTGGAAAGATAAAGACCTTGCAGGGCCTTTGACTCATCCGTCTTGACTTTTCCGCTCTCCAAAGTCCCTTTTCTCTCCGTCTTACCCGCTTCCTCCATGTAAGGGATATTCAATCTTCCCTGCGGGTCCTTTTCGATGAAGACCACGGGTCTGTCGAGGCTGAGCCCGGCTATCTCCTTTCGCCCGAACAGCAGCGGGATGAGTTTAATCCTGACCTTGAGGGCCTTGAGTGAAAGCAGGGGGGTCTGAGAGAACCCCGGTGGATTAGAGATGACCACGTTTTCTATGCGGGTACCTAAGGTTGGGAGGATGCTAATACGCAGCTTTCCGATAGAACAATCTCGGTGCAGGGCCTGCCCCACCTTTTCTTCTATCAGCCCCTTGTATTTATCCAGGCTGACGAGGTAGGGGAGGATGAAGGCCGCTGCAATCACGAGCAGAAAAAAGGAGAGCAGGATGATCCCTGTAATCTTTATTCCCTTTTTCATCTTTATTCCTTTTTTCATCTTTTTTCCTCCTTAGCATGGTTTTCGTGTGCTACTTTATCTCTGCGGTTCAATGATTACCTTAATGGATGCTCCGCCCCCTGCCACCAGACGAAACCCCAATCCTGTCTCCGCCAAACCCAAACGGTGGGTGATCATCTGCTGTACAGGCACGCGACGAGCACGGATCAAATCAATGGCCTGGCAGATATCCAGGGGGCTGCCCCCATAGGAGGTCATCAAGCTGATTCCGTTGCGCCAAAACTCGTTGACGGGAACGGGGAGATCCATCCCCGGTGCTGTCGGGGCAAAAACGAGCACTGCGCCTCCCCGATCAACTGATTGCAAGGCCTGACCAAAGGCGGAAAAGGCCCCGGTACACACGATGACCAGATCGGCCAGTCTGTTGTCGTTGGCCTGACGCAGGCGGGCGGGCAGATCCTCCTCAGCATGGATGACGGTATCGGCACCGAGGCTGAGCGCGGCATTGAGCCGATATTCGCTGATGTCCGTCGCGATGATGCGACCTGCGCCTGCGGCGCGGGCCATGGCTACGTGAAGCAGACCGGAGATACCGCTGCCGAGTACAAGGATCGTCTGCCCGGGGAGCAGGCGTGCCAGCCGCTGCCCTCTGAGGACGCAGGCCAAGGGCTCGATAAACGTACCATCCTCGAACGATATCTCATCGGGGAGTAAAAAAACTCCTCGATCCACATTGAGAGGTGGTACCCGCAGGTATTCGGCAAAGCCGCCAGGATCATAATTGGTGGT
>CAZMFG010000174.1:0-2731 GCA_964565525.1 uncultured Thermodesulfobacteriota bacterium
ATGCAGGTGATTGGGAATTCTATCATTACTATGAGCTGTTCGGGATGCCCAAGCAAACGGACGTCAAGGTTTATCTCAAGGTTGGAAAGCATCAGAAGGGTGGGATAATACCGTTGCTCGTGAAAGATGTTGCCCTGGATAAGGACTCCGAGGGCTGCCAATGGCTGACCACGCTCAGAGAGTATTGCATGGCTCAGACCTGTACCGGCGATTATGCGGGCAGCAAGAAGAAAGGCATTCCAGTCAAAGAGCGAATAACGTCGTATATTATCGATTGTGCACAGGGGAAATATTCGACGCTTGGGACAGCATGGTATGGCTTTGATGGTTCCAGCTTAGGCCGCTCTTATTGGAACCCTCCTCCAGAGAAGCCTGGCTCTGACTTTCCATCAGAGCAGGATAAAACCGAAGCACAGTTGAGGAAGATACTGACCTATGTCTGCAATCAATATAATCAATAACAAAAGTTGCGTAACGGCGTACATATATTAAGGGCACAATGCAAGGCGCGGCAGAGATCAGCTCCTTACTGTCAGTGACGGCAGCAAAAAAATATTTTCGGGATATCTATATTCGACTCTGTAAACCACGGGCCTATTGGCACAATCGAAAATTCCATCCTTCGTTGGATATCATTCATGAAGCGCCAGAGGTGTATTCAATTTTCTGGAAGCGCAAACGTCTTGCTCAGGCTGCAGCCGTATCCGCTATTACAATAAACGAAAGGGTTTGTAATATTATCGCCTCCGGTCCCTCTATCAATGAAATAAAAAATAAACGATTACTTTTTAACGACAGGACCATCTGCGTCAATGGATCTTTTATTGTTGCCAGGGAGGTTGGCGCCAACCCGGATTATTATATAGTATGCGACAGTGGATTTATTCGCCACCAATTTGATTTATTTGCATCGGCTGCGTTGAATTCCAAGAACGTAGTATTAGATGCAACGACAATTAACGCTTTGTGCGAAATGGCTCCCTCCCTTTTATCGGCGTTACATATTATTTATTGTGAAGATCTTAAACATCCATTTAAGAAGCTCAGATTGAAAAAGGCGCGGGATAGAGAGCAAAAAAAATTTGAGGGGTCCTTGATCAATCACAGCAGCTATAATGTAGCCTTCTCAAAAGATTTGTCCTTAGGCATATTCCCATCGGGAACTGTCGTGTATAATGCCGTACAATTTGCGTATGGTATCGGATTTAAAGAATTACGTATTTTTGGCATGGATTTAAGTGCGACCGGGAGATTTTATCCAGAAGATGTCCCGGAACCGAGCGTCTTGTGTGAGTCGTATGAATCGGGTATCGAGCCTGGCTTTGAACTTGTTAAACAATATGCGGTTGAAAAGTACCTCACGATTTATAATTGTTCTCCACATAGCCGTTTGCCAGATACAATAATAAAAAAGCTAGATCCGAATACTATGCTGGAGCGGGTCAACAAACCCCTTTCCAGCATAGAGATGCAGAGTATTGTGTGACACGTTTCGAGATTTTAGAAATCTCAACTTCATGTCCAGTAAACCCTCTCTTACTTTCCCGTCCCTCTATGCGGCCTTTTTATTGCCCATGAATGGTTCTTGTGGTATAGTTATTACTGTACGAGTCCTACATCATACGAGACAATTACGAGGGGTTAATTAGCATCGATTGATCAGTGGCGGGTTTAGTTTGTTATAAAGGGAGATCGGAGCGATGTCGGTCAAGGAACACATGAAGCACGTAGATGGCGCGAAGAAGCGGAATATCATTCTCTATGCCCTCAGCACCTGCGGGTGGTGCAAAAAGACTAAGGGCCTGCTCAATAAATTGAAGGCCGACTACGACTATGTGGATGTGGATCTGCTCGGCGATGCCGACAAGGAAGAGGCCGTCACAGAAATACGCAAATGGAACCCGGAGTGCTCATTCCCCACCCTGGTGGTCGATAACAAGAGTTGTATCGTCGGTTTCGATGTAGAAAAGATTAAAGGGTTGATAAAACATGCCGATTAGCGAGATATCCAAAGAGGCGGTGGAGTCTGCGTATCAGCGTCTCACGGGCGAGGCGGAATCAGGCGGATATCATCTGAATCCGGACGTCGCATTCACCAAGGATCTGATCCGAGGCTTGTTGGCGAACGAGGCGAGATACGGCTATTGGGCGTGCCCCTGTAGACTGGCTTCGGGGACCAAGGATGATGACCTTGACATCATCTGCCCCTGCGACTACCGAGACCCGGACCTGACCGAGCATGGATCGTGTTACTGTGCCCTGTATGTATCAGGGCCGATTTCCAGGGGAGAGCGGGAGGCTCAAGCGATACCGGAACGGCGTCCCCCCGCATCCGAGAGGAAAAAGATGAAGGCGAAGGGTTCACAGGGGCATTTTGAGGGGGGAGCGACTTCCCTGCCGTATCCGGTGTGGCGATGCCGGGTGTGCGGCTATCTGTGCGCCAGGGAAGAGCCGCCGGAGCAATGCCCCATATGCAAGGCGAAAAAAGAACGGTTCGAACGGTTCATGTAGAGGTATGCTTGAGGGAGGAATATCCTAGAATAATCCGTCACGGGCTTTCTTCTCATCTGGTACGACTTTTTTCCTTGACTTCATTCCCCGAAAAGTGTAAAAAGAAACTGTAAGTTTTGAGCAAAATCAGGTGCATCGGAGGGCAGAGAGTGCGCGTTGCCGCCGTGATGGGGATTTTACTGTTCGTAGTGATGGCCAATACCCCTGCGCTGGCCGATAT
>CAZMFG010000175.1:0-2691 GCA_964565525.1 uncultured Thermodesulfobacteriota bacterium
CTGCCGGACGAGGCCCTGGAACACGCCGATTCCGCCATTCTTGGAGAGGCCGAAACCGTATGGGAAGAGGTTCTCGATGATTTTTCCAAAGGGAGCTTGAAGAAACACTATATTGGACAGGAGACGGACCTGGCACGCCTTCCGGATATGAGGCGCGACCTGCTCAATAGAAAATTCTATCATCCGGGAGAAATTATTGAAACGAGCCGAGGCTGTGCAGTCGGGTGCACATTTTGCGGCGTTCAGAATTTTTTCGGGAGAAGGTACAGGGGACGGCCGCCTGAGGCCATCCGCAAGGAGCTGATGACCATCTTCGGCCCACGACCACCGCAGACAAAATGGAAGACCTGGCTGGCACAACACTGGCATCCTGACATCCCCTATTTTATCGAAAGGCGCCTCCTCTATGTGATGGACTCCAATTTTGTCTCTGATTTCCGTCATGCCCGGGCCGTATTGCAGGTCTTTAAGGACTGCGATATCAGGTGGTACGGTCATGCAAGCTTTAACCTCACGCGGGATGAGTCCATGCTGAACTTAATGGCCGAATCAGGCTGTATCGGCGTAAACATCGGCTTCGAATCGCTCTCTCAGAAAACAATTGATTCCATGCGTAAGTTCCCGAACCGGACAGTTGAATATGCCGATTCTATTCGTCGCCTTCACGAACGTGATATCGGTGTCATGGGTACCTTCATCGTCGGATTCGATGAAGAAACCCCCGCAGTTTTCGACCGGATCGCTGAATTCGCCATTGAAAACCGTCTGGAGACCGCTTTTACGCTGATCCTTACGCCCCTGCCCGGCACTCCACTATATGCCCAGATGGAATCCCAAGGGAGGATTTTCAGCCGTAATTGGAGCGATTACGATCACGGCTCCGTGACGTTTTTTCCCCAACAGATGACCCCGGAACAGCTCCACTGGGGGATGAGATCAGCATGGAGAAAAATCTATGCATGGCGGAGCATCTGGAAAAGGATCATGAAGAAGCCTCGTGTTCGGCCGTTCTTTTATTTGCCGGTCAACATCGGATTTCTCCAGTGCACCCGTCTGATCTGCTCCGAAAAACTGTGGCCCCCACCTAAAACAGGGCAAGCACACATAACTGTTGAAGGAGAATAAGGGCCATTCATAAAGATACGCAATGCCTTTGACGCCAATGATATGCTATAATTTCAGGAGGAGATAGGGGTGGAGTGGATCGTATGTCCCCTCTGTTCAACAAAGGCGGAGAAGAAACTCTACCAAGAGGGCGATTACTGCATGGTCCGCTGCCTGAGGTGCGGCTTTATCTATCAAAATCCCCGTCCCGCTCAACAGGAACTATTGAATGCCTATCAAACCTACCTGCCGGAAACTGAAGAGGAGATCGAGGCATGGGGGAGAATGATGGAGCCGGTCTTCAGAAGAGGGGCGGACCTCATCGAGCGCCATATCTCTCAGGGGAGATTGTTGGATGTGGGGTCGGGGTACGGCTTCTTTCTCGCCCTGATGCAGTCCAGGGGGTGGGAGGTCATGGGGCTGGAGGTCTCCCCCACAGGGGCAGACTACGGCCGCAAGCGATGGGGACTCTCCATCCTCCCTCAGCCGTGGGAGCAGGCATTGTTCCCAGAGGGAGAATTTGACGTGGTCACCGCCTTTTATGTCATCGAGCACCTCCCCGATCCTCTGGCCTTCCTCAGAGAGGTCCACCGGATAGTGCGGCCCGGAGGGATGATCCTGCTGCGCTATCCCCACACTACCCCGATAAAGGCAATTCTCTCCCTCATGAGGATAAGGAATCGCCTGTACCACCTCCCCTTTCATCTGAGCGACTTCTCACCCCGCACCATGCGGAGGGCCTTGGAACAGTCGGAGTTCAGGGGGATCGAGACCGTCATTGGGGGCTTTACGGCCCCTGGCAATTCGGCAGGCAAGTGGGCGGGGCTCGTATTCGGCACCCTGGCGGAGGTTATCTGTCAACTCTCGCGAGGCAGGATCTTATTGCCCGGGGTGAGCAAGACGACCATCGCCCGCAAGGGGACACCATGAGAAAAGGTACCTCTATTCCCTTTTTCTTGTTACTCTTCCTCTTCTTTCTGGTAATCCCTTCCGGGGCCCAGCAAGACAAGGATGTAGCCCCTATCTTGGCGCAACTCAAGAAGGCCCAGGAGTCCTTGCAGGACTTCACCGCCGACATCAAGCAGGTAAAGGTATCCTCACTGTTTACGGAGCCGCAGATCTCTCGCGGGCGGATGCGATTCAAACGACCAAACCAGATATGGGTAGAGATGTACCCCCCCTATCCCTCCATAACGGTTTTAAACCAGGGCGTTCTCCTGTACTACTTCCCAGAGGAAAAGGTGGCCCAGCGCTACGACGTGGCCGGCAGCCCCGTTTTGGCCAAATGGCTCCTCTTTTTCCAGAACCCCATCGAGACCATGGGAAAGAAGATATGGCTGCAGGAAGAGAAAGCGGGGGAAGTGGTGCTGGGCATAGACCCGGTAGAGGACCTCGCTATCTTTCAAGAGATCCGGATCGCCGTCGACACGTCCAATTGGATGCCGAAGAGGCTTGAGTTGACGGAAAAGACCGGGGACCGCACCACCATCACCTACCACAACACCAGGATAAATGTCGGGGTCGCGGATTCCTCCTTTCAACTTCGTCTCCCCTCTGATGTGGAGATCATTGAGCCGATGAGGCGCT
>CAZMFG010000176.1:0-2501 GCA_964565525.1 uncultured Thermodesulfobacteriota bacterium
GCTCTTGGAAACGGCCCTTGGCAATGAACCGGCCGACTTGGTCATCAAGGACGGTGTCCTGATGGATGTCTACACCGGGCGCGTGGTCCCGCACCGCTCGGTGGCAGTGGCCGGAAGGTGGATCGCCTATGTAGGCCCGGACGCGGACTATGCGATTGGCGATAGGACCAGTGTCATCGAGGCAGACGGCAGGGTCATTGCGCCCGGTTTTATCGATCCCCATACCCACATCGCGAATTTCTGGAATATTGCCGATTTTCTCCGCTACGCCATCCCCGGCGGAACCACCACCTATGTTACCGAGGTAGAGGGCTTTTGCTTTGCCTCGGGTGCCGAGGGGTTCAGGGCCTTTTTGGATCAGGTTCGGGACCGCCCCGTCAAGATCTATTGTTTGATTCCCCCTATGGTGAGCGCGAGCCCGGCAGCGGCAGCCCGTTTTATTACGGCGGAGGAGACGGGGAAGCTCCTTCGAGATGAGCAGGTCATCGGACTCGGCGAGTCCTACTGGCAGAGCGCCATCCTGACCCCGGATGACCGAATCCTCCACCTTATTCAGGAGACCGTGAAGGCCGGCAAGTCCGTCCAGGGGCATGCCGCCGGCGCCGCGGACAGGAGGCTTGCGGCCTACGCAGCGGCCGGGGCCACCTCCTGCCACGAGGCCGTTTCTGCGGAGGATGTCCTGAACCGGCTGGAAATGGGGTACTGCGTGATGCTGCGCGAGGGTCACGTCCGCAAGGACCTTGAGAGTATTCGCCCGCTCATAGGAAAAATCGACCTGGGCAGATGCGCCCTGTCCACGGACGGGGCGGACGCCGAGTTGCTCCTCAGCCAGGGTTATTTCACCGACGTGGTTCAGAAGGCGGTGGACATGGGCCTGAAACCCATTGAGGCGATCCGCATGGCGACCCTTAATCCGGCCGCGCACTTCGGCCTCGATCACCTCATCGGCGGCATCGCCCCCGGCCGTTTCGCAGACATCCTCATTTTACCTGCGCCTGAGACCATGAGGCCGGACATGGTGATCTCAGAGGGGCAGGTCATAGCAGAAAAGGGTAAGACCCTCGTCCCCCTCCCCCGCATTCCCCACCCGGATCAATTGCTCAAGACGGTGCATGTACCGTTGATTGCCCCTGAAAAGCTTGCCGTGCCCCTCGACGCCTGCTCGAAGCCGGGTGCGGTCAGGACCATGGATATCCAGGCGAACGGTCTGGTGGCGCGTGAGGGGAGTGCACGGATCTCTTCCTCCACGGGGACGGTGCTCGCTGATCCTGAGCAAGATCTTTTGAAGATCGTCTTCATTGAACGGGTCAGTGGAAGCGGGGAGCGGTTCGTCGGTTTTGTGCGGGGGTGGGGGCAGAAGCGGGGTGCGGTGGCCTCCAGCCTTGTCTGGGACGCTGCCGGCATCGTGGCGATCGGGGCCGAAGATCTGGATCTGGCTGGTGCCATCAACAGGGTCACCGAGCTCCAAGGGGGTACGGTCCTGACAGTAGGGGGGGAGATAGTGTGTGAGATACCCTTCCCCATTGGGGGATACAGCTCTGATAGAAGGATTGAGGATCTGACCGCCGAAGCATCGGACCTTCAAAAAACGCTGGGGGATTTGGGTTCAAACCTCCCGTCGCCTCGCCTGACCCTTGAAACCCTGGCATCTGCGGCCATCCCCTTTATTCGGATCACGGAAAAGGGATATTTCCGTTTTCGAGAGAACGACTATGTGGGGCTATAGTCCTCTTTTGAACTTTAGCAGGGGGGGGGCACCGCTTCCGTCACTGAGAACCTTCTGATCTTCGTGCGCCCTCGTTTGTATCGTGCGGCGGCAATCGGAACGGCTACGGGATGGTCTTTTTGGTGAGGCTGGAGAGGGTGGTCCACATCTCCTGGGGGGTTTTGCACGCCAACAATTGCTTGCGCGCGCTTGCCTCCTGGAACGTCTCTATCAAGCCCGAGAGGACCTTCAGGTAAAATACGCTGGTTGCCGAGGGGATGAGGATGAAAAAGACGATGCGGGTCAACAGGCCCTGCGAGGGTTCAAATCGGATGCCGGATTTCTTCAACCCCAGGGCGAAGATCAGCCCGCCGCCCGCTACGCCGCGAACGTGGGGGAATGCCAGGCCGTGGCCCAAGGCGGTAGATACCAGGGCCTCTCGCCGAAGTGCGGCTCCGAGCACGTCCTTGGGATTTTCAACGAACTCCTGTTCAGCCATCACCTGGATCAGCTCGGCGATGGCTCCGTCCCGATTTTGTGCCTCAATCCGAGGGAGCATGAGCTCCGTTGCGGAGAACCTGGCTACGCCGGCCCTCGGCTTGCCCGTCTGCTTGAGATCCCTTTTCAACTGTCCGGGCGCCCCCTCGAAGTGATACAATATCCTCAGACAGCTGGGACATTGGTGGATCCCTTTTTTAGCGAAGATCTCCCCCGCCAGTGAGGTAGGTAACGCGATACCACACGCCGAACACGTCCCTTTGATCTCCGGCACGATCGCGGCGTTATGCCTTTTCTG
>CAZMFG010000177.1:0-2456 GCA_964565525.1 uncultured Thermodesulfobacteriota bacterium
ACAAAGGAGGCCCTTGTTGAACGGCTCATCACCCAAGCCGAGGGGATAGTATCCGATCTGCGCCGTAGGGTCGTCTTGCGCACCAGCGCCTCTCCCTTGACCATCGAGCGGATGACGGGCAACCGGTGGGGGGCGGCCTATGGATGGGCCCAGATCCCCCGTCAGGCGGGGATCTATCGTCTGAACCGTGTCACGCCCATCGAGGGACTCTACCTGGCCGGTCATTGGACCGCCCCCGGCGGGGGCGTAGCCGCGGCCATGGCCTCGGGACAGATCACCGCCGACGTCATAGGGGAGCGATTGTCGAAGGAAGCGGGATGAGACTGATCAAGGGTTGTATCATCGCTATCGTGGCGCTTGCGCTCACAGCGGGCTGTGCCCCGAAGAGACTCCTGGAGGGAAAGGGGGAGCGCATCCCCCTTTCCCAGGTCCTTACCCAGACCCTCCAGAGATATGAAGGGGTGGACACCTTGCAGACCCCGGTCTCCATCAAACTAGAAGTGCGGGAAGAGTTTTATATCTTGCGGGGTCTTTTTCTCTATGAGAGCCCGGCCTCATTGCGTCTCCGGCTTGCCGCAAGTCTCGGCCCCACGGTGGGTGAACTGATTTACACCGACGGTCTCCTCACCCTCCTGATGCCCAGCAAGGGGAAGCTCTACCAGGGGTGGATAGGGGAGGAGGGACATCGGAACCTAGAAACCCTCTTTCTCGTTATACGGTATGACGATTACGCGGAGCTTGAGGGGCGGCGTTTTCCCACCCGCATCTACGGTGAGGGAGAAGGATTTGAGATCAGGTTCGACGTAAAGCTCAAGGACCCCCAGGTGGATATCGCCCTGCCGGAAGGCGCCTTCACCCCCCCCACGGCGGGGTGGGAGGTCCACCCCCTGGAGGACCTGAAGAATCTCATGCAGGGAAGCGAGGCTGGAAAGAGGCCATGAAGATCCGGTTCATCGTCCCCCGCTGGCCGAAGGACAGCTTTTGGGACGTCATCACCTTTAAGTTTCCCTATCTGAACACCACCCTCCTGGCCGCCCTCACCCCCCAGGGGCACCAGGTCTCCATCCACGATGAGAGCATCGCCCCTTTGGATTTCGATGAGGGGTGCGATCTGGCTGCCATCACCGCCATGACCCCCCTGGCACCCCGGGGGTACGAGATCGCCGATGAGTATCGGCGCCGGGGGGTACAGGTGGTGATGGGGGGGATGCATCCTACCTGGCTGCCCGAGGAGGCCATTGCCCACTGCGACGCAGTGGTCGTCGGCGAGGCCGATGAGGTCTGGGCCGAGGTGGTGCGGGATGCGGCCAGGGGAAAATTGAAGCGCTTCTACCGGCAGAAGGCGAGGACCGATCTCTCCCAGATGCCTCTGCCGCGCAGGGAACTCCTGCCCCCCAAGGGATACTTCTTCGAGAACACCATCCAGACCACCCGGGGGTGCCCCTTTGACTGCGAGTTCTGTTCGGTGACGGCCATATACGGCGGGACCTACCGGACCCGCCCTGTCAAAGAGGTGGAGCGGGAGATCCAGGCCCTGCGCCGGGCCCCGGCCTATATCTTCTTCGTCGACGACAACATCGTGGGGGATATGCGCTACGCCCGCGAGCTCTTCACCATGCTTTCCCACTACCGCCTCCGGTGGGTCAGTCAGGGGCCCATCTCCATCGCCCGAAACGAGAAACTGGTCCGCCTCATGGCCCAAGCGGGGTGTCATGGGATGTTCATCGGCTTTGAGAGCCTCAGTCCCGAGAACCTGCGGCTGATGGGAAAACGGACCAACAAGGTGGAACACTACGAGGCGGGGATCAAGCGATTTCACGATCACGGGATCGGGGTCCACGCCTCCTTTGTCTTCGGGTATGACTACGATGACCCCTCGGTCTTCGAGCGATTCATCTCCTTTGCCAATAGGAATAAGATCGACGGGGCCTTCCTCCCCCTCTTGACCCCCTTCCCCGGGACCAGGATCCACCAGCGTCTCAAGCAGGAGGGGAGGATCCTCACCGAGGACTGGAGCCGATACGACATGGCCACCGTGGTCTTCCAGCCCAAGCGTATGACCATCGATCAGCTGCAGGAGGGGTTCTGGTGGGTCAACAAGGAGTTCTATTCCGTGCGCTCCATGGTGAGGAGGATCTTCCAGCCCTTTGCCCTGCGCAGAAGCCTCATCATCTTCGGCCCCATGAACATCGGGCACTGGCCTGCGGTGCGCAAGGCCGAGCGGTACTTCTACCGGGAGGGGGAGGGTGCTTGAGTTCTTGCTCAAAAGGGCCGCCCGCCTCTCCACACGACACCCCACGCGCGTCCTGATCACCTTCTTTGTGGTCCTTGTGTTGGCCATCCTGGTCACCGGCAGGGTGCAATTCGAGGCCGATTGGCTGCGCCTGCTCCCCGCAGACCGCGGGGCGTTGAAAGTCCTGGTGGAGGACCTGCAGGGCTTCAGCCGCCTGGAACGC
>CAZMFG010000178.1:0-2454 GCA_964565525.1 uncultured Thermodesulfobacteriota bacterium
GGTCGCACTTCCCATAGGTGCACAGACAGCAGAGGTCGCAAAAAGGCGCATAAAAGGGTTTGTAGGTCTGCAGCAGGCGCCGGTCCCAGTTCCTGAGATCTGTTACATGGGGCATCGGCGTATGCCCGACAGGCTCCCATTGATCCTCCGCCCTGATGATCTTGTCTTGCTCTTCCTTCTTTTTCTTTCCCTTCATGGTTTTTATTTCCTCCTTACTCGGTCACCTTCGTGGTGATATTAAACGTCTACGACATCCGATGATGTCCCTCTGCAAATTTCCCTTATATTAAACAGAATACATCCTATTTTAGAATAGTTCCAATTTTGCTCCTTGTCAAGAAATCTCTAACTCATAGTTCCCTGTCTGAAGCCCCTTTTTCGTTCCGCCACGGGGTCCTTCCTATTGAATCATCCCTTTCACTATCTTAAACACCTCGGGGTGTCTCATCACCATGATATTGGCCCCGGCCAAGAGGTAGTTGATGGCCGTCACCTCCTCCCAGGCGATCCCCAGTTCCTCCCGTTCCTTGGGCTCTTTGTTCTTCCAAACTTCTCCCCCGAAGTTGGCTATGACCGGCATCTGCATCATCGCATCCTGGAACTGGATACCGACGTGCTTGGTCCGCTCCATGACGGAGAAACAATATTCGATACCGTACCCCAGGGCAGAAGCCAAGGGATCGAGGACGATCCGGTCACTGGGCAAAATCCGACTCAGCTTGACATCGAGTTCCTTCTGGAGGTTGATATCTACGGGTGCCTGTGACACCACACAGTGGCCGTGCTCCTTGGCGGCAGTGGCGATGGGCTCAAAATCCTCCTTGATGACCGGCCCGATGAGGAGGTTTTCCCCGCTCAGGGCCTCGGCCACCTTGGCGAGCACGGCGGGGTCTTTGGTCTCATTCCCCGTCGTGTAGACGATCATCGGGATAGAGACGGCCTCATAGACCCGTTTTGCGAGCTCCGCGGCCTGCTCGGGGGAGGTATCCTTTTCATTGGGATCAGCACTGATAAGATAAAGGAAGACAAAATCAGCCCCCAGTTCCTCGCACCGCTTGGCCCAGGCTGCGGGATCGGAGGCCACATCTTTATACGGCCCTAAAACCCAGGGGGCCCAATTCTGCGGCTCCATATCCCAGACCTCCAAAGCGATCTTGGGCGGATTGGGGAATGCCCCCTCATCAAAGGTCTGGTTAAAAGCAAGGACGTTTTCCCCTCCTATGGTTACCGCTCGCTTGCCCTTTCCAATGGTTACTTCAGCAATCTTTCCCTTGTAGCTCTCCACCGGTGCCTTATAGGCCATATTCATACCTCCTTGCTATTGTTCCAACCACGTATGAGAATAGAGTATCTCCCCCATGAGCACTTTCGTCGTCTTGGCGTAGTCTCGCTCCTGAGGAGAGAGGGAAGCCAGATCCACATCCTCTCCATCCATGACCTTGTGGATCACCTCCACGATCCCGGGCAATTTCCCCCGTACCAGATCTCGTAATTCGGCATCAAAGGCATCCACAATGGCCGAGTGCATGCCGTTTCGATCCAGCATCACCAGATAAGTCCTGTTGAGAATCCCCCGCACCTCCTCGGGCGCCCCATTGGAGATATTGGAGAGGCCAATGGTCGATTTTACCCCGGGGAGGAGGTCCGGCAGCATCTGAGTGAACTCCATACACGCCACCACCCCTTGCTGTGCGACACTCACGGGGAGCAAAATGGGATCAATCCACAGCCGCTCATTCTCGATCCCCAACTCATTGGCGTAGGCCGCCGTCTCCATGATGCTTTCGGCCCTGGCCTCGGCATCGGAGGGGATACCCTGATCGGTCAGCACGGAGAGAATCACCTCACATTTGTATTGGGCGGCCAGGGGGAGCGTCTTTTCCTTGCTCTCCCCTTTGCCGGAGGCGGAGTTTATCAGCGGCGGCCACTTGGCCACCTTGAGGCCGGCCTCCACCGCCAGGGGATTCGTGCTGTCCAAAGCGAGGGGACATTCGACCACTTCTTGGACGGTCTCTACCAGCCACCCCATGATCTCCGGGTTCTTGCGGGCCGGCCCGACATTGAGATCAATATAGTCTACCCCAACATCGGCCTGTTCCTTGGCCATCTGCTGCAAGGCCTTCTTATCCTTTTGATTGACGGCGTCGGAGACCTGCTTGGCAATGATGTGTATATTTTCCCCGATTAATAGCATCTGCTTCCTCCTCCTTCAATTGACTAAGATCTTTTCCATGAGCTCCCGCACTGCCTGTACCACCGTATTATCTTCGGGCAATTCCAGTAAAGACCGCCCTTCTAAATCAAACCTCCCGATCTGTTCATCCTCGGGTATGGAGCCGAAGATCGTTAAGCCCTTCTCCTCCACCTTGTTTCGGATCACGGGGTCTATCTCACCGGGCACCCGATTGATCACAAATCCCATCTGTTTGACATCGAGTTTCAAGTCGTGAGCCA
>CAZMFG010000179.1:0-2437 GCA_964565525.1 uncultured Thermodesulfobacteriota bacterium
GTTTGGTTGCTGATCATCCCGCACAGGGAGCATCTCCACCACCCCCCTCTCCCCGCGCCGAGGAAAGACGCAATAATCAAGGCGACAACGAACAAAACGGGCACAACGAAAGGAAAACGAGGAGAGAGATCGTTGAGCCAAACATCAAATATAAAATAAGAGGGGCCGGTAACGCGCCAAAACCCACTCAAAAATCTCCCTCGGAGACGCTCAAGGGGGATAACGATATCTATCACGCTGCGATTGGGGTGAGGGGAGTCGATCTCTAAATGGGCCCCTATTATCTGGGGACTCAATTCTTTGGCCTTTTGGAAGTATTGATCGGCATCCTGCAAGACGAGCATCGATTCCTGGGAAAGGGCCTTGCTCAGATTGAAGTAATAGACACCGTTGCGGGGATCCAACTCGACGGCCTGACGGTATAACGTACTCGCCTGTGCGGGATCATCAAGGGCGACATAGAGGTTTCCGAGATTTGAGATGGCTTGTGCATCTGAAGGGTTGAGGCGCAAAACCTGCTGGTAATATGCCTTCGCATCGGTATAATTACCGTCCCGCTTGAGGGCCAAGGCCATAGTGAAGAGGGCCTCTCGATCCTCCGGATGATCCTGGGTCCAGAGCCGAAGTCTCTCCATCGCCTGGGGTTTCCGAGCCCCATAGGACGCCTCGTACATATCAAAGACCACCTGGGCCCGAGACCCTTCCATAAATTGAAACAACGCCCCTCCAACGGGAAATACATACAAGACAAGCAAAAAAGAAAATACCACTACCCCCTTCTCCCCTCTGGTAAGGTATCGCCACAGGACGAGGCACCACACGAGGGCGCACCACAGGATATTCAGATGCAAAAGCAAGGGGAGGAAAAGGAGGAAAATGCGCCCCACCCCCCTGAGCATCTCTTGTATATCCCCTTCCAACTCCTCTCTCACGATCTGAAAAAATATCGGCATGTGCTTAAAGAACACCATCACACAAAAGGCCAGGATGGCCAACAACGCTCCGAACCCTATGATATACAGGATGGTAAGGACCTTGCCGGAGGCCAGGAATAGATTGCGGGGGTATGCCCTCACCCCCTCAGCATAGTTCTCGAGGGCCGCATGGAACCCCAATGTATTCTTTTGTAAGAAGGTATGTGCCTTGTAGAAATAGACTGCGGGGAGATCAGGCGCCATCCGTTGCGCAACATTCCCCAGATTCAGTGCCTCCTCGTCGTCCCTCAGCGTCATGCCTTCCCGCATCAAGAGGATGGCATATTCCCAGAGATTTGTAATCCCCCGATCGAGCTTTTGCTGGATGATCTCATCCAAGTACCGATCACCGGTCTCTCCTGCGGCTATAGCCTCTCGCCGCGCGGTCCACAATCTCTGGAACACAGCTCCATAGGGGGTGGGAGCGGACAATACGCCCTCTTCTTCCCCTCCTTCCTCTGCGCTCAGACTCCCGCCTGCGCCAATAAGAAAAATGCATACGAGGAAGATCATCAGGAACCAGGATGTGAGGCTTCTATCCATCACTGCCCCCTTATACCTTATTCAAGGCGATAATTCGGCGCCTCTTTGGTAATAATGACATCGTGGACGTGGCCTTCGCGCAGAGCTGCGCTCGTTATCTTGATAAAACTGGCCTTGGCGTGGAGATCAGGGATCGTTCCGCAACCGACATACCCCATCCCCGCCTTCAAACCCCCGATCAATTGGTGGACGCAAAAGGAGAGGGCCCCTCGATACGGCACCCTCCCCTCGATCCCCTCGGGGACCAACTTCTCGTCCTCTATCTCACCCTGGGAGTATCTGTCTCTGCTCCCCTCTCGCATGGCCTCGAGGGAGCCCATGCCGCGGTAGACCTTGTAGCTGCGCCCTTGATACAGGACCATCTCCCCGGGGCTTTCATCCGTGCCGGCGAAGAGGTTGCCGATCATCACTGCATCCGCCCCGGCGGCGAGGGCCTTCGTGATGTCACCGGAGTACTTCACCCCGCCGTCGGCAATAACGGGGATAGCGTGCTTGCGAGCTACCTTGACGGCCTTCATGATCGCCGTTATCTGAGGCACGCCGATGCCCGCGATCACCCTCGTCGTACAGATAGACCCCGGACCTACCCCTACCTTGATGGCGTCGGCCCCAGCCTCTATAAGGGCGGCCGCACCCTCCTCAGTGGCCACATTGCCGGCGATGATCTGACTCGCCGGGAACTCCTTGCGCAGCCATCGCACCGCCTCGATCACTCCCCGGGAGTGCCCATGGGCGGAATCGACGACGAGACAATCCGCCCCCGCCTCGATGAGGGCCGGGGCCCTGTTCTCCACGTCCTTCCCCACCCCGACGGCGGCGCCCACCCTGAGACGCCCCAGGTAATCCTTGCAGGAAAAGGGGTAGCTCTCCGTCTTCTCGATATCCTTGATGGTGATCAGCCCCTTCAGGTTGTTCTCCTT
>CAZMFG010000180.1:0-2381 GCA_964565525.1 uncultured Thermodesulfobacteriota bacterium
CCCTCTTGATAGGACATGGCCATGGGCTTCTCTACAAAGGTATGCTTTCCCGCCGTCAGGGCCTCTTTGGCAGGCTGGTAGTGAAGGCTCGGTGGGGTGACGACGACTACCCCATCCACTTCTTTGTCCCGGAAGATCCGTCCGTGGTCAGTGCAGGTCTCTAAGCCAGGATAGAGCTCCCTGCACTCCCTGGATGCCTCTTCATTCAGTTCACAGAGGAGCGTGACCTCTACCCCTTCCAGGGCGGAGAAGTTCCTGATGAGGTTCCTCCCCCAGTAACCCCCTCCCAAAACAGCCAGTCTTAGCTGAGCGCTCATATCAGATCTCCTTTCCCTGGAACACGCCTTCTCGCTGCGCCCGCAGGAATCTTTTCAGGTTCAGAGAGACGGACCAACAGAAGAAATTTAGTATATTGATCAATAAAAAAATAATAAGGGTGATCTTACTCGGAAAAAGGGCGAGATAGCAAAAGAAGATCACAGAGGCGATGGTTGCCACCAGGCGGATGGTCTGGAACAGCCCATACCAACGGCGCGCATCCATGATGACAAATCTGATGGTCGAGAGCTCTCTGATGACCTCGCGGACCCTTCCGAGGCCGTAGTGAGAGGTCCCATGTTGCCGCCTGCGATCCCTCACCCTGACCTCAGCCACTTCATTTTCCTGTACCCCAAAGAGGGCGGGGAGAAAACGGTGAAACCCATGGGGGATGGAAAACCCCCTCACCAGGGCGGCATCATACCCTTTGAGCCCACACCCGTTGTCGTGCACCCTCACGCCGGTGACCTGGGAGATCATCCAGTTTGCCACGCGGGAGGGAAAGACGCGAACCCAGTAGGATTCCTGACGGTCTCTTCGCCACCCCGTCACCGCTCGGTACCCTTCCCGGAGTTTTTGGACGAAGGCTGGGATGTCGTGGGGATCGTTCTGTCCATCGCCGTCCATGTTGATGATCCACTTTCCACGGGAGTAGCGGAAGCCGGCGGACAAGGCCGCCGCCTCGCCGAAATTTCCCGCTAGTTCGATGACCCTGAGACAACGGTCTCTTTTCTTGAGCCTCCTCAGGATCTCTCCGGTCCTGTCCGAGCTCCCGTCGTTTACCAGCACGATCTCATAGGGTTGGCCGATTTTCTCCATAACCCCTTTGATCTCCCGGTACAGGGTCTCCACATTTCCCTCCTCATTATGGAGGGGGACGGCGATAGAGATAGCGGGCTTTGTCTTCATGTCTTCTTGTTAAAAAACTCCTCGACCTTCGCGATGACGTATTTTACTTCTTCCTGTCGCAATTCAGGGTACATGGGTATGGAGAGGATCTCCGTAGCGACCCGTTCGGCTATCGGCAGGTGATAATCACCGTAATCTTTTTCTTTCCATGCAATCTGTTTGTGTAAGGGGGTAGGGTATTGGATGCCCACTCCGACCCCCTGAGACTGGAGATATTTCATCAATTCATCCCTCCTCGGGGTGCGGATGACATAGCGGTGGTAGACGCTCTTTTTATTTTTATCCAGGGGAGGGGGGGTGATTCCATCCAGTGAGGAAAAGGCCTCCGTGTAGCGTCGGGCGATCTCCTCGCGCCTTGTGTTATCCTTATCCAAATCTTTCAGCTTTATCCTCAGCACCACCGCCTGAAGTTCATCAAGACGGCTGTTAAAGCCGTACAAGTTATGTTGGTTCTTCTCCTTTTGTCCATGCACCCGCAGTAGATCAAGCTTTTCAGCGATAGTGGGATCGTCGGTAATACAAAACGCTGCGTCGCCGAAGGCATTGAGGTTTTTCACCACACCGCAACTAAAACATCCCACCACGCCGAACGTCCCTACTTTTTTACCCTTGTATTCCGCCCCATGGGCATGTGAGCAGTCTTCGATGAGCAGCAAGCCCTTTTTCTTGCAGATCTCCACAACAGGTCCCAGCTCAACGGGGTGGCCGTACATATGGACAACTAAGAGGGCCTTGGTCTTTTTGGTGATCCTCTCTTCGATCTGATCAGGTGCTGGGCCGAAGTCCTTCTCCTGCATATCGACCAACACGGGTTTGGCACCGGCCCAATGAATTGCCTCTACATCGGCGATAAAGGCGTTGGCATGGAGGATGACTTCATCCCCCTCGTCGATATCGCACGCCACCAATCCCAAGAGGAGGGCGTCAGATCCAGAGGCCATGCCGTAGGCATATTGTGCCCCCAGGTAAGTGGCCATCTCCTTCTCAAAGGCCGCTAGATTATCCCCGTTGAGCAATCGCATGGTCTCCAGTGTGCGAGACCACTCCCCGTGCAGTTCTTCTTTCATCTTTGGGTACTGTCGTGCGAGGTCCAATAACGGGATCTTCATCTCTCAGTCCTCCTTACGGTGTTTAACGGTTGCTGACCACGACCA
>CAZMFG010000181.1:0-2349 GCA_964565525.1 uncultured Thermodesulfobacteriota bacterium
TCTCAGTGGGAACCTGCGGGCCAAGAAGCGGGTGGGGCATGTGCAGGGTATCCTGTCCACCTTGGGGATCAATCCCGCGCGGCTCCAGATGTACAACCTCTCAGCGGCCATGGGGGGGAGATTTGCGGAGATCGCTCAGGAGATGACGGAACGGGTCAGGGCCTTGGGGCCGAGCCCTATTAGAACCGGGAAGGGGAGGGAATTCGTCGAAGAAGAACAGGAGGAGGAAGGGAAATGATCGTTGCAGAGGCGAAACCCATAGAAGAGATTTTGGCGATGATCGATCGATACGATAAGATCATCCTGGCCGGGTGCAAGGAATGCGCGGCCGTCTGTGCGGCCGGGGGGGAGAAGGAGGTCGGTGTCCTGGCCTCGACCATCACATTGGCCAGAAAGCGGGACGGCAGGGCGATAGAGATCCGGGAGGTGACCCTGGAGCGGCAGTGCGACCCGGAGTACGTGGAGGGGATCAGGGAGTTCGCCGGGGACTACCAGGCCATCCTTTCAATCGCCTGCGGGGTGGGGGTCCAGTATATGGCCGAGCACTACAAGAACATCCCCGCCTTGCCCGGGTTGAACACCTCCTTTATGGGGGGGTCCCTCGAGCAAGGGGTTTGGAGCGAACGGTGCCAGGGGTGCGGTACCTGTATCCTACACCTCACCGGCGGCATCTGCCCCGTCACCCGCTGCGCAAAGAGCCTGTTTAACGGCCCGTGCGGCGGGTCCTCCGACGGCAAGTGCGAGGTGAACAAAGAGATCGACTGCGGCTGGCAGCTCATCATCGACCGCCTCAAGGCCCTGGGGGAGTTTGAGGCCAGGTATACCGAGCTCTTCCCCCTCAAGGATTGGTCAACGAGCAGGGACGGGGGCCAGCGAACGATCACCAGGGAGGATTTGAAGCAATGAAGACGGAAAGCCGCCTGGAGAAGGTTTTAGAAGCGGGTGCATTTGCCGTTACCTCGGAGTGCGGCCCTCCCCGGGGGGCCGATCCCGATGTCATCCGCGAGAAGGGAGCGCTGCTCAAGGGGGTCGTCGATGCGGCGAATATCACGGACTGTCAGACCTCCGTGGTCAGGATGTCGAGCCTCGCCTCCTGCCTGATCCTCAAAGAGATGGGGTTTGACCCCATCCTCCAGATGGTCACGAGGGACCGCAACCGCATCGCCATCCAGAGCGACATCCTGGGGGCGGCCGCCCTGGGGATCAATAACATCCTCTGCCTGTCCGGCGACCACCAGCGCTTCGGCGATCACCCCCAGGCCAAGAACGTCTATGATATCGATTCCATCCAGCTCATCATGACGGTGAAGAAGATGCGGGATGAGGGAAAGTTCCTCAACGATGAGGAGCTGACGAAACCCCCGCAACTTTTCATCGGGGCGGCGGCCAATCCCTTTGCCGACCCCGTTGACATCAGGGCCCTCAGATTGGCCAAAAAAGCGGCGGCAGGGGTTCAGTTTATCCAGACTCAGTGCATCTTCAACCTCGATCGCTTCGGGCAGTGGATGCGAGAGGTGGTCGACATGGGGCTCCACGAAAAGGTCGCCATCCTGGCCGGCGTCACCCCGCTCAAGTCCGTGGGCATGGGGAAGTACATGAAGAACCTGGTGCCGGGGATGGATGTGCCCGATGCAATCATCGAGCGGCTCAAGGGAGTCCCGAAGGAACAACAGAGTGCGGAGGGGATCAAGATCTGCATCGAGACCATCCAACAGCTTAAGGAGATGAAGGGGGTGCGGGGCGTGCATATCATGGCCATTGAGTGGGAAGAGAAGGTCAAAGAGATAGCGGAGGGAGCCGGCCTGCTTCCCAGGCCGAAGGTATAAAAAAATCAAGAGAGGGAGGAAAATCAATGGCACAAAAGATATTGATAGTTGATGATGATCCTGATCTGGTAGAGGCCGTTTCCATCATCCTGGAGAACAAGGGGTATGAGGTAGTTGCTGCCTATGACGGGGTTGAGGGGCTGAAAAAGGCCCGGACCGAAAACCCGGATCTCATCGTCCTCGACGTGATGATGCCGAACAAGGATGGGTACGAGGTCTGCAAGGAACTCAAGGCCGATGAGAAGTATCGTGCCATCCCCATTCTCTTGCTCACCGCCGTCGTTGCGAATATACCCACCAGCAAGTACACACAGCAGATGGGGATGGAGACGGAGGCGGATGATTACGTCGACAAGCCAGTGGAGCCTGATGAACTGGTCAAAAGGGTTGAGGCCCTTATCGCCAAATAAACCGTTACCCCGAGACGTCTGGATGACGGTGGGGTGCGATCCCGCCAAACTCGAGACAGCACCCTTAAAGGGCGGAGGGTAAACCGTGGATGAGAAGAGAAAGATCCTGGTGA
>CAZMFG010000182.1:0-2317 GCA_964565525.1 uncultured Thermodesulfobacteriota bacterium
GCCTTTGCCGCAATCAAGGCCACCATAGTAGCCCATAGTAGCATTGTACCTCCGTTGCTTCAACAATCACGCATTGCAACGCTTTCAAAGACCCAACAGATACAGGCCTAGTCCGATACCCAACCCAATCAAAACATTGAAGGACTTAATCAAGATAGAATCCTTGACTGTATAGGCCAACAAGGGGAGCATCCCATGCCCGTCTTGGACGATGGAGCTGGCCAGCAAGACGGAAAAGGGGATCAGGCCCTTGGCAAACAGCATGACGAAGATGAGATGCGGACCGGATTCGGGTATGATAGCCACCAGGATCCCCACTAAGAGCACCCAGGGCAGATGGGCCTGCACAAAGGCCTCGAGGTTCCAGAATCTCAATCCCACCTCTATAACGAGGAGGGCGCCGAAGCTCCAGAGAAATATCCGCCACAGATGCCCCTTGGCAATATGCCCCCAGATATGCTCATGGAGATAGTGTTCAGGGGCCATAACGACTATGAGCGCGGCCAAAGAGAATAATATGATAAAGGTGATCCGCTCCCAACCCCCTTCAGCGGGGCCGATGAACCCTGAGGCGGAGCCGAGGATGAGTATCCCGATGAGGGAGAGGAGGAGGAATCGGGCCAGCGATATCTTTTGAAAATTCTCTTTGAGCCGTTGTACGTTGATGTGCCAACCCTCATGTTCCTCATGCAGGACGGGCGTTTCGCACCCCTCACAGGGCCTTATCTTAAGGAGGGGCGCCAGCTTATCGACGAGCCAGGCAGAGCAGATCCCGACAACGAACAAGATCACGAAGAGGAGGATCGCCTTGCCCGGGAATAAGGCGAGCATGACGAAGGCCTCATCGCCGGAGGTGGCGATCATGCCTCCTACGATCGCCCCAAAGGTGATGAGACCATGGACATAAAAGGACACATTCATAAAGGCACCGAGACAACCCGGGGTCGCCCCGAGCGACGCCGTGGTGATGTATTGCCTCAAGAGCCCCCCTTGCAATACCCTGTTCATTTTTCCTTCGGTCAGCACATTGAGGTAGTCCGCCACGGTCATCATCACAAAGACGAACATCGTGATCATCAAGCTCTTATTGAAGGTATGGATAATGATGTCCATGGCGTATTGCCGTCCTTTCCCCGTGAACCTGGAGCGTTATCCTTTACATCCCCCGTTTGGAGTGGAGGTGGATAAAGTCCAGGATATCGGCGCGACAAACCAATCCCCTGATCTTCCCTCCCTGTATTACCGGCACCTGGTGGATTTTGCCGCTCGCCAGCTTGGCGAGGATTTGGTTGCCGTCCGCCTCGGGCGAGACGGCCGTTAATTTATCCTTGGGGGTCATGATCTCCCTAACCGTGGTTTCTCCCCTCTTGTCGGAGGGGACTCGCTTGACATCCTCCAGACAGACGATCCCCGCCAGCTCATCCCCCTCGGTGACCAAAAAGGACCGTTCCTTCTTCTGGAGGATGTGATCCTCAATCAGCTTCTGGACTGAGAGCTCCCCATCAACCGTCTCAAAGGCGGTATCCATCAGATCCTGCGCCCTCACATCTTTGAGCACCTCTTGGAGAAGGACCTGCCGATATCCCCGGACGGCGGCACTGTGAATAAACCAACCGATGAGTGCGATCCAGAGGCCGTTCAAGAAAAGACCCTGCAAGATCTGCGAAATGCCGAAAAAGATGAAAAGAAAGGCAACGACTTGACCGGTAACGGAGGCGATCCGGGTGGCCCGCTTGAGATCGCCCGTTACCTTCCAGACGATGGACCGCAAGACCCTCCCCCCATCAAGGGGAAATCCGGGTATCATGTTGAACACAGCGAGGATGACGTTGATGAAGGATAGATAGCGGGCAATGGCGGCGATGGGTTCGTTGATCCCGCGCATCCCATACCAGACGCCAAAAAAGATGGCCCCGATGATCAGGCTGGATACGGGCCCAACCAGGGCGATGATGAACTCCTTGCCCGGCGTCTCCGGTTCATCCGATATCTCGGCCACACCCCCAAAGATGAAGAGGGTGATGCTGCGTACCTCTTCCCCCCTGCTGCGGGCCACGAGGGAATGGGTCAGCTCATGGGCCAATACCGAGGCGAAGAGCAGCAGGCTGGCGACGAGGCCAACGATCCAGTGCTGTGAGGGGGGCCAGTTGGGATACTTGGTGGGAAAGTAGTGTCCGGCAAGGGCCCAGGTGACCAAACCAAAGATAAAGATCCAGCTCGAGTCGATCTTGATCTCGATACCGAATATCGTAAAGATATGCCATGCGGTACGCACGGTCACCCTCCTTTCTTTTCCCTAGAGACGCCTCTCCGCCTC
>CAZMFG010000183.1:0-2263 GCA_964565525.1 uncultured Thermodesulfobacteriota bacterium
TTTATGGGATTTCTCAGCCCTTGCGAGCTCCCCTAGCGACCGTTATTCTATTGTGTTCTTATAATATAGCTTAAACCCGTCCGGCTGGAATGTCAACGAGAAAGTGCACTTAAATTCTTGACATTTTCTCCTTATTCCTATAATAATCATCCAAATAGGCCAAGAGATGCTAAAAAACAGGGAGATCATACTGGGGGTGAGCGGGGGGATCGCCGCCTACAAGGCGGTGGAACTCCTCCGTGAGCTGACCAAAGGGGGGGCAAACGTCCATGTGGTGATGACCAAAAACGCCCAACAATTCATCACACCCCTCACCTTTCAAACCCTCTCCGGCAACCCCGTCCTCTGCGACATGTTCCAACTCTTGATGGGCTCCAAGATCGGCCACGTAGCCTTGGCCGATATCGCCGATCTCATGGTGATCGCCCCGGCCACGGCGAACATCCTGGGCAAGATAGCCAACGGCATTGCCGATGACTTCCTCTCCACCATGATCATGGCTACCACGGTACCCGTTCTGTTCGCTCCTTCTATGAACGTGAACATGTGGGAGAGCGGTTTCGTGCAGAATAATGTGGATAAGCTGAAGGTCCATGGGTATCAGTTCGTGGGACCCATAGAAGGGGATCTGGCCTGCGGGAGCATGGGGCGGGGGAAGTTGGCCGATATCGAAGAGATCGTCGAAAAGATCGAGGACATCTTTACCAAGAAGGACCTCTCCGGTCAGCGCGTCTTGATTACGGCCGGCCCTACGTTGGAGCCGATCGATCCGGTCAGGTCCATCACCAATCGCTCCACCGGGCGGATGGGGTTTGCCCTGGCGAAGATGGCCCGCAGGAGGGGGGCGGAGGTGACCTTGATCGCCGGCCCCCATTACCTCTCACTGCCCCGACGGGATATCCCGCAAATCATGGTCCACTCCGCTCACGAGATGCACGATGCCGTCACGCACTATTTTGAAGATTGCCACATCGTCATTATGGCTGCGGCGGTGGCCGATTTCCGCCCCCAAAACGTCCTCGAAGAAAAGATCACCAAGAGAAAAAACGGATCCTATCTTTTACAGATGGAGAGAAACCCCGATATCCTCAAAGAACTGGGAGAGAAGAGGCGCAATCATATCCTTGTGGGTTTCGCCGCTGAGACCAGCGAGCTTATGGAAAATGCCGAGGCGAAGTTAAAGGAGAAAAAACTCGACCTCATTGTGGCCAACGACGTTACGCAGGAGGGAGCGGGGTTTGGGGTGGATACCAATATCGTCAAGATCCTGGACGCCCATGGGAAGGTGAGAAAACTCCCCCTTATGAGTAAAGACGAGGTCGCGCATATTATTCTTGATCAAGTGGTAAAATTGGTAAAGAAGAAAGAAAAGGATCTCCCCTGGCCCCGCAACTGGTGAGCCGGATTAGGCCGTCCCCCACGTCAGCTCAGCGCCACCCAACCGGTCTTTCAATTTTTTCAGGGCCTCACCCTCAACCTGTCTGACGCGCTCCCGGGAGATATGAAACGTATCTCCCAACTCCTGCAGGGTCATGGGTTCGTCTGTCATAATGCGATGGCGGATGATAAACTGCTCCCGCTCACTGAGGCCCCCGAGGGCATCCTCGACCTTATCCTTGAGGGCATCGTCCTCCTCACATGCGCCCAAAAGCTCTTCCTGGTCAGGGGAGAAATCGGGGAGGAGGTCCAAAAAGGTCATGTCTTGATCAAAGCCCAACTTGGCGTTCAAGGAAAGGTCGCGCCCCGCAAATCTCTTCTGCATTTCCTCAATGTCCGAAGACCTCACGCTGAGTTCTTGGGCCAACTCCTCGATCTTTTCTTCTTTGTGTTCCGCGTGAGCGATCCCCTTGATTTTACCCATTTTGTAGAAGAGTTTCTTTTGAATCTGGGTGGTTCCCATCTTGACCAGGCTCCAGGACCTGATGATGAAGTTTTGGATATAGGCCCTGATCCACCAGATGGCATAGGAGATGAATCGATACCTCTTATGGGGGTCGAACTTCTTCAAGGCCACCATCAGGCCGATGTTCCCCTCCTGAATTAAGTCGAGGAGTTTTATCCCGTAGCCACGGTATTCCAAGGCCACCTTGACCACAAACCTGAGGTTGGCGGTGATGAGTTTGTGGGCGGCCTCCACCTCTTCCTGCTCTTTATACCGCACCGCCAGGGCAAACTCCTCCTCCGGGCTTAAGAGGGGATACTGCTTGATTTGGGCGAGATAGTGGCTGAGATTATCACTTACTACCGGCAGATGTTCTTGCAT
>CAZMFG010000184.1:0-2242 GCA_964565525.1 uncultured Thermodesulfobacteriota bacterium
CGGCTATGGGTGCCGCCACGGAAAACGCCCAGGACATGATCGAGAAGCTTACCCTTGTGTATAACAAGGCGCGCCAGAGCGCCATTACCACGGAGATGTTGGAGATCGTGGGCGGTGCGGAGGCGCTGAGATAGCACCTGAAAGAAAACTAAAGGGGTCAAGGATGCGAGGATTCCATCTCACTCAGCCCTGCTCCTTAAATTTCAAGTCTAAGGAAAGCAGGATGTCGCAAAGCGACACAATATATATTTACGGTAGCGAGATGCCGCAAGCGGCAGGGTTCGGGTGAAAATCATTCAAATGGCCAAAGGGTCACCTGCGGCATGTTTGTTGAACCCTAGACCCCTCCCGCTTTGCGGGATCCCGCATCCTATAAAATCTAAATTAAGGAGCGGGATTGGACCCTTGAATCCTGTTGTGAAAAGGATCGAACTAAGGGTTTTCGACTAATAGCAAGGGTTTTACTCTCAGAATAGGACAACAAAGAGAAAGGCGCGGACGATGAAGAAAGAGAAGAGGCAGGAAGGAAAAATCATACAGGTAATCGGGCCGGTCATCGATATCGAGTTCGAGGAAGGGGAGCTCCCCGCCATCTTTAACGCGATCAGACTCACCAACCCCCGGATAAGCGATCAGAAAGAGAACTTGGTTGCGGAGGTTGCCCAGCACATCGGGGAGAACACGGTCAGGTGTGTGGCCATGGATACCACCGATGGCTTGGTCAGGGGGATGAAGGGCTTCGATACCGGCGCCCCCATCACCATACCCGTGGGCAAGGAGGTCCTCGGCCGGATTCTCAATGTGATCGGCGAACCCGTGGATGAAGAGGGACCGGTCGCCACCAACAAGAGCTACCCCATTCATCGTCCGGCCCCCTCCTTTGTGGATCAGGACGTCAATGTCTCACTCCTGGAGACGGGGGTCAAGGTGATCGACCTCCTAGAACCGTACCCCCGGGGCGGCAAGGTCGGCCTCTTCGGCGGCGCCGGGGTCGGCAAGACTGTGATCATCATGGAGCTCATCCACAACATCGCCACCCAGCACGGCGGGTTTTCCGTCTTCGGAGGCGTGGGGGAGCGGACCAGGGAGGGGAACGACCTCTGGCTGGAGATGAAGGGATCAGGGGTCCTGGACAAGACGGCCCTGGTCTTCGGACAGATGACCGAGACCCCCGGCGCCCGGGCCCGGGTGGGACTCTCGGCCCTGACCGCCGCCGAGTATTTCCGCGACGAGGAAGGACAGGACGTCCTCTTGTTCATCGACAACATCTTTCGGTTTACCCAGGCCAACTCCGAGGTCTCGGCCCTGTTGGGGAGGATGCCCTCGGCAGTTGGGTATCAGCCTACCTTGGCCACGGACCTGGGGGAATTGGAGGAGCGCATCACCTCCACCACCAAGGGTTCCATCACCTCGGTCCAGGCCATCTATGTGCCGGCCGACGACCTGACCGATCCCGCACCCGCCACCACCTTCGCCCACCTCGACGCCACCACCGTCCTCTCCCGGCAGATCGCCGAGCTGGGGATCTATCCGGCGGTGGACCCCCTGGATTCCACCTCCAAGATCCTCAACGCCCAGGTGGTGGGGGAGGACCACTATCGGGTGGCCCGGAATGTCCAGCAGATCCTCCAGAAATACAAAGACCTGCAGGACATCATTGCCATCCTGGGTATGGACGAGCTTTCCGAAGACGACAAGCTGACCGTGTCGCGGGCCAGAAAGATCCAGCGATTCTTCTCCCAGCCCTTTTTCGTGGCAGAGGAGTTTACCGGCAGCAAGGGAAAATACGTGAAGCTTGAGGATACGGTCAGGGGTTTTCAGGAGCTGGTGGAGGGCAAACACGACGACGTCCCTGAGCAGGCCTTTTACATGGTGGGGACCATCGAAGAGGCCCTGGAAAAGGCAGAAAGAATGAGAGCCGAGGAGTAGAACGCATGGCAGGCAATTTCCTCATGGAGGTGGTAACCCCTCATCGCCTGGTGTTGAGCCAGGAGGTTGAGGAGATCACGGCCCCTGGGGCGGAGGGGGAGTTCGGGGTCTTGCCCGGTCACACCCCCTTCTTCACCACCTTGAAGATCGGTGAAGTGATGTACCGCGCCGGCAAAGAGGAGCGGCATATGGCCGTGACCTGGGGGTTCGTGGAGGTCCTCCCCGATCGGGTTACCATCTTAGTCGAGGCCGCGGAGCTGCCCCCCGAGATAGACGTGGAGCGGGCCAAGCGGGCCAAGGAGCGGGCCGAGAA
>CAZMFG010000185.1:0-2225 GCA_964565525.1 uncultured Thermodesulfobacteriota bacterium
TCGTAGGTGACGTATCCGTCACGATGGATTGTTTAGAACAGAGAACTCCCTGGAACGCGCCATTCGACCTTGACAAAATAGGGGGTCTTTTAGGAAATTACTATTCATAGTATAATCAAGGGGTAATCCTTCGTGGCAAAAAAGCAGATCTTCGTGAGAGGAGGATAGCAATGAAAGAGGGTTTTTCCGGTAGGCGGCTTATAGCTGCGTTCTCCTTCCTCACTATCTTCTCCGCCGCATCGACAGAGGAGAAAGATGCCGTCGGCTCCCTGACCTATTTCCCTTTTGTAGGCTTACTCGTGGGGTGTCTCCTGTGGGTATGCGCTCATGTCCTGGGGGAGGCCTTTTATCCGGCGGCAACCGCGCTATTTCTCGTATCGATTTTGAGCATTGTTACCCGTGGTGCTCCCCTCGATGGCCTCGCCGCCACCCTCGACGGCTTCAGCAGCGGCAGCAAGAGGCACGAGGAAATCTTGGAGACCATGCGAAGGGACCAACGAGGGACCTTCGGGATTATCGGCCTCGTTCTCGCCCTCCTGGCCAAATATCTTTTCATCAGTCAGTTGATCGAGGGTGGGAGTTCGCTTTCCCTCCTGTTCTTCCCGACGGTGGGGAGATGGTCAATGGTCTATTTGGCATGGTTTTTCCCCGCCCTACAGAAAGAGGCCATCATGGAGTATCCCGCTCCGCGGGGTTTCTTGTGGGCGACGGGTATAACACTCCTCTGCGCCGTCCTCATCCAAGGGTTAGTGGGGGTGGGGATTATGGTGCTGGTGTGGGTCGGTACCTATGGCCTTGGCCAATACTGTGTCAAGAAGATAGGGGGTATAACCACCCACGTCATGGGAGCCGGTGCGGAGCTTGCCGAAATCTTTTCTCTGGCCGTCCTGGTGGCCTTGCAGGGAAGCCTTTAAGATTGTTTGAAAAGGTGTTTTCTCAGTATCCTTATGGAGCGCTTGGGGTTAGGAGACCTGATCGTCACTTGTACCAGTGAACATATTGAGCTTCCTGTCGAGGAACAGATCTACCGCGTCCTGTATGAGGGGGGAATCCGCGCGAGGCTGTCTATCAATTCATAGTGTGATCGCCGACAGCAAAACATATTGATCCTATAAGGATCATGCTCAAATCATTCTTTGCCGATCGTTTCATAGACCTCAAGCGCGGACTTATCACCGTGCCGAAAGGGCCGGATATCCTTTTCAGCCTTGTTGTGTTTCTTTTATATATGGCTGTTGCTTTACCCCTTGGGTTTTGTTCCGGTTTTTTTACCATAGGAGTTCTTAAAACACATATCTGGGTTATGATGGCGTTGCCCGTTTCGCTCTTCTTTATTCCTGCTCTCTTAGAGGAGATGTTCTTTCGGGGCTTGCTGCTCCCTCATAGGGAAAGGAAAATCTCCGCTGTGCCGCTGTGCTTCTATTCCCTTTTCAGTATCGCTGCCTTTATCGCCTGGCATCCCCTTAATGCCATGACCATCAATCCTTCTGCATATCCTCTGTTCACCAACCCTGTCTTTCTTTGCCTTGCCGCCCTCATGGCCATAGCCTGCACCGCAACCTATCTCAAGACGGGCTCTCTGTGGGTCCCCGTGGCGATACATTGGCTGACGGTTTTGCCCTGGGTGTTTTTTCTCGGTGGCAGGAATTGTTTCCTTGATATTGCCCTATAATAATCAAGCCTTACCCTTGAGATAACGCTGTCGCTTCGATTCCGGAAATCGCTCGATGGCATAGCGGAGCATGGTCCGCGGCATCTTTTTGTAGTGAGCCTTTAAAAATCGTTCTTCGACATGCAGGTTGCGTTTGCCCACTTCGCGGAGCATCCACCCCGCTGCCTTGTGAATCAGGTCTTCTTTATCGGATAGGAGCATCCGAGCAATCGTAAGGGCCTCAGTGAATTCACTGTCTTTGATAAAATAAAAGGTTGCTATGATGGCGATGCGACGCTCCCACAGATCTTTGGATTGAGCAAGGTCATAGAGGGGTTTCTTGTCCTTATCCATTAAGAAGGCGCCGACGATATGCGCGGCCGATGCATCGACGAGGTCCCAATTATTGATATAGCGGGTGTTCTGCAGGTAAAGATTGTAGACTTTCTCTTTGATTAGCCCATTACCTCTTGAGAAAGCGCGGACGAGGATCAAGAGCGCCAGCAACCGTTCCTCATGAACAGGGGATCGGAGTAGCTGTATAGCCTCTGCGGGGGTTATCCCCTGATATTCC
>CAZMFG010000186.1:0-2218 GCA_964565525.1 uncultured Thermodesulfobacteriota bacterium
CATGCACACCGATAAGCTCATCCACGGACCGTCCAAACCTCCGGGCCATCGCTTCATTAACGTCAAGGACGATACCCTTGGTATCTAACAGCGCCGCAACGTCAGCGGCCGCATTCAGAAGTACCCTCGCCGTCGCCTCACTCTCCCGAAGCTCATCCTCTGCCCGCTTGTGCTCGGTTTCCGCCTGCTCCAACTCAGCAACCCGCTGGCGCAAGTGCGCTACTTCAGTTGCCAAATCCTCTTTGGTCTTATCTACCACGTGCATGGCAAATACCTCCTAAACGAGGTAACACAATGAATCGTAAAAATTCTATCTATTGTATCATGATATAGCATGTATGAGATCACCGTCTTTCGGCCTCCAGCTCGGGGGCACAACACGGCCTTTTCTGCCTCCCAGCAACGGACCCCAGCTCAGGGTAAATTCCCCATATCTATCATTCACCCGGTCCATGGCCAGGGCCAGCTCCTCTCCTTTTCTCTCTCCTTCAAAAAGGGGGATCTGCACCCTCCCCTTGACCAGGTTCGCCAGGCTCACCCCCACCAGCCTCACCGCATCCCTGAGCCGTATGCCATCCAATATCCTCATGGCCAGCTCATGGATCTCGGGACCGGTCGTGATGTACCGCTTCATGGTCATCCTGCGAGAGAAAGTACAAAAATCGCTGTAGCGCAGGGTCAGGACTACTGTTCTGCCAGCATACCCCCCGGAGCGCAGCCTCCTCCCCACCATCTCCGCCAGCAGGAAAACATACCAGGCTATCTCCTCTTTGCCCTGTACGTCTTGATCCAGCGTCATGCTATGCCCTATGGATCGGGCATCGGGCGCAGCCCCAAAGGGGGCTACAGAGGAATCATCCACCCCCCTGGCCATGCGGTACAGCATCGTACCGATGAGACCAAACCGCCTTTCCAGGATGCCAAGAGGAATCCTCCCGAGCTGGCCGCAGGTCGAAATCCCCATCTCATGGAGGTAGGTCGCGAGCCTGGGCCCTATCCCCCACACCTCCTCCACCGGCAGGTCTTCCAAAAGAGCGGATATCTCCTCTTCCCTGATAACCTGCAGGCCATTGGGCTTGTGCATCCCGCTGGCGAGTTTTGCCAGCAGCTTATTGGGGGCGATGCCGATGGAACAGGTGAGCCTGAGCTCTTCATCGATCCTCTCTTGTATCATCCGGGCGATGCGCTCCGCCCCCCGGAAGAGCATGAGGGAGCCGGTAACATCCAGAAAGGCCTCGTCAATAGAGTAGACCTCCACAGCAGGGGTGAATCCCTGCAGGATCTGCAGGACCCTGACGGAGGCATCGACATACTGAGGGATGTCGGCCTGCACCACAAGGAGGTCAGAACATTTCCGCTGGGCTTCATAGAGGGGCATCCCGGACCTGATCCCATAGGGCCTGGCCTCGTAGGAGGCGGCAGCAACTACGGTCCTCTTGCCGCCGCCACAGACGACAAGGGGCCTGCCCCGCCAGGCAGGGTTTACCCGCTGCTCCACCGAGGCGAAGAAGGCATCCATGTCCACGTGCATGATTACCCGGTCGCGTGCGCCTCGGAACACCCTCAGCCCTCCATGGAGACCCCGCAGATGCTCCACTCCAGCTGCACGGTATGGTAGCAGAGCAAATAGGTGTTGGCCTCGTCGCTGACGGAAAAGAAGACCAGCACCTCCCTGCCGGCCTTGTCACGCCAGACATGGTTGATACTGGTCACCTGATAGCGTCTTCCGTCCCAGACAAACCACACCGGCCTTATGCGCGCCTGGTCGCCGTAGACAACCCCGACTGTTATCTTCTCCCTCGTGGTGTAGTGCATCCCTCTATGATTCCCAATGCGGCCTGGCCACGGGAGATACGGAAAACTCAGGTTCCAAAAACCTGAATACAGCCACGACCTTGCCGATGATCCTCAACTGCTCATCCTCCCGGATCGATAAGGGCTTCAGTGCTGGATTGGAAGGGACAAGCTGTATCCCATCGGTCCTGAGACGGAGCCTTTTGACCGTGGTCTCTCCATCCACCATAGCCACAATAATTGCCCCATCCTCCCCCCTCGGCTGGGGCCTCACCAGGATCAGATCGCCATCCTGGATATGGTCACCGATCATGCTATCCCCCTGCACCCGGAGGAGAAAAGCGCCTTCGGGCACCACGGACTCATCCAGGGCGCAATACCCCTCGATATGCTCCTCAGAGAGGACTGGCGCCCCAGCCACCAC
>CAZMFG010000187.1:0-2201 GCA_964565525.1 uncultured Thermodesulfobacteriota bacterium
GATACTAATTGAACAGAAGGGGGAATTGCCATGGGTTGGAAGGTGTATGTGACGAGAGAGATCCCCAAAGCCGGTATCGAACTCCTCCAGCAGCACTGTGAGGCGGTGGAGGTCAACCCCGATGACAGGTCCCTGACACACGATGAGCTCTTGCAGCACATCAAGGGCACGAATGGGGTGCTGTGTTTGTTATCGGATCGGATCGATGACGAGGTCTTTGCCGCGGCTAGGGGGGTGAAGATCTTCGCCAACTATGCGGTGGGCTACGACAACATCGACCTGGAGGCAGCGAAGCGGCACGGGATCATGGTGACCAATACCCCCGGTGTCTTGACCGATGCCACCGCCGATCTGGCGTGGGCGCTGCTGTTCGCCGCGGCCCGCAAGATCGTGGTTGCGGATCGCTATGTGCGGGAGGGGAAATTTCGAGGGTGGGGCCCCCTGCTCTTTGTGGGGCACGATATCACCGGAAAGACCTTGGGGGTGATCGGCGCAGGGAGGATCGGGACGGCCATGGCCCTCAAGTCGAAGGGTTTTCAGATGCGGGTGCTCTATACCGACCCGAACAAAAATCAGACCTTAGAGGATACCGTAGGGGCACAGCGTGTAGACACTAAGACCCTGTTGCAGGAATCCGACTTTATCTCCCTCCATGTCCCCCTGCTGCCGGAGACGAAGCACCTGATCGGGCGAGACGAACTGCGGCTCATGAAACCCACCGCCTACCTGATCAACACCTCCCGGGGTCCGGTGGTTGATGAGCGGGCGTTGGTACAGGCCCTGAAGGAGGGCCGCATCGCTGGTGCAGGCCTCGATGTCTATGAGGAGGAGCCGAAGCTTGCACCCGGATTGATGGCATTAGACAATGTGGTGTTCTTACCCCATCTGGGGAGCGGCACTGTCGAGACCAGGACCAAGATGTCTCTAATGGCCGCTGAGAATATAGTGGCCGGTTTGAGGGGTGAGAGGCCACCGAATCTGGTCAACCCGGAGGTTTTGTCAGGTACGTGAATGGGTGCTCAGCGAAAGCAATTAAAGGTCCTCTTTGCCTCCTCTGAGATCGCGCCCTTTGCCAAGACCGGCGGGCTGGCAGATGTGTGTGAGGCCCTCCCCAAGGCGTTGGTTCCGTTAGGGGTGCAGCCGACTCTTGTCCTGCCCTATTATCGCGTTGTCAAGGAAGGAAAGTGGAATCTGGAGAAGGTGATCGCGGATCTTCCTGTCAGGCTCGGCGCTGCAGAGATCAAGGCTAATATCCTGCAAGGGCGGCTGACAGACGAGATCCCCGTCTTCTTCGTGCAGTGTGATGAGTTCTTTGACCGTGCCTATCTGTACGGGACACCCAAAGGGGACTACGAGGACAATGCCCAGCGCTTTGCCTTCTTCTCCCGTGCCGTCTTTGTCCTGAGCGAGGCCCTGAAACAACAATGGGATATCATCCACTGCCACGACTGGCAGACCGCCCTGATACCGATCTATTTAAAGACGAGGTTCTCAGGGCATCCGCTTTTTGCAAGGACCAAGTCCATCCTCACCATACACAACCTCGGGTATCAAGGGATTTTCCCTCCCGATATTTTCCCCCTCCTGGGGCTTCCTGCACATCTTTTTTCTATTGAATGGCTGGAGTTCTGGGGTAAGGTCAATTTTCTGAAGGGCGGGATCGTCTTTGCCGATCAGGTGACCACGGTAAGCCCTACGTACGCCAAGGAGATCCAGACCCCAGAATTCGGTTATGGCCTGGAGGGGGTGCTCAAGGACCAGACCGCAAAGCTGATCGGTATTCTCAACGGGGTGGATTATGCGCAGTGGAATCCTGCAGATGACCCCCATCTGCCCGCCCTTTACACCCCCGATGACCTGCGGGGGAAGAAGGCCTGCAAAAAGGACCTTTTGAAAAGATGCGGGCTTTCCCCTCATCTGATGGAACGGCCCCTGTTGGGTGCGATCTCGCGTCTGGCAAGGCAAAAGGGGGTGGATATCCTCGCACAGGTGGTGGAGAGGTTGATGGCAGAAGGGGCCGGTCTGGTGATCTTGGGGTCGGGGGAAGAGAAGTATGAGCGCCTCCTGGTCCAATTGGCCAAAAAATACCCGAAACAGATGTCCATGACCGTTGCCTTTGATGAGGCCTTGGCTCACCAAATAGAGGCGGGGTGCGACATCTTCCTCATGCCCTCCTTGTACGAGCCCTGCGGCCTGAACCA
>CAZMFG010000188.1:0-2177 GCA_964565525.1 uncultured Thermodesulfobacteriota bacterium
TAGCCGAGCCGAGTGGGGGACCCGACCTTTGCATCCGTGCTCTCCCAGCACCTGACTTCGATCTGCAGGCCGAAATCCCTCTTGCCTGCCCTCACACCCGTTACTTTATCCTCATGCAAGATCGCCAGGTATTGAAAGGCCTTGCTGGCTGCTAGCTCTTCCTCCACGATATGGGTGGCCTTTCGCACAACCTTGACCCTCTCGGGTGTCACCTCACCGATGACCCTGGCAGCCAGGGCCGGGCCGGGAAAGGGCGGGCGGTTGTAGATCTCCTCCGGTAACCCTACTGCCTGGGCGACCTTTCTGATCCCCGATTTTCTGAGTTGGATCAGGGGCTCGATGACCTTGTACCCGTACATCTTTTCAGGATCGATGCTGAGCTGCTCCAGTATGTTGTGCTGTCTCTTGACCCCGGCAACGGTCTCCTCGATATCGGTGTAGTTCGTCCCCTGCAGGAGGTATGTGGCGCCGGTCTCCTTCACGAGCTTGCCGAAGACATCCTTGTAAAAGGCACGGGTGATGGCCTCTCGCTTGTCTTCCGGGTCGGTACGGCCCTTGAGTTCTGCGAAGAACGTTTTTGGGGCATCAACCAGCTCTGTCGGCACCCCTAATCCCTTAAAGAGCGAAACGATATGCTCCGGCTCCCCTTCTCGCATGAGGCCGCTGTCGATAAAATAGGTCTTGAGCCGATCGCCGAGGGCCTTATGCCCGAGCATGGTGGCAACGGACGAATCGACACCGCCGGAGAGGGCATTGACGGCCACGCCATCCCCCACGGCCGAGGCGATCTCCTGCACCTGTTCTGCGATGAATCGCTCCGTATCCAGTGCGTCTAACGTGATCTCCTTGATAGCCATGACACCTCCTCACGTGCTCCACAAGAATAGTGACAGGCACTATCGCCTTTCTGTGCCGCCGTGTCAAGACCGTTTTTATCGGGGGTAGCGTATCATATCTTGTGTCAGGAAAAAAGGCCTGAAGATCTTGACGTACCAAAAAAAATTGCCAAGAGAGCTGCCCTCAGTAAACCCAAAGAGCTTTAAGAATAAGGACCGAACACTATACATTTAATTTGGGAAAAGTATACGACGAGACACCGGAAACGCTTCCGGCTTATAGAGATAGGGAGGCAAAAGGGGTGATCTCAGAGCAATTCATTCAATTCTTTTTCTCTCATGACTTCAATAAGGCGTCGGACATCTTGTGCAGACTCGCTATGGCAGATGAGGAGGGCATCGGGTGTGTCAATAATAACGACATCTTTCAACCCGACGCACCCAACGAGGCGCCCAGATCGAGCGTGAACAAAGCTGTTTTGGGAGTCGAGGAGAATGGCATGGCCATCAATCAGGTTTCCATCTTTATCATGCTCATTGCTCCTCAACTCAAAGATGGATCGCCAGCTGCCAACATCGCTCCAGGGGAAACGACCTGGGATAACCAATATGTCGGCATCGGTCTTTTCCATGATCCCGTAGTCGATGGACACGGGGGTAATCTCATCATAGACTTTTTTTAACGTATCCTCAAAATCGGCCCTTCCCCAGGACTTTCTCAATTCCATCAACCCCTTATAGAGCTCAGGAAGACAGCGCTTGATCTCCTCCATCATGGTCTGGGCTCGAAAGATGAAGATCCCGGCGTTCCAATAATAATTTCCCTCGGCTAAAAATTGTGTCGCCATCTCGAGGGACGGCTTCTCCACAAATGCATCCACCCGAAAGACCTCACCTTTCGAGATGGCTTCTCCACCCTTTATGTAACCGTAACCGATCTCCGGCCTGGTGGGAACGATCCCGATAGTGACAATTCCTCCATCATCCACTAGAGAAACCCCAGCCCGGATCGTCTCCTGAAAGGTCTTTGTATCCCCAATGTAGTGATCAGCAGGCAGGACTACGACCGGACCATCTCCGTGTTCCTCCAAAATTTGTATGAGACCCAAACCAATACACGGTGCGGTGTTTCTACCCTCCGGCTCCGCCATGATCCGGACAGCCCTTCCCGTGAAGATCTCCTCGGTCAGTTCCCGGTGATCCTTATGAACGATAATGGAGACCCGCTGTTCTTCAGTCAGGGGGGCAATCCGCAAGAAGGCCTCCTCGATCAATGTGCGGGAGCCGACGATCTTCAGGAACTGCTTGGGGTAATGCGCCCTGCTCATCGGCCAAAATCGG
>CAZMFG010000189.1:0-2151 GCA_964565525.1 uncultured Thermodesulfobacteriota bacterium
CGTAGATATCGAGGCACCACTCCCACACGTTGCCCGACAGATCGTATATACCGAGGCCGTTGGGCCTCTTGCGCCCCACATGATGAGGGGTTTTCCCCGCGTTATCTTTATACCACGCCACGGCATCGGGGGTTTCCCCGCCGGCATATTGCTGCTTCTTCCCGCCGCTTCTGCACGCGTACTCCCACTCCGCCTCGGTGGGGAGGCGGAAGGTATAGCCCGTCTTTGCTGACAACTTTCTCGCAAACTCCATGGCGTCGTTCCATGATACCTGCTCGACAGGGCACTGGGACCCACACCGACTAAAATCCGAGGGGTTGTGTCCCATAAGCCGCCGCCACTGCTGCTGGGTCACCTCATGTCTCGCCATCCAGAAGCCCTCGACACAAACCCGGTGCAGGGGCTTCTCAGCGCTACTGCAGTCTCCGGACCAGCTCCCGCACCCCATCTCAAAGCACCCGCCGGGCACCCAAGCAAAGCTCATCCTCAGATGCGGATCTCTCCACACCTGCCCGGCCCTCAATGGTTTTTTCACTGCCTTTTTGCGCTTGACCGTTTTTTTCGCCGGGGGCAGCTGCACCGCCCTCAGTGTTACCTCCGCCACATATCCCACCTTTACCGCCCCTTGTGCCTCGTCGATCTTTGCCACAGAGGCGTGTTGGAAGGTTTTCGTTATGGTAAAGGTCGCCACATAGATGGGTTGGGGCGCCCTTTCTTTGCCCACCAGGACGGTGTAATGTATCCGCCCTTGATCGCCGACATTGAGACCTGCCTCAGACCCTGCGTCTATCTGAATATATCCTTTGCCGACAGAAGTAACCTCCCCCTTCACACCGGCATGGGTCTGGAGGGCGGCGCATACGACAAGGCACCCTATCAGCACGAAATAAAAAAAGGCCTTTTTGCAATGACCGTTCATAGCGCAGATCGGTGTATGTCCCCGCACAGGATTCACGGTGATTGTGCACCCTCCACGTCGGTTTTCCCTTCCATCGGAGGTCCTTTGTCGAACGTGTCCAGCTCGATATAGTGAGAGACGAGCAGATAGGCCAAAAATATGAAGACGGCCACCAGAAGCCCGATGGAGGCGATGAGGAACCACCTCTTCTTTTGCCCCTTCGCTGTATGCGCCGACTTCACCGCCATTGTCTTCGCCCTGATCCCCAACCCCTTGATCCGTTGGAGTTCGCCGAGCTCTGCGGCGACCACGGTGATGTTGTCATGTCCGCCCCGCCTCCGGGCCATATCAACCAGCTTATCGCACGCCGCTTGGACATCCGCGGTGTTGTGGACCGTGGAGAGAATCTCCTCTTCTTGTACCAGGTTTGTCAGGCCATCGGTACACAGCAGCAGGACATCCCCCTCTTCCAGCTCAATGCCAAGGGGCTGATCAATCGTTACCTCCTCTTTGGTCCCGATGGACCTAGTGAGCATGCTGCGCATAGGGGATTTTTGCATCTCCTCGTGGGTGGCACGCCCCTTACGCACCATGTCTTCGGCAAGGGTGTGATCCTCGGTCACCTGCCTGATCTCTCTGCCCCGCAGGTGATAGGCACGGCTGTCTCCTACATGGCCGATGAATACATGCTGGTCGTCGATGAAGGCCGTTGTGAGGGTCGTGCCCATCTCCGCTTCTTTCACCTTCCCTTTTTCAAAAACGGCCTTGTTGGCCTCGCGCAAGGAGGCGGTGATAAATGCCCTGATGTCCTCAATAGGCTTTTCGGCCTTCGATGTGTCCGAAAAGAGGGTTTTGATTATATCGACCGCGGTCTCGCTGGCCTCTTTGCCTGCGGCCTGTCCCCCCATCCCATCGGCCACCAGGAGCAGGGCATAACGATTGGCAGAATCTGTGCCCCCTTGGGGCACACCCCTTTGGGGTGCGTCCCCTCGGGACGCACCCTCTGGGGGGAGATCGATGTATAAGCTGTCCTCGTTCGCCTCCCGCACACATCCGACATCTGTCTTTTTACCGATGGATATCTTCATGCAGAACACCTCTTATGTTTTGAGAACAGAAAGTTTCCCTATAACAGAATAAATAATGATAAAGCCCTCTTTGTAAGAGATGCATAATCGATCATACAATGGCAACTAGTAAACCGATCGTCTTGTTCCCTTCGCCTTTCTTGAGCGTGCGACGGCAACGACGAT
>CAZMFG010000190.1:0-2145 GCA_964565525.1 uncultured Thermodesulfobacteriota bacterium
ATGGTAGAGAAGACCCTCCAGGGGATGAGGCGGGGCGGTATCTACGACCATGTAGGATTCGGCTTCCACCGCTACTCCACCGACAGCCGATGGTTCCTCCCCCACTTTGAAAAGATGCTCTACGATCAAGCCCTGCTGGCCATGGCCTACACCGAGGCCTATCAGGCCACCGGTGGCACAGAGGAATACGCGCAAACGGCCCGGGAGATCTTCACCTATGTCTTGCGTGACATGACCGACCCGAAGGGAGGTTTTTATTCTGCCGAAGATGCGGACAGCGAGGGTAAGGAGGGCAAATTTTATCTCTGGACCCACGATGAAGTGGGGCGCATACTCTCCCGGGAAGAAGTGGAGCTGGTTACCGCGGTCTTCAATATCGAGCGGGAAGGGAATTTTACAGAAGAGGCGACCGGGAGGAAGACAGGGGGAAATATCCTCTATCTGAAAAAACCCCTCAGTGAGATCGCCGCGGACCTCGGCATTCCCTTGGAGGGGCTCGGCAAAAGGTTAGAAGGAGCGCGCATCAAGCTTTTCGACGCACGGGAAAAACGCGTGCATCCCCATAAAGACGATAAGATCCTCACCGATTGGAACGGTCTGATGATAGCGGCTCTGGCCAAGGGGGCACAGGTATGCGATGAACCTCTGTACGAAGAGGCCGCAAAGCGCGCAGCGGATTTTATCCTGACCTCGATGGTCGATACAAAGGGGCGACTGTATCATCGCTATCGAGACGGCGAGGCCGCCATAACGGCCTTTCTGGATGACTATGCCTTTCTCACCTGGGGGCTCATAGAGCTGTATGAAACGACCTTTGAACCCCGCTATTTGGAAAGGGCTCTTACACTCAACGCCATGATGATCAAACACTTCTGGGATGGGGAACAGGGCGGGTTCTTTTTCACTGCGGACGATGCCGACGCCATCCTGACACGGAAAAAGGAGGTCTACGACGGTGCCGTCCCTTCGGGAAACGCAGTGGCCATGCTCAACCTCCTGCGCCTGGCGCGTCTGACGGCCCATTCGGAATTGGAAGACAAAGCGGCCCACCTCTCCCGTGCATTCTCCAGCGCGCTCTCCCAATCACCAGGGGCCCATACCCAATGGATGGTCGCCCTCGATTTTGCGCGCGGACCCTCTTACGAGGTCGTCATCGTCGGCGATCCCAAGGCAGAGGATACCAAGGCCATGCTGAAGACCCTCAGAGAGGCCTTTGTGCCCAACAAAGCGGTCATCCTGCGTCCCGCGAGTGAGAAGAATCCCGACATTACCCGCTTGGCTGAATTTACCAAGGGCCTTTCCCGTCTCAATAATAAGGCCACGGCATATGTGTGCAGGAACTTTCGATGTGAGCTTCCGGCAACAGAGCCGCAGCAGATGCTGAGATTGCTGGAGGGAGAAGGATGAAGCCACCACGAGAAAAGATCGGGGAGCGGTTTCAGAAGGAGACCAAATACGACCCGGACGCTATGGAAGGTCACGCCCTCGACTGGAGCAGACAGCCCAAGTCATTTAAAGATTATAAGGCCCCTCTCGCCATCGTCCCCCTCCCCGAACCCGACCTCACGGGGAACACCAACCTTTGGCAGCTCCTCGCTCGTCGCAGATCGAGGAGGGAATATGATGGGGGGCGCCCGCTGAAAACCGAAAAGCTCTCCGCACTCCTGTGGGCAACGCAGGGGGTCACGGCCAGATCTGGAGAAGTCCTCTTTAGGACAGCGCCCTCTGCCGGAGGGCTCTATCCCGTGGAGACCTACCTCTTGGTGCGGGCGGTCGAGGGCCTTGAGCCGGGTATCTATCACTTTAGGCCGCACGCCTTCGACCTGGAGTTCCTCAAAAAGGGGGACCTTGCACGGGATGTGGCCGAGGCCGCCCTGGGACAAACGGTCGTGTTGGCGGCCCAAGTGACCTTTATCTGGACCGCCATAGTGGAACGGTCCCGGTGGAAATACCGCCAGAGGGCCTATCGGTACCTCTACCTCGACGCAGGCCATGTCGGGGAAAACCTCTACCTGGCTGCCGGTGCCCTGGGGCTCGGCTGCTGTGCCATTGGTGCCTTTTATGACGACAGGGTGAACGGGATTATCGAGGCCGATGGGGTCGAAGAGACCGTCATCTATCTGGCTACGGTTGGGTGGCCTCAAG
>CAZMFG010000191.1:0-2124 GCA_964565525.1 uncultured Thermodesulfobacteriota bacterium
AATTTAAAGAAGATCTGCGAAGAGCACCTCGCGGGGAAATACCGCATTGAAGTGATAGACCTTTTAAAGAATCCCCAGCTTGCCAAAGGGGACCAGATTATTGCCATACCGACACTGGTAAGGAAGCTTCCTGAACCGCTTAAAAAGATTATCGGAGATCTGGCTAACACGGAGCGCGTACTGGTGGGACTCGACATTCGTCCTGTCTCCGGATGATAAAATAAATTTTTGAGTAACAGCGATGGAGACGAAAAGAGGGAAAACGAGCACTGAGGAATTAGAAAAAGCCGCCGCGAGGCGAGACCGGGCAAAGTACGTTCTTCGGCTGTATGTTACAGGGATGACCCCAAAGTCAACCCGGGCAATCGCCAATGTCCAGAAAATCTGTGAGGAACACCTGGCAGGCCGCTACGAACTCAAGGTGATAGACATCTACCAGCAGCCCAAGCTGGCCAAGGGAGAGCAGATTATTGCCGCCCCAACGCTCATCAAGAAACTCCCCCTGCCACTCCGGAGGCTCATCGGCGACATGTCGGATACGGAAAGGTTTCTTGTAGGCATCGATCTGAAACCCAAGAATTCATGAGTACGAATCAATGAGTAAATCGGATAGAACACGCCAGCAACTTTTGGATGAGTTGCAGGAACTCACGGCGCGGATGATGGAAGCCGAGGAAACTCTGCGCGCTATCCGAGGCGGTGAGGTGGATGCCCTGGTTGTCTCAACGGCGGAGGGAGATCGGGTCTTTACCCTAACGGGCGCCGATCATCCTTACCGGGTCATGGTCGAAACCATGAACGAAGGGGCCGTCACCCTGGCCTCCGACGGCACGATCCTTTACTGTAACCAACGTTTTGCAGATATCGTCAAAGGGTCTCTGGAAAAAGTAATAGGATCTTCAATCTACCAATACATTTCATCAACAGACCTTCAATTATTTGAGGCATTGGTTGAGCAGGGTTTAAAGGGGAAGAGTACGGTGGAACTTGCCTTACAGGCCGGAGGTGAAGATTCTGTACCTGTCTTACTTTCCATAAATGCCCTTCGGCGCACGGATATGCCCGGTGCAGTATGCGCCGTAATGGTGGACATCACCGAGCGCAAGAAGATGGAGGAGTCGCTAAAGATTTCTGAAACTCGCTACCGACGTCTCTTTGAGGAAGCCCAAGATGGAATATTAATCCTCGATGCCGAGACAGGACAAATATCGGATGTGAACCCATTCATGGTAGAAATGTTGGGTTATTCACATGAGGAGCTCTTAGGGAAGAAACTCTGGGAAATTGGCACCTTTAGAGATATTGAAGCATCGAAAGCCATCTCTTCGGAATTGAAGAGCAAAGGATATGTTCGCTACCATGATTTACCGCTTGAGACGAAAGATGGACGGCAAATTGCCGTGGAATTTGTCAGTAATGTCTATCGTGTTAGTCATCATAAAGTGATTCAGTGTAACATTCGCGATATCACCCAACGGAAACTTACAGAGGCTTTACAAAAATCTCACGACGAGCTGGAACGACGAGTGGAGGAGCGGACGGACGAACTTCGGACGGCTCTTTCTGAAATCAAAAAAATGAAAGACCGACTCGAGGCCGAGAATATTTACTTCCGTCAAGAGATTAGGTTGAGATATCAATTCGACCATATTCTCGGGCACAGTGATGGTCTCAAGTATGTTCTCTATCGAGCGGAGCAGGTCGCTCCTATGAACACAACGGTCCTCATCCTCGGTGAGACCGGTACGGGAAAGGAGCTGATCGCTGCCGCCATCCATGACATGAGCCCTCGCAAGGATCGGCCCTTGATCACGGTCAACTGCGCTGCCCTGCCGGGCAATTTGATGGAGAGCGAATTGTTCGGCCGGGAGAAGGGGGCATTTACCGGGGCCGATACCCGGCAGGTCGGCCGGTTCGAGGTCGCCCATGGTTCCACCCTTTGTCTGGACGAGATCGGGGAGCTACCGCTGGAGGTGCAGGCAAAGCTGCTCCGGGTGATCCAGCATAACGAGTTTGAGCGCCTGGGCTCGTCCCATACCATCAAAGTCGATGTGCGGATCGTGGCGACGACCAATCGAGACCTTGAGGAAGAGGTCCGCAAGGGCCGGTTTCGGCAGGACCTTT
>CAZMFG010000192.1:0-2105 GCA_964565525.1 uncultured Thermodesulfobacteriota bacterium
ATGCCCCATAGGATAGAGGTGGCCTTCAAGGAAGGGTTGAGGGACCCCTTGGGGGAAAAGACGGCAGCCAGGATGGTGAACGATCTGGGATTGGCGGTGAAATCCGTGCGAACCGTCGATTGCTATACCATTGACGCCCCTTTGGATAAGCAACAGCTTGAGCTCGTGGCCCACGATGCCTACTCCGATCCCATCACCCAGCACTGGTCCGTGGACGTGGATCGTCCTTTGGCAAAAGCATTCGACTGGGTCATCGAGGTGGGTTTTTTGCCCGGGGTGACGGATAATGTGGGGAGGACCGCCCGGGAGGCCCTCGAGGCCTGTCTGACAACCAAATTAAAGGAAGAAGAAAAGGTCTATACCTCACATCAGTACCTGATCCAGGGTGATCTCTCACGAGCAGAAGTCCAACGGATCGCCACGAATCTCCTCGGCAATCCTTTGATCAACCGCTTTGAGATCAGGAGCCAAGAGGAATGGGATTCGGAAAAGGGGATAGGTCCCCTGGTCCCCAAGGTGACGGGGCTGCAGGGAGGAGAGGTAGAGCGGTTCGACCTGGAGATCACCGACGAGAAGCTCATCGCCCTCAGCAGGGACCGGTTGCTGGCCCTTTCCCTGGCAGAAATGAAGGCCATTCAAGCCTACCTCAGGGCAGAGGAGGTCAAACAGAAGAGGAAAGAGATCGGCATCGGGGCGGGGATCACCGATGTGGAGCTGGAGGCTATTGCCCAGACCTGGTCCGAGCACTGCAAGCACAAGATCTTCCAGGCCCGTATCACCTATATCAATGCAGATGGTACGGAGGAGGTGATCGAGGGGCTCTTCGACATTTATATTAAAGGGAGCACCGAGGCCATCAGGTGTGCGTTGGGAGATGAAGACCCGTGCCTCTCGGTCTTTATTGACAACGCCGGCGTAGTGGCCTTCAACGATGAGTGGAGTCTTGCCTTCAAGGTGGAGACCCACAACACCCCCTCTGCCCTCGACCCCTACGGCGGGGCCTTGACAGGCATCGTGGGGGTCAACCGCGACCCCTTCGGCACGGGCAAGGGGGCCAAGCTCATCTTCAACACGGACACCTTCTGCTTTGCCCCGCCCGACTGGTCCGGACCCCTTCCGGAGCGGGTATTGCACCCCAAGCGGATCTTTGAGGGGGTCAGGGAAGGGGTGGAGCACGGGGGGAACAAGAGCGGGATACCCACGGTCAACGGGAGCGTCGTCTTTGACACGCGGTACGTGGGCAAACCCCTGGTCTACTGCGGCACCTGTGGGATCATGCCCAGGACCATCAAGGGCGAACCCTCGCATATAAAAGAGGCCCATGCAGGTGATTTGGTTGTGATGGTGGGGGGGCGCATCGGCAAGGACGGGATCCACGGGGCCACCTTTTCCTCGGAAGAGCTCCACGAGGCCTCCCCCACGAGCGCCGTGCAGATCGGGGACCCCATCACCCAGAAGAGGATGACCGACTTCCTCCTGCTGGCCCGCGATCGCGGCCTCTACACCGCCATTACGGATAATGGGGCAGGCGGACTTTCTTCCTCCGTAGGTGAGATGGCAAAAGAGCCCGGCGGGTGCGAGATCCATCTCGAGCGCGCGCCGCTCAAATATCCCGGCCTCGACCCCTGGGAGATCCTCGTGTCCGAATCCCAGGAGCGGATGACCCTGGCAGTAGCCCCTGACAAGATCGCAGAGCTCCTGACACTGGCCGAGAAAATGGATGTGGAGGCCACTCAGGTGGGGCAGTTTACCGATAGCGGAACCTTTCACTGCCTCTGGCACGAGCAGACCGTTGCGTACCTCGACATGAAATTCTTCCACGAGGGGGTCCCCAAAATGGACCTCGTGGCCCGGTGGGAGCCTCCCCGCCATGAGGAGCCTGCCGTTAATCCACCGCAGGATCTGACCGCAACCCTTGAGAAGATGCTCTCCCGGCTCAACATCTGCAGCAAGGAGTCGGTGGTGCGGCAGTACGATCACGAGGTCCAGGGGGGGAGCACCATCAAGCCGTTAGTTGGTGAGAGTGCGGACGGGCCAGGCGATGCCGCAGTGATCCGGCCGGTGCTGGATTCCTTGGAGGGGATCGTGGTCTCGAGCGGGATCTG
>CAZMFG010000193.1:0-2012 GCA_964565525.1 uncultured Thermodesulfobacteriota bacterium
GATGTCCACGGGACCGGCTGTGTCCTCTCCGCCGCCATCGCCACGGAACTGGCCATGGGGGCCTCGCTTCAGGAAGCCGTGCAGCGGGGTAGAGAGGTGACTATCATGAGTATTAAAGGCGCCTTGGCGATTGGGAACGGGAGACGATTCGTCCATCCCCCTGCCTATGGTGCGTTGGAAGGAGAACGATATAGGGTAATGGAGGCCTTGGGTAAAGCCCTTGCCCAGTTGAAAGGGGAGGAAGGGATCGGGGGGCTCATCCCCGAGATATCCTCCAATCTCGGCTATGCCCTCCCCTTTGCCCAGGCAAAGGGGAACGTGGCCGCCTTTCCTGGCCGGATCATACGGGTGCGAGATACCATTGCGACAATCGATGTCCCTGCCTTTGGGGCCTCCCAGCATATCGCCTCGATCATCCTGACCGTCATGCAGCACGACCCCTCATTCCGCTCAGCCATGAACATCAGATATTCCCCCGGTATCCTGCAGGCCTGCAAAGAGGGCGGGCTGCGTACCTACGGCTTTGACCGACGCGAGGAACCGCAGGAGGTTACCGAGGAGGAGGGACGTTCGCTGGCCTGGGGGGTGGAGCAGGTCCTGGCCGGCGCAGGGGAGGTGCCGGACGTGATTTATGACGAGGGTGGGTGGGGAAAAGAGGCCATGATCCGCGTCCTGGGGGGGGACCCCGGGGAAGTGGTCCAGAAGGTGATCGAGATCAAGAGGAGAGGCACATGATAGAGACACAACTCGCTAAGGCGCGCAGGGGTGAAGTCACCCCGGAGATGGAGGCCGTTGCCCGCGCAGAGGAGATTGATTCCCAAACCCTCATGGAGGGGGTGGCGCAGGGGAAGATCGTTATCCCCGCCAACAAGAGACGCCGCGGGCTCCGACCTATCGGGATCGGGGAGGGTTTGACCGTCAAGATCAATGCCAATATCGGGACCTCCTCGGACCACGCCGATCCCGCCGAGGAGCTCCAGAAGCTCGAGGCGGCGATTGAGGCCGGTGCAGACACCGTCATGGACCTGAGTACCGGGGGTGATATCGATGCGATTAGGAAGCTCATCCTTGAGCGTTCCCCTCTGCCGGTGGGGACGGTCCCCATCTACCAGGCCGCCATCGAGGTGGCCCAGCGCAAGGGGGGAATCGTCCAGATGACCGCCGATGATATCTTCGACGTCATCGAGCGCCACGCCACGGATGGGGTGGATTTCATCACGGTCCACTGTGGGGTAACCCTGAGCAGCTTGGAGCGGCTCAAGGCCCAGGGGAGGATCACGGATATCGTCAGCAGGGGAGGGGCCTTTCTCGCCACGTGGATGATCTACAACGAACGCGAGAACCCCCTCTATGAGGACTTCGACCGACTCCTGGAGATCGCCCAACAACACGATGTCACCCTGAGCCTCGGAGATGGCCTGCGCCCCGGCTGCCTGGCCGATGCCACCGACCGCCCCCAGATCCAGGAACTCCTCCTCTTGGGGGAGCTGGCCGAGCGTGCCTGGGAGGAGGAGGTGCAGGTGATGATCGAGGGGCCGGGCCACGTCCCGCTGGACCAGATCGAGACCAATATCCGGTTGGAGAAGAAGCTGTGCAACGGGGCCCCTTTTTATGTCCTGGGGCCGCTGGTGACCGACGTGGCCCCTGGGTATGATCACATCGTGTGCGCCATCGGAGGGGCCGTGGCCGCATACCACGGGGCGGATTTTCTCTGTTACGTGACCCCGGCCGAACACCTCAAGCTCCCCACCCCTGAGGATGTGCGGGAGGGGGTGATTGCCACGCGCATTGCAGGGCACGCCGCCGATGTGGCCCGCGGCCTTGCAAAGGCCAGGACGTGGGATGACGAGATCGCACGGGCACGCAAGGCCCTCGATTGGGAAAAACAGATTCAATTATCCATTGATCCCGCTAAGGCCGCACAGTACCGGGCAGAGAGCAAGCCTCAGACGGAAGAGGTCTGTACCATGTGCGGCAAGTTCTGCGCCATCAAGATGGTGCGGGAATTTTTC
>CAZMFG010000194.1:0-1979 GCA_964565525.1 uncultured Thermodesulfobacteriota bacterium
AGCGACAATATTGCGCATGGAGGATGAATGATGAAGAAAATCCTTGGGATAATGGGAAGTCCGCGAAAAAAAGGCAACACCCATATTCTCATCTCTAAAATATTAGAAGGTGCAAAATCAGAGGGCGCTAAGGGAGATTGCCTTTTCCTCGCTGATCTAACAATCCAAGAGTGTGACGGGTGTCATGCCTGCTGGAAGGGCACGGAATGCAGCAAGGACGACGATATGAACCGTCTCTATCCAAAAATTATTACAAGCGACGGGATCGTTTTCGGCACGCCGGTATATTGGTACGGGCCAACTGCCTTGATGAAGGGGTTCATCGACCGCTTTGTCTACTTTAACTGCCCTGAAAATAGGGAGAAGATACGCGGTAAACCAGCGGTCCTGGCCGTTCCCTTTGAAGAGGAAAATCCCGAAGCAGCTGCCCTCCTGAAGGCGTTTTTCGAGAAGAGTCTACGATATTTAGAGATGAATCTCATCGGCACCATACTCGTCCCGGGAGTGAGTCGGAAAGGAGAGATACTGGAGAAGGTGGACCTTTTGGAAGAGGCGTACGAATTAGGAAGAAGGTTCGCCCAATTATAAGATAAGGGAGGGCTTGCCTAACTTCGCCACCGAATATGCCGATTAGCTGAAGCGAACCACGATGTTCATGCCTTCATCTTTTAAAAGACAAGCGATAATAAGGAAATATTGCCATATCTGGCAAAAGCCTGTATCTTGGTAGTCTGATTATTAATCCTGATTACTAATACGGAAGGAGAAAACATGAAACTGACACGACTCGCCGCCATGGCAATGTTGATGGCCATGTTCACCATTCACATATCGCCGGCTTATGCTGATGACAAGGGGGACAGCTTTCTTCAAGGCGTCTTCGATGCCTTCAAAGGAGGTAAGCTCACCGATAACAAGATCATCCGAGGTCTCAAACAGGCCCTCGAGATCGGGACGGAAAATGCCGTCGCGGAGGTCTCCAGGATCGATGGATATTACAAAAACCCCAACATAAAAATCCCCCTTCCAAAGACCGTGCAGAAAGTAGAGATAGTCATGATGGCCATGGGATACGGCCCACAGGTGGAAGAATTCTCTCGCACCATGAATCGGGCCGCCGAGCGGGCGGCCCCGGAGGCCAAGGCCCTGTTCTGGGACGCCGTCAAAGCAATGACCTTTGATGATGCCCGAAAGATCCTCAACGGCAAGGACAATGAGGCCACCCTCTACTTTGAGGACAAGACACGGGACCGACTCCATCAGCTCTTCATGCCCGTCGTCCATGCAACCATGGAGGAGATAGGGGTCACCCGCACGTATCAGGAAGTGCACGCCAAGATCAGCACCATCCCTTTTGCCGACCCTCTGAACCTCGACCTGGATGAATACGTGACCGAAAAAGCCCTCGACGGCCTCTTCTACATGGTGGCCGAGGAAGAACGCAAGATCCGCAAAGACCCCGCAGCCCGGGTGACCAAACTGCTTAGAGATGTGTTTGGGAACAAGGAGCAGTAAAATAAAAAGAGACGAACGACGAGGTTTCTTGACGTATTTTAAATTGTTCGGGAGGATGAAATGAAGGAAAAATACTCTTTGGTAAATGTGTTTATAGTTGCTTTGATTCTTTTTCCGATCCTTGTCCATGCAGAAGTAAAGGAATTACAGAAGGCGCAACCAGTTCAAAAAACCCCTCAGAAGGTGCAGCCGGTACAGGCGGTCAAGGCCGAGATAAAGTCCGCCAGCACACGCAGCTTGCAGTTAGAAGCGGGGGGGGAAACCGCTACGGTTACTTTGCAAGGCAACAATCTGAACAAGATCACCGATTACCGCGTGCTATTGGGGAATCGTCCGGTCAAAGATATTGAGGTTAACCTCGGCCCCGCTTCGACAAAGGTAAGAAGGGTGACAATCAAGGCCAAGGCCACAGCCAAACTCAAGGGCAACTATACATTGCAATTGCTTGCCGGCAAGGATGTCAT
>CAZMFG010000195.1:0-1900 GCA_964565525.1 uncultured Thermodesulfobacteriota bacterium
TCTGCGCCGAGGCGCATCACCTCACCGCACCCGAACCATCAGGTGAGGGGATTGCTCGGACCATCAGATCGGCCCTGGCGGATGCGGGGGTTGCCCCCGAAGCGGTGGATTACATCAATGCCCATGGGACAGCCACCCCGCTGAACGACGTGGTGGAGACCAGAGGGATCAAGCAAGCCTTCGGCGCGAGGGCCTATGAGATTCCCCTCAGCTCCATCAAATCGATGATCGGACACTGTTTGGGCTCGGCAGCGGGGATCGAGGCGGTCGCTACCCTCCTCTCCCTCCAGGAGGGGGTCATCCCGCCCACCATCAACTACTCCACCCCTGATCCGGAGTGCGACCTCGATTACACCCCCAATGAGGCCAGGGAAAAAGATATCCATATCGCCATCTCCAACTCATTCGCCTTCGGGGGGAATAACGTCTGTCTGGTGTTAGGAAAGGTGTAGACCTCTGTAAGTACTTACGATGCCTTTCGTGGGTGATCCCCTTGCTTTCTTATCTTATAAACGTAGATAACCATTGCCTTATCTCCGTAGGGATAGCGATGGACCAGCCTTAAATCCCCTTTCTTCTCGAAGGAGACAAAGGCATCCGAGTTTTCCTGCCCCTTTTCCTCCATGATCAGATAGTCCGCCCCCTCCCTCTTCCCTTTGCTGACGATTCTTTTCGGGATAGCCTTGTAAGGAAATTGCAGATACTCACCCTCTGCGTAGTAGGCTACCCGTGGTATGTTGGTAATAATCAGGGGCGATGGAAGTGATGGCTCCCGCAACCACAAACCCACCTCCTTACGGCCGATCTTATCCAGCCTTTGGGGCTGAAGGCCGAAGGGCAACATTGCCCCGAGGAGGATGATAATGGGTATAGCGGCCGCGAGCCTGGGATATCTCGCAAACCTCGCCTGGATCCACTCCGCGATCTTTACAAAGCCGAAACCGGCCCATACATACAACAGGAAGATGGCGGGGAGATGATATCTCCCCGATGCATATAAATTGGGGAACAAGATGACGGTAAGCACCCCTATCAAAAGGGCGAGGTACTTTTCTTCAGCACCGAATTCTTTAGTTTTTATGCGCCGCCCCAGGCCGAATAAGGCCAGCACAAGGGGTACGAGATATACCTTTTCCAAGAACCTGCCGCTAATTCTCACGATTCCTTCTCCGATGTGAGAAAAACTTGGCCACGCAAAGGTGAACCATTGGGAAAATAACTGTGAAATCTTTATGTATGGTTTTTTCCCAACGAGGAATTCCCCTCCCCGGATTCCCATTATGACAAGGGCCAGAATAATCCCGAACAACACCATGGCTGCCCATTGGTAGCGCTGTACCGTTTTCCTCTCTCGCCACACCCTGCGGAGGAGGCCATACCCCAGCCATGCTCCCATGATCATCGGCACCACCAATGTGTTCATGCGGACCAGGGCCCCCACCAAGGCGAAGACTGCCGTCCAGATCAGCCATTGCCCTTTCCCTTCCTGCAAAAACCTCAAGGAGCAATAGACCGAGGACAACAAAAGAAAGATCAGCAGGCCTTCTTTCAATACATCCACTGAACTATGCAGCATGAGGGGGTTTATAAGGTACAATGCCGTCGTCCAGAAGGCGGGTTTGGGGCCGAAAAGAGATTTTCCTATTAAATAAATAGGGAATATGGCCAAGAGGCTGAAAAATATGGAGATCAACTGGCCGGACAGCTCAAAGTTGCCCGTTACATGGGAAAGCAGCGAGATCAAAAACGGATAGAGGGGGAGCTGGGGCTGGGACAGGGCTTGAAGATACTCCCCCTGATAAAAGAGTTTTGCCACAGGTATGTATTGAAAGGCGCCATCTAAGGTGATCATATAGATCTGGGAAAAGGCATAGAGCCTTAATAAAAGGCCAAAGGAAAG
>CAZMFG010000196.1:0-1890 GCA_964565525.1 uncultured Thermodesulfobacteriota bacterium
TGAGGGTCTTTGATGCCCGTTTGAAGCCCTGTTGAATGGCATCCTCAAAACTCTTGGGAGAACCTGCGATCACTTCTGAGACCCTTGCTACCCTGCTATCTGACATGACCTTCACCTCCTTCCCCTCTCTTGTCTCGCAACATTTTCTGCATATTGTCCTTGAGCGAATCAGTTTATCACTATATACCAGAGACGAGATTTGTCAAGTATGGGTGAAGGGATCCTCGTGTTTTCACCTTGACTCTCCAGGTTAACCACGATATGCATTAGGAGATCTTTGTGATAGTAAGTGAGATGAGTCGTTCTTAGGAGATACTCCTGAAGCGTTACGCAACCATAGACATCGGTTCCAACACCATCCTGATGTTGATAGGCCGGGCGACGGCACAGGGCCTCCTCGAAGTGGTCTTTGATGGGGGTGAGACCACTCGTCTGGGTAGGGGTTTGCAGAAAGGGGGAAAGCTGGACCCCGTGAATGTACAAAAGAGTTTTGCGGTATTGAAGAGATTTGTCTCCCTGTGCCAGAGGGAAAGGGTAGTGGAGATTGCTTGTGTGGGGACCAATGCCCTGCGCATGGCCGCAGATGCCGATCAATTTGTCCACCAGATACAAAGAGAATGCGGTATTACCCCTCGTGTCATCGATGAGAAAGAAGAGGCTATGCTTTCCTTTCTGTCGGTGCAGCAAGACCCCCTCATGCCTCACGACGTCGTGGTGATGGATGCGGGAGGAGGAAGCACCGAATACATCTTCCGCCGCAAAAAAGGCCCCGCCGATCAATTGCACACTATCAGTCTCCCCGTGGGGGCGGTGGGCCTTACCGAGAAATTCCTGCTTCATGATCCCCCTACTAACGATGAAACAATCAAGCTCCGGGACGACATCAAAAAGGCCCTTCGCAGCATCCCCCCTGCCTTAAGGGGAGAATTGGTAGGTATCGGTGGTACGGCCGTTACCCTGGGAGCGATCCAGCTGGGACTCGATGCCTTTGCCCGGGAGGAAATCCATGGTCTACTTCTGACCACCAACGAGCTGAGGACACAGGTGAAGAAACTGCAAAAAAGGGACCTGGCAGCTCGAAAAGCAATCAAAGGCCTCCCCCCTGACCGAGCCGATATCATCCTGGCCGGGGCCATGATCATCCTCTATTCCATGGAGAGACTAAAAAAAGACACCCTCAATATCAGCTCCCACGGCCTCAGATATGGGTTGTTTTATCAGGAATTTATGGGTCATGAATAAGGTTTGGGTTGTGATCAGCGGTGTGTTTCCGCTCGGAATGGTACTAAAGTTAATAGTCAGTGATGAATCGCTTACCTTTCATTGAGAATTCAACGTCGGATCAGAGATGTCTGCTGTATATTCGAAAGATAAGCCTCGATTTCCTCCTTGTGCAAAGCAACATACGCACAGCTTGAAGTGGCTACTTCTTCTTGGACAGATTGCGCTGGCAGATGATTTTGAGCCCCTTGAACACAAGGAGCTTATCCACCTCATGGATGAATGTGAATGATAGATGTTTCTTCTTCTTACCTACTTACCGTGGAAATGAAAGCTAGAGCCACATGGCAAGAACTTCTTCGTTTCGCTCTAAATTCAGGACCGTTAAGTTGTACAGGGGGTCGTTCGATTCCTCCGATATCTCTAACTCCTGCATTGGCAGCCAATTTACGCTCTTGGAGAGGTTTTTAGCATCTACGCGGAGCTTGCGTCCATCCAAAAGGACCAAAACTTCCCCATCTTTCTCTACTGCCGTGAGAATTTCTCGTTCTGCCATGATGCCACCCCGCAGGCATTTAACGTATTAGTCTATAAACAGAATACTTCAATTATACATCTTATTATATTGTAAAACATAATCTTTTAACAATTCAAGCATTATTTAACAAA
>CAZMFG010000197.1:0-1886 GCA_964565525.1 uncultured Thermodesulfobacteriota bacterium
GGGCAAAAAAGATCTCACCCCGTTATGCCCTGCCCCATTATCTCCTGGCCAAGGCCTACGAGCAGATGGCCCTTGCCCAGGAGAGAGCGAAACGAAAGGCGGTCTTTGTGGACCTTGCCGCCCGTGAATACGAGGTTGCCATCGATCTGCAGCCCACCTCTGCCTGGTACCATGCGGGCCTCGGGTGGACGTACCTCGTCCTTGCAGAAGGGGATCATGCATTGCGGGCCGATGCGAAGCGAGAGTTTGACACCGCCGCCTGGCTTGCCCCCAAGAACCCCGCTATCCATAATTATATCGAAGAGATCAACCGATCGTGGGCCGAACACCACTGATAGGCATTGTTATCGCAGCGGCGCTTCTTTGTGGAGGGAATGTCGGGGCGTACCAGGCTCGGACGAACCTCATCCCCAACCCCGGCTTCGAACACGACAGCGACCACGATGGGATGCCCGACAACTGGACCAGGGAGGGGCATGGGGACAGCCGCCCCCTCCTTGAAAAAGAAGGCTATGCTGGCACACGGGCCGTCTCTCTTACAGGAAAAGGTACCTGGCGGTGCAGCATTAAGGAGCGGCTGCCTCACGGGTGGTATATCCTCTCCTTTTGGGTCAAGCGCGACGGCTTTCTGGATGGAGAATACCCCCTCGTCCGCATCTTCGATAAAGAGATCACCTGTGATGAGCTCTTCACGTGGGGCAGGTGGGTCAGGCTCAGCCGCCTCCTGTATCTCGAAGGGCACCCGGCAGGGGGGGAGATAGCCCTGGTCAATCCGGGGATGAGGCATACCGTATGGTTCGATGAGGTGACTCTGGTTCCCTTCATCGTGCATCCCCTCTCTCCCCGAAACGGAGCGGTGGCTTTCCGCGGTCCGCCCCTGTTCGCCTGGCGCCTGCCTGAGGACGGGCGGGTCTACGAGATCCGGATAGAGCTGCAGGGCAAGGAGGGGTTCAGAAGGACCTTCACCACGTACAGCCCCCAGGGGAACCTCTTGTGGATAAAAGAACCGCTCCCGCCCGGCAGATATCGCTGGCGGATAGGCGTGTATCACAATAGTCGCCGTATCGCCGTATCGAAAAAGATCGGCTTTGCAGTTTCACAGGAGCTTCGAGCTGCAACAAGTGCGGACCCCACCCCGATGCCTCTCAGATCCCTCGACGGCTTCTTCCCTCTGGGCATCTATGGGGCACCCATCGAGGCATTACCCGAAATCAAGGCGGCGGGGTTCAACGCGGTCCAGACATCCAGGCGCGAGGCGGGATTTTTAAGAAAGTTCATCGAACGGGCACAAGGCCTGGGGCTCAAGGTCCTCATCCCACCCCCTGACGGAGAAGACCGCGAGACCCTCCATGCCTTTTTGGATGATATCGAGGCATCGCCGGCCATCCTGGCCTGGTACCTGGCGGATGAGCCGGAGGGGAGGGGTATTGCGCCCGCTTCCATCTGGCGCTGGCGTCGGTTTCTCCGTGCGTATACCCCGTTTCCCGGGGCATTGGTATTGGTCAGGGCCGAGCGGGCATGGGACTACGCCCCGGCAGCGGATATCCTCATGATCGATACCTATCCCATACCGAGGATGTCCCTCACCTGGCTCTCAGACTCCCTGGAGGAGGCACAGCAATGGACAGGGGGAAGGCCCGTCTGGGCCGTGATCCAGGCCTTTGACTGGTCAACGTACCCCTTGGAGGACGACCCCCGCGCGTGGGGGAGATATCCCACCTATGCGGAAGAGCGCTGTCTCAGCTATCTGGCCGTGGTCCACGGGGCCAAAGGGCTCTTCTACTATACCTTTGAAGGAGAAAAATTCGGGACCACAGAATATCTCCGACACTGGAACAATATAAAAAAAGTGGTTGCTGAGCTGCGGTCCGTCTATCCGTTGCTGC
>CAZMFG010000198.1:0-1876 GCA_964565525.1 uncultured Thermodesulfobacteriota bacterium
GGGGGGAGTTATAATAATTTGCGTTTAGTTTATTAAACTTAATTCTTTTTATAGTATGCCCTAAAAGACGCCTCCCTAGCGTGCAGGAGGCCAACGTATCTGAAAGTAGATGGGAGCGCATCGGGCTTAACACACTAAAAGACGGAGGAGAACGGTGATCTTCAACATGCCTACCCGATATTTTCTGGCCTCTGGGACGTCTGAGGGCTATACATCCCTCAACGCGTTTGATGGTGCCCTGCTCCGTGCGGGGATCGGCAATACGAACATCGTCAAGATGTCCAGCATTGTGCCGCCCCGGTGCACATTGATCGAGCCGATTGCCCTTCCACCCGGTGCACTTGTCCCCGCTGCGTATGCTGCGATCACCAGTGATGTGCCCGGTGAGGTCATCTCGGCCGGCGTTGCCGTAGCCCTGCCGGAGGATGCGGATCAGAACGGATTGATTATGGAATATTCTGCCAAAGGAGAGCGGCGTCAGATCGAAGAAACCGTCCGGAATATGGCCATGGAGGGCATGGAGCTTCGCGGATGGGAGATCAAAGATCTGAGATCGGTCGTCGTCGAACACCACGTCAAAAAAATCGGGGCGGCCCTGGCCGCAGTGGTATTATGGTCATAGTATGGTGAGGGGGCACGAGTTTAGATGGAACTCCAGTTCGCGTCGCGCACCTTCCTCGCCGCCGATTCCCCCTACGCAGAAAGTCCCGCCGTCATCATCGGGTGTCCTCTAGATATCACCTCTTCCTTCCGCCCGGGGACTCGGTTTGCACCCCAGGCCATTCGCGATTGCTCCTGGGGTCTGGAGACCTACAGTCCTGCCCTGGACAGAGACCTGGAAGATCTGAAGATCTGCGATGCCGGTGATATCAGCCTGCCTCAGGGTGATCTGGAAGGGGCCCTGGGGATGATTCAAGGCTATTTGGCCACCGTCATGGGGGATGGAAAATTACCCATCCTCTTGGGAGGCGAACACCTCATCTCCTTGCCCGCCGTCACGGCAGCGGCAGCCCATTACCCCCATCTGGCCGTGATTCAATTGGACGCCCATGCCGATTTTCGCCAAGAATACCTGGGAGAACCCTTGTCCCATGCCACCGTGATGCGAAGGATCGCCGATCTCCTCGGAGGCGAGAACATCTGTCAGCTCGGCGTCAGATCGGGGACCAGGGAAGAGTTGCGTGCCGCGAGATCAATGGAGATCATTGCTGATATAAAGGAGACACTCCGTCGGACAGCGGGGCGTCCGGTCTATCTCAGCTTGGACCTGGACATCCTCGATCCGGGGGTCGCCCCGGGGGTCGGCGCCCCTGAGCCCGGGGGTCTCTCCTTTGATCAGGTCGTCTCTCTCATTTCCCAGTTGCATGCCCTCCGCATCGTGGGGTTTGATGTCGTTGAGCTGTCGCCGCCCTATGATCCCACCCAACAGTCCGCCATGGCTGCGGCCAAGCTCATCAGGGAACTCATCCTCCAGTTCTACCCGGATAAAAACCTTCCATAGGGGCCGTCGGCCTTGCAATTCAGATTAGGAAAGGGGATAATCGCTTCCTTATCGGGAAGGTCATGGACTACGACGTGATCATCATCGGCGCCGGCTTAGGGGGATTGGTCTGCGGTACCCTCCTTGCCCGAAAGGGGCTGCGGGTGGCCGTCTTTGAAAAGAAGGCTCGGGTCGGAGGGTGCTGTACCTCGTTCACGCGCAAGGGTTTTACGTTCGACCTCTCCGTACAATCCATCGGGGGGTGTCGGGAGGGGGAGAGGGTATGGAGGCTGCTCGATGATCTCGGGGTGCGGGAACACATCGAGTTGCTCCCCTTGGATCCGGCCCGCGAGTATCACTTCCCCGACATGCGGTTTCAACAACATGCCGACCTGA
>CAZMFG010000199.1:0-1866 GCA_964565525.1 uncultured Thermodesulfobacteriota bacterium
GAGGTGGGCTCTGAGGCCTATGCCGCGGACGGCATCGTCCAACGGGCCATCACGGCTGTCAAGGAAACACTCCCCGATCTCTTGGTCATCACCGACGTGTGCCTGTGTGAATACACCAGCCACGGGCACTGCGGCCTGGTGAAAGATGGGGTGATCGTGAATGACCCAACGTTGGAGCTCCTTGCCCGCGCGGCCCTCTCCCACGCTAAGGCCGGGGCGGATATGGTGGCCCCTTCTGATATGATGGACGGCAGGGTAAAGGCCATTCGGGATCTCCTCGATCAAGAAGGATACTCCCAAACCCCCATTATGGCCTATAGCGCCAAACACGCGTCGGCATTTTACGGTCCCTTCAGGGAGGCGGCGGAGTCACCCCCTCAGTTCGGGGATCGCAAGACGTATCAGATGGACCCGGCAAACAGCGATGAGGCCCTCAGGGAGGTAGCCCTCGACCTCGAAGAAGGGGCGGATATCGTTATGGTCAAACCCGCCCTCAGCTATCTGGACATCATCTATCGGGTCAAGAAACAATTCGGCGTGCCGGTAGCGGCCTACAGCGTCAGCGGAGAATATGCCATAGTCAAGGCTGGAGCACAGCTCGGGTGGATCGACGAAGAGGGTATGATGCAGGAGGTGCTACTCTCCATCAAGAGGGCTGGCGCGGATATCATCCTGACCTATTTTGCCAAGGAGATGGCAAAGCTTTTGGCGAAATGAACTATCCCGCCAAGGGCGGGATTGAACCCTATGGGTTGTTTTGCGTAAAGCAGTGTACAAGAAATTATGCCTAAGAAAAGCGAGATATTGAAGCCGGACTTAAAAATGATCGCCTGGGAGATCACCAGGAGCTGCAATCTCAGTTGTCTCCACTGCCGAGCGGCTGCCGAGCGGGGACCGTACGAGGACGAGCTCACCACTGAGGAATGCTTTCGATTTATCGACGAGGTCGCCGCCTTCAGCAAACCGGTCCTGATCCTCACCGGCGGCGAGCCGCTCATGAGAGAGGATATATTTGAGGTCGCCTCGTACAGCTCGCATAAGGGACTCCGAACGGTCATGGCCGTCAACGGGACCCTCTTGAATCCTGAAAAGGCGGCAGCGGCCAAGCGAGCCGGCATCCAGAGGGTGAGCATCAGCCTGGACGGAGCCACCCCGGAGAGTCACGATACGTTTCGCGGGGTGGTCGGCGCCTATGCAGGTGCCCTGGAAGGGATCAGATACCTCAAAGAGGCGGGGCTTGATTTTCAGATCAATACCACGGTGACCAAGAGAAATCTGGCGGAAATAGAGGATATCTTTCAATTGACGATCCAATTGGGGGCCGTAGCCCACCACATCTTTCTCTTGGTCCCCACCGGCAGGGGGAGAGAATTGGCCCACGAAGAGGTCACCTCGGAAGAGTACGAACAGACCTTGACATGGTTTGCCGAACAAGAGGACACGGCGTCAATCCAATTGAAGGCCACCTGTGCCCCACAGTACTACCGCATAATCCATCAGCGCGGCGGCGCAAAGGACCGGAATGAACACGGAGGCGACCTCCACACCTTCACCCGCGGGTGCCTCGGAGGCATCTCCTTTAGCTTTCTCTCGCACCGGGGTGACGTTCAGCCCTGCGGTTATCTGGAGATTAACGTGGGGAACATACGGGAGCGCCCCTTTCAGGAGATCTGGGAGGGGGCAGAGGTATTTCTGCAATTAAGAGATCTAGACAATCTCAAAGGAAAATGCGGGGGATGCGAATATCGTGTGGTGTGCGGCGGCTGCCGGGCCAGGGCATACGCGTTACATGGTGACTACCTCCAAGAAGAGCCCCTGTGCCCCTATGAACCACGAGCTCAACTAACATCCCGATAAAACGGGATG
>CAZMFG010000200.1:0-1743 GCA_964565525.1 uncultured Thermodesulfobacteriota bacterium
GGAGTTCACTTGGGAACAGACGAACAGGGTGGATGAGCTGAAAAAGGCAGCAGGCGTTAAATAACAGAAGGGGTCGAGGGTTCTATCCCGCTCCTCTATATAAATTTATGGAAGCGGGATGTCGCAGAGCGACAGGATTCAAGGATTCAAGTAAACCTCCCATTTCTCCTCTCCCCTTGGGGGAGAGGATTAAGGTAAGGGGGAAACCATTTGAAATCATATCCACCCTCACCCCTACCCTCTCCCGCCCCCGCCACAAAGACGGCGGGATCTTCGACAGCAGGAGAGGGTGCAGATAGAACAGTATTGAGACTTTGACGGAAACAATAAACGTACAAGGAGATTAATTTTGAACTGCGACATCAAAGACAAAAAGCTTGCTGACAAGGGAAAGCTGCGGATCGAGTGGGCCGGGCACGAGATGCCCGTCTTGAAGCTCATCAAGGAACGATTTGCCAAGGAAAAACCCTTGAAGGGCATACGGATATCCGCCTGCTTGCACATCACCACCGAGACGGCCAACCTGGCCGAGGTCCTCAAGGCCGGGGGGGCAGACGTGGTGCTCTGTGCCTCCAACCCCTTGAGCACCCAGGACGACGCGGCCGCCTCGCTGGTAGCCGATATGGGGATACCGACCTTCGCCATAAAGGGAGAGGACGGCACGACCTACTACCAACACATCCAACAGGCCATTGCCCATCGCCCCGCTATCACCATGGACGACGGCGCAGACCTCGTCTCCGCCCTGCACATGATCGGATGGGGGAGGATGGAGGAGCTCGCCGCGCCCGTCAAAGAGTGGGCCGCAGGTCTTTCCGCCAAAGATCGTGAGGGGCTGGCGAAGGGTATCCTCGGGAGCACCGAGGAGACCACCACCGGCGTCATCCGCCTGCGCAGCATGGAGCAGGAAGGGGTGCTGATGTTTCCGGTGATCGCGGTCAACGACGCCGACACCAAGCACCTCTTCGACAACCGCTACGGCACCGGCCAGAGCACCATCGACGGGATCATCAGGGCCACCAACCGCCTGCTGGCCGGCTCTTGTTTCGTGGTCTGCGGATACGGGTGGTGCGGCCGGGGCGTGGCCATGCGGGCAAAGGGCATGGGGGCCAACGTGATCATCACCGAGGTGGACCCCCTGCGGGCCCTGGAGGCCGTGATGGACGGCTACCGCGTCCTCCCCATGGCCGAGGCCGCCAAGGTCGGCGACTTCTTCGTCACCCTCACCGGCGATACCAAGGCCATCAGTCAAGAGCACTTTGAACTGATGAAGGACGGCGCCATCGTGGCCAACTCCGGCCACTTCAACGTGGAGCTCGATCTGGAAGGGCTGGTAAAGATCGCGACCAAGCGGCGCAAGGTCAGGGAGTTTGTGGAGGAATTTACCCTCGCCAAGGGCAAGAGGATCAATGTGTTGGGAGAAGGCAGGCTCGTGAACCTGGCTGCTGCCGAGGGGCACCCGTCGAGCGTCATGGACATGAGCTTTGCCAACCAGGCCCTGGCCGCTGAATATCTGGCCAAAAGCGCCGGGGATCTGGAGAAAAAGGTCTACCGCGTCCCGACAGAGATCGATCAGACCATCGCCCGCCTCAAGCTCAAGGCCATGGGCGTCGCCATCGACACCCTCACCCCGGAACAGGAAAAGTATCTCTCCTCGTGGGAGATGGGGACGTAAGATAGTAATCAGTAGTCAGTAATCAGAAACTAATCTTGATAGAAAAGGGGGATGATTTTCCCAGTCCC
>CAZMFG010000201.1:0-1706 GCA_964565525.1 uncultured Thermodesulfobacteriota bacterium
ATCTGCGGGAACACCTCGAAGAGCGGGGGAACGAGGTCTACGAGACCGACCTCGGGGAATATATCATTCAACTGTTGGGGATCAAGCCCATGCATCTCCTTGCCCCGGCGATCCACGTCCCCAAGGAGGATGTTGCCGAACTGCTCTCCCGCGTTACCGGCACAAAAATCCCCCCCGATATCGAGGCCGAGGTGGCCACGGTGCGGGGAATCCTGCGGGATAAGTTCTTCCGCGCCGATATCGGGATGAGCGGTGCCAATGTCGTCGCCGCCGACACCGGCACCCTCGTTCAGATAGAGAACGAAGGCAACATTCGCCTTTCCACGGCCGCCCCCCCAGTGTACATCGCCCTCGTAGGGATGGAGAAGGTGGTCCCGACCATCGAGGACGCCTTCAAGGTGGCGGAGGTGACTTGGCGGTTCGCCGGCTATACGGTCCCCGCCTACGTCAACCTCGTCTCCGGCCCCAGCAAGACCGGTGACATCGAAAAAGTCATTACCTATGGTGCCCACGGCCCCAAGGAGATGTACGTGATCTTCCTCGATGCCGGACGCAGCCAACTTGCCCAGGACCCCACCTTCCGTGAGGCCCTCTATTGCCTGCGCTGCGGCGGCTGTCTCTATGAGTGTCCTCTCTTCGCCGTCACCGCGGGCCGCTTCGGCGACAAGTACTTCGGGGGTATCGGCGCCATCTGGACCGCCTTTGTCACCGGAGATCTCAGCAAGGCCTCTCCTTTGACCTACTCCTGCCTCAGCTGTGGGCGATGCAAGGTGCGCTGTCCCATGGAGATCGATTCCCCCCAGATGTGCCTGGAGCTGAGGAACAGGATTGTCGCCGAAGCCGAAGGTGGCCCTTCAGCCAAAAGATCATAACCTTTCCCATGGACAAAAGGGCATTCGTCCACCGCAGCTTTGCCGCTATCGCGGAAAGTTACGATCTGCTGAACACCCTGCTCAGCTTCGGCATTGACACGTGGTGGCGACGTGAGGCGGTCAGGGCCCTCAGGCTTTCAGGGCAAGAACATGTGTTGGATTGCTGTGCCGGGACCATGCGGCTGGGAAGGGGTATCCTGCGCCGATGGCCGGGGGCGCGGGTAACGGCTCTCGACTTCTCCACAGTGATGCTGGGCAGGGGGAAAGAGAGGGCACAGGGCGTTGCCATCACCCCAATCGGCGGTGACGCCGAATTGCTCCCCTTTCGTGCGGAGACCTTCGACCGGGCCATCGTCGGCTTCGGAGTCAGGAACTTGGCAGATCAACCAAAGGGGATCGAGGAACTGTTCCGGGTCCTCAAGGGGGGAGGAAGCCTTGTGATCCTGGAGTTCGGCAGACCCACGATACCCATATTCAAGGACCTCTATCAGTGGTATCTCTCGCGCATCATCCCCTGGGCAGGGGGGGTCATGTCCGGACAGAAGGAGGTCTACCGCTACCTGCATGAATCCATCATGGCCTTCCCTGAACCTGCGGAGTTGATGGCCATGATGCACGAGGCAGGCTTCTCCCAGCTCAGATGCCGTAAGCTTACCGGAGGCATTGCTAACCTATATATAGGAGAGAAACTGCTTCAGCCATAGCCGTTTTCTGTTGCTAACTACACAATATAATGCTTTCAAAAGCCTGCTTTCAGCATTCACCTGTATCACTATCACGCCCGTTCTTGACAATGCTATTGCATATATTTCATAATTCCCATGCAATCTCTCT
>CAZMFG010000202.1:0-1652 GCA_964565525.1 uncultured Thermodesulfobacteriota bacterium
GCCTGCCCCCATTGTGAAAGGCCCTTAGCTCCATTCGGTGAAGGCGGCGGTGAGCAGGTAGCCGAGGATATGGGCATTCCCTTTGTGGGGAGGATCCCGGTCGATCCCGAAATAGCAGCGTGCGGCGATAAAGGGGAACCGCTCATCACCTCCCTCCCCCAATCGGTGATTGCCTGCACGTTGAGGGAGATCGGCCAGCGGTGCCGTGTACTCATGGAAGAAAGGGGGAGGCTCACGCTCGTCACACAACTCGTCTACAAGGATTGAAGACTCCGCGAAAAACCACGCATCGATTCTGTGAGTCTCTGTTCATGTACGTATCGAGGTAACTCTGAGATGATTGAGGGGGCATGGTGCTGTAACAACCTCGGCCCCCGAAGTCCGATAAAAAAAATTCTTATGGAGGTGATCATGGATATCATGAAGGCCATCAAGGAGAGGCGATCGGTGAGGGCGTATACGCCTGACCCCATCCCCGAAGAGAAGCTGCAGAGGGTCTTGGAGGCCGTGCAGTGGGCGCCCTCCTGGGCCAATACCCAGTGCTGGGAGGTTATCGTGGTAAAGGAGGAAGGGATCAAAAAACAGTTGGTCGAGACCCTAACACCCACCAACCCCGCCCGCGAGGCGATCCTCCAGGCCCCTCTCACGCTGGTCGTGGCCGCTATCGAGGGGAGGGCGGGTTTCAAAAAAGGAGAGGTCTGCACCGACAAGGGCGACTGGTACATGTTCGATTGCGGTTTGGCGACACAAAACCTCTGCTTGGCAGCCCATGCCGAAGGGCTGGGAACGGTAATCGTTGGTTTGTTCGATGCCGCCAAGGCGGGAGAGGTCCTCAAGATCCCCCAGGGGAAGACCGTGGTGGCCATAACACCCCTCGGCTACCCCGAGAAGGTCCCCACACCCCCCAAGAGGAAAGAGATCGCGGAATTCGTCTATCACGAAAGATATGGGGAACGTTGAGGGGTGGAAAAAGAGAAACATTTCTGTCCCTTGTGCGGAGAGAAAATAGGGCGAATATCCCGCGACGGCCGGATGCGGCTCTATTGCGGGCGGTGCGATAGGATCCTGTACGAAAACCCCCTGCCGGCCACCGCAGTCGTGGTCCTCGACGATGAACACCTCCTCCTCCTGGTCAAGAGGGCAATGGAACCGGCCAAAGGTACATGGTGTCTGCCAGGAGGGTTTGTGGAGTCGGACGAGACCCCGGCCGAAGGGGCAATACGGGAGCTTCAAGAGGAAACCGGTTTAAAAGGAACGGTGGATCAATTGCTCGACGTGGTCGCCGAGGACAGCTCTTTCTACGGCCCCTTGATCATCATCGGCTATCGCATATCACCTCGGGGGGGAACACTGAGGCCGGGCGACGACGCCGCGGAAGTGAGGTTCTTTTCATTGGCCGACCTCCCCCCGGTCGCCTTCGCTTCCCACCGAGCCATCATCGATACCATAGCGAGGCGAAACAGGTGAAACATACCTACGGCCCTGTCCCCTCCAGACGGCTCGGGATATCCCTGGGGGTGGATCTGGTCCCGAAGAAGATCTGCACCTATGACTGCATCTATTGCCAGATCGGGAGGACCACGCTCCAGACCATAGAGCGCAAAGCATATATCCCTGCCCGTTCCATCCTCCGGGATGTCAAGGAAGCCCTC
>CAZMFG010000203.1:0-1628 GCA_964565525.1 uncultured Thermodesulfobacteriota bacterium
CGATCCACGGCCTTGCACATATCGTAGATGGTGAGGGCGGCTGTGGCTACCGCTGTCAAGGCCTCCATCTCCACACCGGTCCTCCCTGTTACCTTGACCCCTGCCTCGATCTCAATGCGGTGTTCCGCCTCAATCGGCTCAAAGGTGATCTCTACATTCGTAATATTTAACGGATGACACATAGGGATGATCTCCGCCGTCTGCTTGGCCCCCATGATCCCCGCCACCTTGGCCACCCCCAGGACATCCCCCTTTCCTATCCCCCCCGTCACGATCATGTGAAAGGTCTCGGGTCGCATGATGACCGCTCCCCGGGCCCTGGCCTCCCGCACGGTCGCCTCTTTTCCGGTGATATCGACCATCCGTGCCCTCCCCTGCTCGTCCAGGTGGGTAAACTTCGTCATCTCCTATCCTCCTATAGCGTGCATTCCCCGCTGACACTTCTTAAAGCGAATATCTCCGATCCGGTGCCCCGCGGGCTTGGTCCGTAGGGCCTGATAGAGAATCGCCTCGATAGCCGCCTCTCCGTCCCCCCTCCTCAAGGCCCCCTTGAGGTCGATCTCCTCGTCGGAGAAGAGACAGGTCCTGATCTTGCCGTCAGGGGTGAGACGAAGGCGGTTACACTGTGCACAAAAGTGGCTGCTGATCGGCGAGATAAATCCGATCTCCCCCTTCCCTCCTTGTATATAATACCTCTTGGCCGGACCATCGTTCTCCTGAGGGCTTTTGGGAATCAGTTCTCCCAGCTCTCTAATTTCTTCTATGATCTGGGAGGATGGAATCGTCTCCTCCCCATCCCAGCCGTTTCTTTCCCCGACGGGCATGAACTCGATGAAGCGGACGTGGAGTGGATGGGTGAGGCTCAAGCGGGCGAATGCCTTGATCTCGTCGTCGTTGAAGCCCTTGATAACCACCACGTTGATTTTTACCGGGGAGAGGCGTTGTTGCAGGGCCGCCTCGATACCCGCCCAAACCTCTTTGAATGTATCCCTCCTGGTGATGTAGGCGAAGCGATCAGGGCGCAGGGTGTCGAGGCTGACGTTGATGCGGCGAAGCCCCGCTTCGACTAAGTCTTTAGCGTATCCCTTTAAAAGGACACCATTGGTGGTGAGACTTAGGTCACGAATTCCCTCGATCCGCGCAATTGCCTTGACGAGGTCCGCGGCACCCCGCCGCACGAGTGGCTCGCCGCCGGTAATGCGCACCTTGGAGATGCCGTGACGGGCGAAGACTTCGACCACCGATACGATCTCCTCATAGGTGAGGAGATCTCTGTGCTCCATCAACTCAACCCCCTCTTCGGGCATACAGTAGCGGCAGCGCAGGTTGCATCGGTCGGTGATGGATATGCGCAGGTAGTTGATTGAACGATGGTAATTATCGCGGAGCAGCCTCATGATCCCTATAATAACAAAGGCCCATGGTCCCGTGCCGGCCATCGGCCCTTCATGCCTTCACGTGGATCTCCTTTCCAAGCACGGGGGGCATGGTCGTTTCCAACCGCACCGTATCGGCCACCCTCCTTATCCCCTGGGACGTAGGAGGCAGGCTCGGAAATCCATCATATATGCTCTTGGTGCCGGAGGAGGGATTCGAACCCTCACAGGCGCAAGGCCCGGGGGATTTTG
>CAZMFG010000204.1:0-1611 GCA_964565525.1 uncultured Thermodesulfobacteriota bacterium
CCGTTGGCCCTGATGGTGCTTCCGGTCTCCGTCACCTCCACGATGGCGTCGGCCAACCCTTCCACCACCTTGGCCTCGGTTGCCCCCCACGAGAACTCCACATCGACCTGGATGTCCTTTTCGGCGAAGTACTTACGGGTAAAGTTCACCAACTCGGTGAAGACCTTTTTCCCTTTGAGGTCTTCGATGCGCTTGACCGGAGAGGACTCCGTTACCACCAGCACCCAGCGAGCGGGCCGCTGGGTGATCTTGGAATAGACCAGATCCTGCACCGCCACCACATCCGATTCGTTCTCCAGGATCCAGTCCTTGCCGGTGAGGCCCACGTCCAGGGCGCCCATCTCCACAAAGCGGGACATCTCCTGGGCCCGCACCAGGGTGCAGCTGATCTCGGGGTCGTCAATGGCGGGGAAATAGCTCCGGGAGTCCATGGTGATCTTCCACCCCGAACGGCGGAAGAGCTCGATGGTGGCCTTCTCCAGGCTCCCCTTGGGTATGCCCAGCTTTAAGAGCTTCATCGGTACACCTCATCCGGATCAAAGATCCGTTCACCTACTTCCTTCAGTTCATTCCCCTGCACTCTTCTATAGAAACAGCTCCGAAAGCCCATATGGCAGGCGGCCTCACCCTTTTGAATTACCTTGAGGAGGACGGTGTCCTCGTCGCAGTCCACGAAAATCTCCTTGACCTCCTGGAAATTCCCGGAGGTCTCACCCTTAACCCACAGTTGATTCCGCGACCTGCTCCAGTACGTGGCCCGGCGGGTCTTCAGGGTCTCCTCCCATGCCTGGCGGTTCATAAAGGCCGTCATCAAGACCTCACCTGAGGTGACATCCTGCACCACCACCGGGACCAGCCCGCCCAGCTTATCGAAATTGAGATCGACCCCTGACATCTCCTATCTCCTCCCCTTTTATTACCATATATCGTCCGTTATATCAACTATTTCCCTCATGGTCCTTGATCAGAATGCTTGCATCGCGTATTGAAATTCGTGTAAAAAGGGTGTGAGATAATTCATACAACTGCATGGGAGGTGCCCTGTGAAAGCCCACAAGAAGACCATTTTCAGCTGGTGCATGTATGACTGGGCCAACTCCGCCTTTGCCACGACCATCATGGCGGCGGTGCTCCCCATCTACTTCGTCTCCATCGTCCCCAAGGAGGGGGTGGATATCACCTTCCTGGGGTGCACCTTTCACCTCTTTGCCACCCCCCTGTGGAGCTTCAGCATCACGATCGCCATGGTCATCACGGCCTTGAGCGCCCCGGTCCTGGGGGCCATTGCCGATTACTCCCGGGCCAAGCGGGGTTTCCTCATCTTCTATACCTATCTGGGGGCCGTCTTCACCGCCCTGCTGGTTACGGTGGGGTATGGGGACTATCTGCGGGCATCGCTCTTTTTCATCATTGCACTCATCGGTTTTGCCGGCGGAATGGTCTTCTACAACGCCTTCTTGCCGGAGATCGCACCTGAGGGGGAGCGTGAGTACGTCTCAGGCAAGGGGTTCGCCTACGGGTATTTGGGGGGAGGGCTCTTGCTGATCCTCAACCTTCTGATGATCCAGAAGCACGCGTGGTTCGGCATCCCCGATCAGGCCTGGGGTTCGC